>NZ_CP049107.1:3358198-3681397 GCF_011044255.1 Rhizorhabdus phycosphaerae
CTCGGCGCTGTTCGACGTGCTCGATCGTTATCCCAACTCGACCTTCCAGTGCATCATCGACGTTGCGCTGATGCGCGACACCGGCCCGGCTCAGACCGACCGCATGGCGAAGCTGCTCAAGGGCCGCAATCTGCGCACCCAGCTGACCGGCGCGATCCCGACCGTCGCCTATCAGAAATATCTGCTGCAGCCGATGCGCGAGCGCGTCGAGCAGATGCGCAAGGATGGCATCGACGTGTGGCCCGGCTATGCCCATGTGCCGCTGACCGGCCAGCTCAGCCTCTACAAGTCGCTGATCTTCGCCCAGTCGAACGACTATGTCTGGCACGAGGTCGTGTTGGCCGATGGGGCCGAGGCCAAAGAGAAGCTGCTGCGCGATCCGGAATGGCGCGCCCGCGCCCGCGAGAGCTGGGACACGCAATGCTACCCGCAGTCGCCGATGAACAACCCCGGCATGCTGCTGCTGACCAAGCTGGGTTCGGACAATGGCGCCGGCCCCTTCTGCACGCTGCTCGAATATGCCGAGGAACTGGGCCTGCACCGTTCGGACGCGATGGCGGAGTGGCTGCTGCGCAACGGCGTTCTCTCGACGGTGCGCATGGCGCCGTTCGACATGGACGACGAAGTGGTGGTCGACATGATCCGCGACCCGAAGACCGTCGGCAACATCACCGACTCCGGCGCGCATCTCCAGATGCTCTGCGGTGGCGGCGAGAATCTCGTCTATCTGACCAAATATGTCCGCGATCAGAAGGCGATCAGCCTGGAAGAAGCGGTCCACTCGATGACGGGCAAGCTCGCCAACCATTTCCACCTGACCGACATCGGCGAGGTGAAGACCGGCAAGCGTGCCGACCTGGTCGTGTTCGATTTCGCCGAGATCGAGCAGCACGACATGGAGAAGGTCTATGACGTCACCGACGGCAAGGGTGGCATCACCTGGCGCTACACCCGCAAGCCTGCACCGATGAAGCTGACCCTGGTCAATGGCGAGGCGACCTTCCGCAACGGTGCCTACACCGGAGCCAAGCCGGGCGCCTTCCTGGAGCCGGCCGCCGTGCTCGAGCCGACCGCCATTGCCGCAGAGTGAAAGTAGGATTGGAGTAGTTCATATGACAAATATGCTTATTCGCGGCGGTAAGGTCGTCGACGGAACGGGCGCCAAGGCGTTCGACGCCGACGTCCGCATCGAGGGAAGCCGGATCGTCGAGGTCGGCGCAGGCCTTGCGCCGCGCGCCGGGGAAGAGGTTTTCGATGCCGCAGGCTGCTATGTCACGCCTGGCTTCATCGAGAGCCACACCCATTATGACGCGACGATGTGGTGGCAGCCCGACCTCGACCCGCTGCCCGGCAATGGCGCGACGACCGTGATCCTCGGCAATTGCGGCTTCACCGCCGCTCCGCTGTCGAAAGAAAAGGCCGCGCAGATGGAGATGATCAAGATCTTCTCCTTCTTCGAGGACATTCCCCTCAAGCCCTTCCTGCAGCATGTCCCCTGGGATTGGGAGACCTGGTCCGAATATAAGGCCTCGATGGCACGCAACGTCACCGTGCCGACCAACTACTCGGCCTTTGTCGGCCATATCGCGCTGCGCCTCGCCGCCATGGGCATCGAAGCCTGGGAGCGTGCCGCGTCCGCCGACGAGATTGCCCGCATGGCGGAACTGCTCGAGGACGCCTTGGCGGCCGGCGCGCTCGGCATGTCGGACAATCTGCACGACCATGACGGCGACGATCGCGCCATTCCGACCCTGCTTGCCGACGATGCCGAGTTCGAGGCGCTGTTCGACGTTATGCAGCGTTATCCGGGCACGACCTATCAGTGCATCATCGACACCTTCATGCGGAAGACGGGCCCGGCCAGCCTGGAACGTCTCGGTCGCCTGACCAAGGGCCGCGGTATCCGCATGCAGATCGCCGGCGCGGTGCCCACGCTGGAATTCCAGAAGGACATATTGCCGAAGCTGCAGGAGACGCTGGGCCGCCTGCGTGCCGAGGGCGCCGACATCTGGCCGGGCTATGCCCATGTCTCGCCGACCAGCACGCTCAGCCTGATCAAGTCGCTGATCTTCGCCCAGTCGAACGACTATGTCTGGCACGAGGTCGTGCTGGCCGAGACGCATGAGGAAAAGGCGCGGCTGCTGGCCGATGCGGACTGGCGCGCCCGCGCCCGCGAAAGCTGGGACACCAAGGCTTGGCCGCATTCGCCGATGAACAACCCGCAGGATCTCTATCTGCTCGACAGCGAGAATGGTGCAGGCCCCGTCGGCATCACGCTAAAGGACTTCGCCGACAGCCGGGGTCTCCATCGCTCGGACGCGATGGCGCAATGGATCCTCGAAAATGGGACGCGCTCGACCGTGCACATGGCGCCTTTCCCCAAGGACGAGGCGCTGACCGTCGAGCTGATGAACGACCCCCGCTCGGTCGGCAACATCTCCGATGCCGGCGCGCATCTGCAGATGCTGTGCGGCGGCGGCGAGAATATCCTGCTGTTCACCAAATATGTGAAGAACGAGATGATCTCGCTGGAGCAGGCGATCCACATCAAGACCGGCAAGCTGGCCAATTTCTTCGGCCTGCACGACACCGGCGAGATCAAGGCCGGCCGTCGTGCCGACGTCGTGGTCTTCAACCTCGACGAGATCGCCTATCGCGACATGGAGAAGCGTTTCGACGTTCCGGACGGCGACGGCGGTACCACCTGGCGCTTCACCCGCCAGGCCGCGCCGATGCGCCTGACGCTCGTCAACGGCGTGAAGACCTTCGCCGACGGCCAGTATACCGGCAATCGCCCGGGCGAATATCTGGCGCCGTCGGAAGCCGCCGCCGAACAGCGGGCGCTCGAAGCGGCCGAGTAAAGGCGAGGACCGAGAGGTCATGATTTGGGGGCGGGGGCCATGGCCTCCGTCCCTTTTTCATGCGTCTCGCAGGACAGAGTAAGGCAGGCGCCGATTCCTCAACCGTCGATGATGTGCGGTACGAAGCGCGCCATGTTGCCGGTGATGAGCCCATCCTCGCGAATGCCGACCCCGGCGGCTTCGCCATCGACGATCCACGACCCGATGACCGGGTGAAATCCGTCGAATCCGTCCGATCGGAACCTCTGCTGGTACAGCAGGCGATCGGCGGCATAATTGCCCTCCGACTGGGCGATCACCTTTCCCGCTTCCACCACCCGAATATTTGCGCCTTCCCGTGAGAGAAAGGGTTTGGCGACATGGCTGTCGCCGATCGCGTCACGGGTGCTCGATGCCGGCAACAGGTTCGGATGGCCGGGAAACAACTTCCACAGCAGCTCGAGTATGGCCTTGTTGCTCCAGAGCATCTTCCAGATCGGCTCGATCCACAGCGTTGCCGGCAGGTTCCGGACGATCTCGGGTCCGTAGCGCTCGTCGACGATCCATTCCCAGGGATAGAGCTTGAAGATCGTGCTGATCAGATAGTCGTCGAGATCGACGATGCGGCCGTCCTCGTCGATCCCGATGTCGCCGATCAATATTGCCCGCGTGGCGATCCCTGCCTGCTCGGCCAGATCGCGCAGATAGGTCGTGGTGATGGTGTCTTCGTGCGACGGGTCTGCCGCGTGGGTAAACCAGGCCCTGCGGCCCGGCAGGGAGCGCGCCAGCCGGCGCCACCGCGCCAGCAGCTTGTCGTGGAGACTGTTGAACTGGTCATGTTCGGGAAAACACTGCTCCTTCCAGTCCCACTGGACGACCGCCGCTTCGAGCATGCCGGTGGGGGTGTCGCAGTTGAACTCGTACAGCTTTGGTTCGTCCGACCCATCGTAGCCGAAGTCGAAGCGGCCGACGTTGAGCGCCGGCGGCTGATCGCGCCAACTGTCGGCAATCGCCTGGCGGCAATAGACCGGAATACCGAAATGCTGCATCAACGCCGGGTTACGGACCATGTGGGCGCCTGCCTCGACGAACAGGGCATGGACATTCTCGGTTGCGGTTTCAATCCGTTCGACGTCCGCTGCGCAGAGCGCATAATGGACGGTTTCGTCCCAATAGACATTGGCTCCGTCGCTGTGCCAAATCAGCCCGAGGCGCTCGACACGCCTGCGCCAGTCGGCACGGGCTTCGCGGTTGCGCCGCTCCATCGGCTCAGGACCAGCCGCCCCCGAAGCGCCGCCCGCTGGAGCCGAGTCCACCACGCGATACCGCCCTGGACCGGGTCATGTTTACCGAAGATGGCGCCTGATAATAGGATATGCCGGGGCGGCGTTCGTAAGATCCACTGCCGTCCTGCGCTGCGCCCGATACGGAATCGAGCAGGAAGGGCAGGCGGGCACCGCGATTGAGGTAGAACCACCGCCCGCCGCCATGCGCCGAACTGCCGCTTCCGTTGGTGTCGCCTTCATGGCAGTTGGGGTCGGCGACCCTGTACCCCTGGCTGTCTACGCAGACTGCCGTGTCCAGATCCGCCACCGGGTCTTCCCATTGGGGCTCGGCCGAGGGCGTCAAGGCGGAGACAGCGATGAGCGCGGCTGCGACCGAGGAGGTCAGGGCGACGTTCTTGTCCATCGGCCGACGCTCAGGGAACCATGCAGGCGGCTTGCAGGATACCCATGCCGAGGCCGATGCCGCCGACGAATATCCCGGAAGCGGTGCAGCCTTTGCTGATCCGGTCCTCTATCGCGCGGAACAGCAGGCGCGCTATGGCGAAGAAGACGAGCGCCTGAATGAGCGCCGCGACCGCTCCCCACAGAAGCATGTCGATCGCGCTGACCGAATGGGCGATCACGAGCGCGACGGGAATGGCGAAGCCAAGGAAGGTCCCGACAAGTTGCACCGCGGCGGCGCTGTTGCCCTGGCGGATCAACGCGAATTCGGGATGAGGGGTGATCCGGACGTAGAGCACCATGAAGGCGAGCGCGAGACCGACCGCGCCAGCGAAATAGGCCAGGAAATGCGGTAAGGCCCCAATGAAATAGCTGAGCAGCATGTCGTCCCCTTGTGCGCCGACGCTAACAAGCCCCGCAGCGGCGGCAAAGCGAAATGGCGGCGAAAAAGCGCGGCATTTTGCTCCATTGTGGAGCCATGCGCAGGCGGCCGCACACAGAAAGGGCGCCACCGGTTGCCCGGCGACGCCCTTCCTGACGAAAAAGGGGATGACGATTATTCGGCGGCGGTTGCCATCGCATGGTCGTCATTGGCGCCGCGCGGGTCTTCGCTGACCGCGGTCGTCCAGGCCCACTCGCCCGGAGGCGGCGGGTTGGTGATGCCATATTCCTCGCGGATGTCCTGCACCTGCCAGTCGAGATAGTCGCGGAAGGGGATCAGGAAGAGCGGGTGCTTCCAGGCGCGGCCCTGGGCGGCGCCGATGTCCTCTGCGTCGAGCTCGACCTTGAATGCCTCCGGATAGAAGAGGCCGCTCTTCATCGTCGTCTTCGCCTTCAGATAGGTGCTGACGCGGTTGAAGAAGGCAGCGAGCTCCGGCTTGAAATATTTGTAGAGCGCGCGCGAATTGGCGGCGAGCAGCGCGACTTCACCGGCATGGTTCGTCTCGAACCCGGTGATCATGTGCTCGATATCGTGGGTGTGGGTCCGCTCCTTCATGTAGAAATCGAAGTCGGTCTTGATTTCCATACCCTGATAGAAGTGGTCCATATTGTAGCCGCTGTTGACCACGAAATCATGGATCACCGAGCGCAGCGTGCCGGGCTTCGGGTCCTTGAGCTCGTCCATCGTGAACAGCGAGATCTTGCGGCCTTCGAGCCACGCCTTGAACTCGGGCAGGCGCGCCTTCTCTTCCTCGAACAGCTGGAAGATACGGGGCCAGTCCTCGAGCTCCATCAGGATCTTGACCACATTGGGGATGAAGGCGGTGTTCGGAAGCTCGGGGCCGTTCCGGCGCAGCATTTCCTGCGCGATCAGCGTGCGAAGCTCCGCATGGTTGAGATAGGGCGACGAGCTGATCAGCGTCGAACTCTGCGTCGTGATGTTGGCGCCGGTGCCGTTATAATAGGCGAAGTCGGCGTCGCTCACTTTCGCTGCGATATTGTCTTCCATGTCCGCTCTCCTGCTTGAGCCCCTCGCGGGGGGCAGCCTCTCCAATGGCGTAAAGCTATTTCGGAACCTATTTCACTTATATCGACGCGGCAAGGGAAATGCGCTGGAAAGATAGCGGTTCGCGACGATTCTCTTTAGCTTTTGCGTAGTGGAGAGGGTGATTCGGAGCGAATTATGGAAAATCAGCGTGAGGCGATACGCAATCAGCTGGCTCGATTCGCCCGCATCCTCGACTCGCGGTCATGGGAGTCGGTGGGCGACGTCTTCGCGGACGAGGTGAGCTTCCATTATGGCGACGGTCGCGAGCAGTCCGGAATCGCCGCCATGCGCGAGCAGTTTCGCGCCTTCCTGGACGGATGCGGTCCGTCGCAGCACCTGCTCGGGAGCATCGCGATCGAGCCCGATGGCGAGGGGTGGCTGTCCCGTACCTACGTTCAGGCGCGACATCAGGGACGCGGAGACCGCGCCGACCGGATCTTCGACACGCATGGCGACTATGTCGATCGGTGGCGGAAGGTTGCGGGCCACTGGAAGGTCGTTCGCCGCGACGTTACATGGTCGATGCACATCGGCGATCCGACGATCCTCGGCCCGGGCGACTGAGCTCCCCAGGGTTTCGCGCTGCCTTTGGCAGGGCGATGGAGCCTTAGGGACGGATGGAGGCGCCGCCATCGACGGCGAGCACTTGGCCGTTGATCCACTCGCCATCTGGCGAGAAGAGCATCGCAACCATCGCGGCGATGTCCTCGCTCTCGCCCAGCCGCCAGTGGCGGTGCGCGGCGAGGACCTGCTGCTGAAACTCGACCGGCATATTCTGCTTGATCTGCGCGGTCATCACCATGCCGGGCGCGATCGCATTGGCGCGGACACCCTCCTTGCCCCAGCGACTGGCGATGTGGCGGACAAGCGCGTTCACTGCGGCCTTGGTCATCGCATAGGCCACGCGCTCGGGCTCGCCCATATGCGCTGCCGATGACGAAGTGACGATGAAGGCGCCGCGGTTTGCGACGAGATGGGGAAGGGCGTGGCGCGCGCAGGAGAGAACCCCGCGCATGTTGACCGCCACGGTCGCATCGAATGTCTCGAGGGAAATGGTTACCGCATCGCCATCCTCGCGGATCGCCTTCATGTTGGCCGCATTGGCGTGCATGAAATCGAGCCGGCCGAAATGCTCGACCGCCTTCGCCACAAGGGCTGCGACCGATGCGTCGTCGCCCTGGTCATAGGCCATGCCGATCACGCGAAGGC
Source organism: Rhizorhabdus phycosphaerae (assembly GCF_011044255.1). Classification (NCBI taxonomy): domain Bacteria; kingdom Pseudomonadati; phylum Pseudomonadota; class Alphaproteobacteria; order Sphingomonadales; family Rhizorhabdaceae; genus Rhizorhabdus; species Rhizorhabdus phycosphaerae. The sequence goes on from NZ_CP049107.1 coordinate 3,365,464, forward strand.
CTTCGGCGGCCATCGCGTCCGCATCGGCGCGTGCGGCGTCGCCGTTGAGATCGCCGAGCAACACGCCGGCGCCTTCCCGGGCGAGTCGCAAGGCGGTCGCAGTTCCGATCCCGCCAGCCCCTGCAACGATCGCAACCTTGCCGTCCAGTCTCTGCATCATGCCCATTCCGCCAAGCCTGTTATTGCCGGATGCGACCAGGCCGGCGGTTCTGCCGGCGGCAGGCTGTCCCGGCCGTCCAGCGATCGCACGTCGAGCCGCTGGTCGTGCGGCCATTGCATCGAATAGGCGATCCGACCGGTACGCTCGCCCGCAGGCAGATGACACATGTCGAGCACCGTCGCGGCGATATAGGCGACGTCCTCGGTCGGATAGTCGCTCGGTATCAGCTGGTCGGCGCCGGGCGTGCGGATTGCGGTCGACGGTGCGACCACGTTGACCGCGATATTCCAGTCGATCAGTTCGGCGGCCAGCCCCTGGCTGAACCGGTTCAGCGCCGCCTTGGTCGCGGCATAGACGGTGTCCCCGCCGGCCCGCGCATAATCGGCATAAGGCCGGAGCGGCGGCATCGCGGTGACCGAGCCGATGTTGACGATCCAGCCTGCGCCGGCCGCCTTCATCGCGGGGATCGCGGCGCGGCTGAGCGCGAAGGGGACTTCGAGATAGTGGAGCAAGGTTCGCCGGAAGGTGTCGTCGCTCATCGCGTCGACGCGCGCATAATCGGCGAAGCCCGCATTGTTGACGAGGATGTCGATTGCGCCGGCCGCCTCGATCGTCCGATCGATCAGCGTGCCGCGCTGGGCCTCGTCTTCCAGGTCGGCCGCCAGCGCGATGGCGCGGCCGCCTGCGGTTTCGATAAGGGAGACGGTTTCCTCAAGCGTTCCGGCGACCAAATGGTCGGCACCGAACCGCTTCTGAAGGGCTGGGGCGCCGACCGAGCGCGCGGTGACAACCACCGTCGCGCCGGCCGACGCCAGCCTTTGAGCGACCGCCCGGCCGATGCCGCGACTGGCACCAGTGACCAGCGCGACACGACCGGCAAGCTGCGGTTGCGGCATCTTAGAAGGCGAAGCCCAGTTCGACGCCGTAGGTGCGGCCGCGATCATAGGTGCCCACAAGCGAGAGCACCGGCGCACCGAAGGAGATATATTGCTTGTCGAGGATGTTCTGACCGAAGGCCGAGACCGAGAAGCTCGAGCTGCCTACCGGAACGTTCATCAGGCCGACGCGGCCATCGACGAGCCAGTAACCGGGCTGCTTATTCTCATTCTCCAGCGCGACCTGTCCGGCGAGGTTCCGGAAGGGCGTCGAGGTCAGATAATATTTGCTGCGGTAACGACCCTCGATACGCGCTTGGAGATGGCTGCCGTTCGAGAATTCCGGAGCATCATATTGGGCCGAGACGCGGCCCGTCCAGGTCGAGTTATAGGTGGTACGGGCCACGTCGGCGACTTCGACGCCATTCAGAATGAACGTCTTATAGTCGAGATCGGCATAGCCGATATTGCCGCTGAGCACGAGACCGCGAACCGGGACGACGTCGGCCTCGACTTCGAAGCCCTTGATCTTGGCCTTGCCCGCATTGTCGAAGAACTGGCGGCCGTTGATGAAGTTCTGCGTCTGCAGGTCCTTATAGTCGCTGTAGAAGGCCGCGACGTTCAGGCGGACCCGGTTGTCGAACATCTGCGTCTTGGCGCCGAGTTCGTAGGCGACCAGCGTTTCCGGCTTGTACGGAATGCCACTGAGAATGCCGCCAGCCACATAGCCGCTCGAAATCTTGCCGTAGACGGTGGAGTCGTCGGTCGGCCGCCAGGTCACGATGCCGGTGTAGTTCAGCTTGTTGAACGACACCGAATATTTGCCGACGCCGAGGGCGCCGCCCTGCGCGTTGGAAATCGCGTTGATGTTCAGCTTGCGGTCGTCGATCGTGTAGCGGAGGCCGCCGGTGACGTCGATCCGGTCGCCCAGATGGATGGTCAGCTGACCATAGCCGGCGATCGAGTCGTTGATCGACAGCGTGTCGGTCAGGCCGCTGCCGAAGACCGCATCGAGCGGGCTCGGTACGACCGTGCCATTCGGCGTCGGCGACAAAATGCCCAGCACGTCGGTCGCGGGCGACCGCTCGTGGAAGTAGAAGGCACCCGCCGTCAGTTCATAATTCTCGCCATCCAGCTGGATCTGGAATTCCTGGCTGAACTGCTTCTGGCTGGTGTCACGCGAGGTGAGCAGCGAGAAGAAATAGTCGTTTGGGCCGGGAATATTGGCCGGGTTGAACAGGGCCGCCTGGATCTGCGCAGGGGTCAGGCCCGGGGTGATCAGTGCGCCCAACTGGCCGAAGGTGAACCGCAGACCGCCGCTCGCGGCGAGGTCATACACATTCGGGTCCTGCTTGAACTTGCGATAGGCGGTGATGCTCTTCAGCGTGACGAGATCGTTCGGCTTGACGGCCAGGGTCAGGCTGTGACCCTGGGTCACGACATGCTCGGCGCTGGTGGCGTTCGCGACTGCCTTGAGCCGCGAATTCGGGGCGATGTTGGTGATGCCGCCGAAGAAGGGCTGGAGGTTGACGATCGGTTGCAGCAGCGCGCCCGACTGGTCGGGGATCACGCCCAGGCTCTGCATCGCGCGGCCAACGGTGCGCGAGTCGGTATAGTCGAAGCGATAGTCGGCGGTCAGATTGCCGAACTCGCCGCGGATCGCCAGCTGGCCGCCGTCGATGTTGCGACCGCCGAGCTTCTTGGCGAAGGTCTGCGTGCCGAACTTCGGATCGCGCAGCGACATGTTGAGCGTCTTGCCGCCCAGCAGGTTGGTATAGTCGCCGGCAATCTCGTCATGGAGATAGGCGAACTTGACCGAGAAGGGGCCGAAGGCCGGCAGGTTGACGACGACCTTGCCACGAATGGCGTCGTAATTGCCGTAGGACACATTGCCGCGGACATCGAACTCGCCGGTCGGATCGGCGCTCACGAGGCTGATCGCGCCGCTGGTCGCATTGCGGCCGAACAGCGTGCCCTGCGGACCGCGCAGCACTTCGACGCGCTGGATGTCGGCGAGGTCGAAGATCGAGCCGACAGTACGGCCGATATAGACACCGTCCAGATAGATGCCGACCTTGGGGTCGACCGCATTGTTCGACACGCCCGAGGCGACGCCGCGAATGGCGATCGACGGGTTGCTCTGCAGGCCCTGCGTCTGGATCTGAAGGCTCGGCGCGAGGCCGGCAAGATTTTTGACGTTGGTAACGCGCAGCGTGTCGAGCTGCTCGCTGCTGATCGCGGTGACGGCGACGGGAACCTTCTGCAGGCTCTCGGCGCGGCGCTGGGCGGTCACGACGATCTCTTCCAGGCCTGCCATGTCCGACTCGGACGCCTGCGGCGCGGTGTCCTGCGCGACGGCTGCGGTGGCAAGAAGGGAAACGCCGGCAAGCGCCAGCGCGGTTGTGGTGAAGCGCATGAAATCCTCTCCTGAGTCGACGCTGTAATTATCTCCGGCGTCGTGCCCGTATCGGGTTCGCGCCACCGGCTCGGTACGTCTGGATGGCGCGCAGCCTTTCGCCGCCGCGCCGCCCTCAAAGGCTCAGCTCGCCCTGTCCTTACATCTCGGCATGTCCCCCGCTCTCCTTTTTCGACTTGCGCTGGATATTTGTCTATCGTTTACGCAAGTGAGGAATGTATCGAGAGATCGGCTGCCAATCCAGTCAAATTTGGACCGTAGTCGACGAATTCGAGCAATAAATGGGAAAGGAGATTGGATCATGGGCGAGGCAATGGCCGGCAAGGTCGTCATCGTTACCGGCGGCAGCGATGGCATCGGCCGTGCAACTGCGGTGGAACTCGCCCGAAACGCTGCGCATGTCGTTATCTGCGCCCGGCGGGAGGCCGTTCTCGCGGAGGCTCATGCCGAGGTGCAGGCTGCAGGATCGGTCGAATCGCACATTCTCGATGTTGGCGAAGCGGCGGCGTTCGCTGGACTCATAGCCGATGTCGCGAAGCGCCATGGCCGGCTCGACGGTCTCGTGAACAATGCCATGGCCGTGTCTTACAAGGACGTGCTGGACCTGACGCTGGACGACTGGCGGCACGACTTCCGCGTCAATGCGGAGGCGGTGTTCGTGGGAACCCAGGCGGCGATGCGCATCATGCTGCCGCAGGGCTGGGGTTCGATCGTCAACATCTCCTCGCTCAACGGGCTGCGGGCGATGCCCGGCATGGCGAGCTATTCGGCGTCCAAGGCGGCGCTGGTCCATTTCAGCGCGGTTGCGGCCGCGGAAGCCGCGCCGCATGGCGTTCGCGTGAACGTCGTTGCCCCCGGTCAGGTCATGACGCCCGCCACGCGCGCCTTCGCTGCCGCCGATCCCGACCGCAACGCCCGGGTTTCCGAGACGATACCGATGCGGCGGGGTGGTGAGCCCGAGGAGATCGCGCGGGTGGTGCGATTCCTTCTGTCGGACGAGGCCTCGTTCGTAACCGGGGCATGCCTGCCGGTCGACGGCGGCAAGCTGCAGCAGCTTTACGTTCCGGCCTGACCTCAGGGGCGGATCAGCGGGCGCATCGACCGGGCGACGGCAAGAACACAGTGCCACTCGCCCGGCAGCGCTGCGGTCCGCCGATCATCCTGCGCGATGGCGCGCAGCTCTGCGCGAAAGCGTTCGATCGACTCGCGCACGCGCGCCGCGCCCAAGGGCGACAGCTTGATCGTCTCGGCGCCGAAGATCGTTTCCGGGTCGCTATAGTCGATCGTGACGAACAGCTGTTTGAGATGCCGTTCGAAATGCCGGCGCATCGGCACGCGCTGCCAGGCATGGGCAGGGCTGATGCGCGACCGCACACGCCCGCCCGGCAGGCGATCGACCAGGGCGAGGCGTTCCAGCTTCGCCACATGACGCTCAACCGTATCGGGGGGGATGTGAAAGCCTTCGGTGGCCTCGCTCGGCGGCCAGCCGTTCACGATCAGGAAGAAGATCGTCGACAGATCCTTGTCCTGAGTCAGTGCCTCTTCCTGCGCCAGCGTCAGCTGGTCCTTCTCCTGCTCGGCGGTGCGGCTGCTGTCGGCCAACTCGCCGAGCGTGGTGTCGGCCAGCCGGCAGAGCTGCGCCAGCGTGTTGAAGCTCAGGCCGCGTCCGTGGAGCCACCGCTTGATCGTGGCTGAGCCGACCTGCAGCTCTTCGGCCAGTTTGGCCTGCGTCCATCCCGCTGCCCGCAGGGCCCGCCGGAGGGCGCCGAGCATCGCCGCGGCATCTCCGTCGGCGGTATCATTTGCTGCGTCGTCCGGCATCTTGCGGTGATCCATCGTGCTAAAGTGAGAGCGACCCGGTGGAGAGGCAAGCATAATCTCTGTCCTGCGATGTCCGGCCGCCTTCGACGCTGTCGGTCGGACTTCCGACCCTCACTGGTCCGGCCGTCGTCCGCGACGGCCGGATCTCTTATGTCAGGGCCGGCCGCCTCGTTCAGCGGCCTCCGTTCGCCGCGATGTCGATCCCGTTGACGAAGCCTGCGCGCGGGTCGGCCAGAAAGGCGACGACATGCGCGATATCGGCAGGCTCGCCGATCCGGCCTGCGAAGTTCGAGATCATCCCATCCTGAACCTGCGCGGTGATCGACTCCCAGTCGTCGGCCCAGCCATTGGCCTTGGCCATCTCCTTCAGCCAGCGGTCGGGGCCGGTCGAATGGGTCAGGCCCGGGCTGATGCTGTTCGAGGTGATCCCGGTGCGGGCCAGCGCCATGGCCAGGCTTCGGGTGAGCGAGCGGATGGCGAGCTTGGCCGCCTGATAGTCGGGAATGATCGCCATCGGAAAATCGGCCGACTCGCTCGACAGCTGGATCAGCCGCCCCCAGCCCGCCTCGCGCATGCCGGGCACGGCCAGCTTCACCAGCCGGACGATCGAGCCGACATTGGAATTATAGCTGCTGTTCCAGATGTCGGCGTCGGTATCGAGCCACGCCATCGTCCCGCCGCCGGCGGATTCGCCGCCGGCATTATTGACGAGGATATCGACGCCGCCCAGTGCAGCCACCGCCCCGTCGAAGACCGCCTTCGCGCCCGCGTCATCGGACAGCGAACCGGTCACCGCATGCACCGCGCCGCCGGCCTTGGCGACGCGCTCGCGCGCCGCGGCCAGCCGCTCCTCGTTCCGGCCATGAAGGCAGACGTCCGCGCCCTCTTCCGCCAGCCGCAGGGCGATACCTTCGCCCAGGCCCGCGCTCGATCCGGTGACCAGCGCGCGCTTTCCTTCGAGCGGCCGGGACATCAGCTATACTCCAGCTTGATGCGGGTAAGCCGTGTTGCCGCCATCAGCCATCGGTCGCCGACCTTGACGTAGCGATCATGATAATGGCCCCAGCCATGCATGCGGCCGGCCGGGAGCACCGGATGGCCTTCCGGCGTCCAGAGCCAGTCCTCCATCGACCAGATCGCCTTCGCCTCGGTCGGAGACAGCACGTCGATCCGCGGCATATAGCCGAAATGGGCGGTCTTCACCCCGCCGAGCACATAGGCATTGTTCTGCGCGAAGGCCTTGGGATCATGCGACAGCAGGTCCGGATTATGCGGCTCCACCGCCTCGCGCATGTCGGTCTCGGCATCGGCAGTGAAATTGGCGACGAGCGCGTCCCAATCCTGTTCGTCGATGCAGCGGAAATATTCGGCCTTGCAGCGCTTCACGCCCTCGATGGCGAGCAATGTATCGATCGGGTTCATGCGGTCACCTTTTCGGCAAGATAGGTCGCGCGATATTCAGCGAAGTCCTGCTCCACCAGTTCGCGGGTCAGTCCGAAATCCTCGAGCGCATAGCGGTGCGGTGCGCGGTCCTCGCGCTTGTTCGCCTCGACCCATTCGGCCATGCCGGCCTCGATCTCCGGCGTCACGGCGATGCCCGCCTCGGCCAAAACCCGCTTGCCTTCCTCGACGGGCTTCGTCGTCGTGTCGGTGTAGCGCACGTCGATGAAATTGTCGGGGCCGACCTTGGCGCGGACCGACATGAACAGGTCCAGCAGCTCGGCCAGGCGCTTTTCCCAGAAGGCGCCGATGCGCTCGCGATCGACGGTCGACCCCATATGATAGAGCGTCGTCATCATCGAGCAGTAGGACGGCACGGTCTGGACCGGATCGCGATGCGTCATCACGATCTTGGCCTCCGGGAAGGTGTCGAGCACGCCGTCGAGCGCCATCAGGTGGCCGGGCGTCTTGAGCACCCACTTGGTGCCGCGTCGCGCCGGGTCCTGCCACTGCAGCGACTGGAGGATTTCCTTGAGATCGGCATAGCAGCGGGTGCGGCTGTTCTCGATCAGCCAGCGCGCGTAGCTCGGCACGTGATACATCCCCTCGATCATGGTCGAGGAGAAGAGCAGGCCGAGGATGATCAACTCCTCGTCCGACTGGTCGATGCTCATCGGATGGATCGACATCAGCTCGGGTGCATGTTCGAGCATATAGGCCAGATAATGCTTGGCCGCTTCACGGCGCCCGTCGGGCTTGCCGCGCTCCTCGCCGGGGAAGGGCGCGTAATTCTGGGCTTCCCACCATTTCACGCCGGTCATGCCCGGGGCGGACGAGAGCATCCGGTGGAGCATCGTGCTGCCGGTGCGCGGAAGGCCCACGACGACGGCGGCAATATCGACCTTCTCGTCGAGGATCTCGGGATGGCGCTTGATCAGGTCGACATGGCGAAGCCGGTTGGTCAGGGCGGTGACGATCATCGCCTCCGCCCCGCCGACGCCGACGTCGGTCAGTTTGGCTTCGCTGTTCAGGATCGGGATCAGTGCGTCGAGATTTTCGAAAATCCAGGGATCGCCGAAATCCGACAGGCCGGTCGCCTCGATCGCGCGGGCCGCCAGCGTCGCCCGGTCGCTTACATTGCTCATGTCATTCCTCTCCAAAAGGCTCAGACGCCGTAGCCGCCGGCGACGGCGAGCTGCTGTCCGGTCGTGTAGCCCGCACGGTTCGATATCAGGAAGGAGACGGCATGGCCGATCTCCTCCGCCTTGCCCCAGCGCCGCAGGGGCAGCTGCGATTGCACCTCCTTGACCCAGGCGTCGTCGAACTGCCCCTGGGCCAGAAGCTCATGAAACATGCCGGCATCGATCACGCCGACCAGGACGCTGTTGGCGCGGATGCCGTGACGCCCTTCTTCCTTGGCGATGCCCCGCACCAGCGACTCGTTGGCCGCCTTGGGCGCCACCGAGAGGCCGTCGCGCGGCGGCCAGTAAAGATCGCCGGCCGACCCCAGATGGACGAAGGAGCCGCCGCCGGTCGCGCGAAAATGCGGGATCAGGGCCTGCGCCGCCGAGAAGAATCCGTTCACCTCGACCTCGATCGCGCGCTTCCACTTCTCCAGCGGCGTCTCGGACAGGTGCAGCTGGTCGACCAGCGGCCCGGCCGCCCAGACGAGGCCGTGCACGCGGCCATGCTCCGCGATCGCTGCATCGCGCGCGGCATCGAGCGTGGCGGGGTCGGTCGCATCGACCTGGTGCAGCGAGACTTTCCGGCCATAGGCGCGCAGCGCCTCGGCCAGCGCCTCGGCCGCCTCCCGCTTGCTGCGGAAGCACAGCGCCACGTCGCTGCCGTCGCGCGCGAGCGCGCGGGCACAAGCTGCGCCGAGCCCGCCCGTGGCGCCGAGCACCATGGTTGCGCCATCCGGAAAAATCTGATCGCTCACGCGTCCCCTCCTTATGGTAATGGCGGTTCGCATTCCGCCGCTCCATTATCTCTGCGTCACTGAATTGCAGACTGAGACGGCTAAATCAACACGCATAGCTTGACATGGAAGCGTGAAATGCGGAGGCTTGCGTAACAGAGCCGGTCACAAGCCGGTCATATTCGGAGGGGCCACATGGCGAGACTGGCAGGCAAAGTAGCAATCATCAGCGGCGCAGCGCAGGGCATGGGCGCGGCCACCGCGCGACTCTTCGTGGCTGAGGGCGCCAAGGTCGTCATGGGCGACGTACTCGACGAAAAGGGCCGTGCGGTCGCAGCCGAACTCGGCGAAGCCAATGCGCTCTACCAGCATCTCGACGTTCGCGAGGAGGATCAGTGGGCCGCCATCGTGAAGGCCGCGACCGATCGCTTCGGTAAGCTCGACATCCTCGTCAACAACGCGGCCGTGACGCATTTCGGTGCGGCCGAGGAACTGCGCAAGGAAGATGCGGAGCGGGTGCTGGGCATCAACCTGATCGGCACGATGATGGGCGTGAAGCATGCCGTCCCCGCGCTGAAGGCCAATGGTGGCGGCGTGATCGCCAACATCTCGTCGGTCGATGGTATGCGCGGCTGCAATGGCCTCGTCGCCTATACCGCCAGCAAATGGGCGGTGCGTGGCATCTCCAAATCCTATGCCTATGAATTCGGACCCCACGGCATCCGCGTCGTGTCGATTCATCCGGGCGGCGTGAACACCGAAATGGGCAATCCCGGCCGCGAGAGCGTCGAGACGGTCAACGCCCGTTCCTTCCGCGGCGTGCCGCTGCAGCGCATCGGCGAGCCGGAGGAGATCGCGCGCGCAACGCTGTTCGTGTGCAGCGACGAGGCGAGCTACATCTCGGGCGCCGAGATCGCCGTCGACGGCGGCTGGACCGCCGGCCATTATGAGCCCGCCCTGCCGGGCTGCCCCGACAGCCTGCGGTGACCGCCATGGCGAGGCTGGACAACAAGGTCGCGATCGTTACCGGCGCCGGACAGGGCGTCGGTCGCGGCATCGCGCTGGCGCTTGCGGCTGACGGCGCGGCCGTGGCCGTCGTCGGCAGGACGCTCGACAAGGTGCAGTCGGTCGCGGCGGAAATCGAGGCCGCAGGTGGAAAAGCGCGGGCCTTTCACTGCGACGTGAAGGACGCGGGTTCGATCGAGACGCTCGTCACGGAGGTCGCCGGAGCCTTCGGTGGCATCGACATCCTCGTCAACAATGCGCAGGAGGTTCCGCTCGGGCCGTTGAGCGACGTCAGCGACGAGGCTTTCCTTGCCGGTTTCGAATCGGGTCCGCTCGCCACCTTCCGCCTTATGAAGCAATGCCGCTCGCATCTCGCCAAGTCGGGCGAGGGTGTGATTATCAACCTCGCCACGTCGGCTGCGGTGCGTTGGGACATGAGTGGCTACGGCACTTATGCTGCGGTCAAGGAGGCAACCCGCATTCTGACGCGCGCCGCTGCGGCCGAATGGGGCGTCGAGGGCATTCGCGTGCTGACCGTCGCACCGCATGCCGACTCGCCGGGGCTCAAGGCCTGGATCGAGGCGCGTCCGGAGGAGGCAGAGGCCTTCTTCCGCACGATCCCGCTCCGCCGCATCGGCCGCTGCGAGCAGGATATCGGTCGTGCCGTTTCCGCGCTTTGCGGTCCGGAGTTCGGCTATCTGACCGGTGCCACCGTCCCGCTGGACGGCGGCCAGGCGAATTTCGACTGATCCGATGGGCAGCGCCTTCACTCCGGTGACGATCGGTCCCGTCACGCTGCGCAACCGCTTCATCCGGTCGGGCGCGAACGAGATGATGACCTATCGGTCGCGACCTACGCAGTCGTTGTTGGAGTTCCACCGCCGGCTCGCGGCGGGCGGGGTCGGCATGACGACGCTGGCCTATGTCGCGGTGTCACCCGATGGGCGGACCTTCGCGAGCCAGGGCGTGCTCAATGCCGACAGCATCGCCGACTATCGCGCGATCACCGATGCGGTGCACGCCGAAGGCGCGCTGGCCTCGGCGCAGATCACCCATGGCGGCAGCTTCGTCCAGCACAAGGAACTGTCGACGCCCCGCGCGATGTCGTCCTCGGGCGGCATCGACAAGATGGGTGTTATGATGGGCCGCTTCTTCCAGCGGCAGATGAATCGGCAGGACATGGACCAGGTCCGCGACGAGTTCGTCGCGGCCGCACGCTGTGCGGTCGAGGCCGGCTTCGACGCCGTCGAACTCCACATGGGCCATGGCTATCTGCTCAACCAGTATATTTCGCCGCTCTCGAACAAGCGCCGCGACGAGTATGGCGGCACTGCCGAGAAGCGAGCACGCTTTCCCGCCGAGGTGCTGGCAGCCGTGAAGCAAGCGGTCGGCGACCGCATCGCCGTGCTCGCCAAGATCAATCTCTATGACGGCGCCAAGGGCGGCGCGACAGTCGAGGACGGCATCGTCACCGCGAAGGCGCTCGAAGCTGCGGGCGCGGACATGCTGGTGCTGTCGGGCGGACGGAACATCGAAGCGAGCTATGTGATGTTCTCCAGCCCGCTGCCTTATGACGATCTGGCGCTGATGCAGCGCGGCTTCTTCGCCAAGCTGCAATTCCGGCTGCTCAAGATGGCGACGCCCAAGACCGTCAAATTCTCCGAACTCTATTTCCTCGAAGCTGCGCGGCGGGTGCGTGCAGCGGTCAAGTGCAAGCTCGGCTATCTCGGCGGCGTGCTGTCGCTCGACGGTGCCGAGAAGGCGCTGGCGGAGAATTTCGATGCGGTGGTCATGGCGCGCTCGCTCGTCCACGATCCGGCGCTGGTCTCGAAATGGCAGGCCGACGTAACGCATCGGTCGGCCTGCGACGCCTGCAACCGCTGCGTGGCGGTGATGTACGGCCCGGCCGGCACCTATTGCACCCTGTCGGGGAATGCGATCGATCCCAAGCTCAACAAAATATATGCTGGAGAGGAGCTCAATCATGCTGCTTAAGGACAAGGTGATCGTGATCAGCGGCGTCGGCCCGGGGATGGGCCAGTCGCTGGCAAAGATCGCAGCCGCGGAAGGCGCGAAGGTCGGTCTCGGCGCGCGCAACAAGGCGTTCCTCGATGAGGTGGTGGCAGAGATCAAGGCGAAAGGTGGTCAGGCGATTGCGCTGGCCACGGACGTCACCAAGGCCGACCAGTGCCAGGCGCTCGCCAAGGCGACCGCAGAGGCGTTCGGGCGGATCGATGGCCTCGTCAATTCGGCTTATATGCATGGCGAATGGCTGCCGACCGACATGGCCAATGCCGAGGAATTCGCCGACGTGTTCAACGTCAACTGCGCCGGCGCGCTGCGCATGGCGCAGGCCTGCCTCGACGAACTCAAGAAGTCCAAGGGCGCGATCGTCAACGTGTCGACCATGTCGACGGTCAATCCCTTCCCGGGCGAGGGCGCCTATTCGGCCGGCAAGGGCGGCATGAACGCGCTGACCCGCCACATGGCGAAGGACTTCGGGCGCCACGGCATCCGCGTCAACGTCACGCGCATGGGCTGGATCGGCGGCGCGCCGGTGTGGGGCCATATCGACCGCGAAGTCGCTGGCGGACGCGATCGCGACGAGGTCGTCGGCGAGATCACCGGCCGCATCCCGCTGGGCATCATTCCGCCCGAAGAGGATTGCGCCAAGGCGGTCCTGTTCATGGTTTCCGACTATTCCAAGGTGGTCAACGGGGCGTCGCTCGACGTCAACGGCGGCCAGTATATGGCGCCATGAGCGTCGAGGTGGATCGGGTCGCGCCGGGCGAGGTCTGGCGCGACTTTTGTCGCCGGCTTGAGAAAGCCGGCGACCTCGTCTTCAACGCCGAGGTGGCGGGCACGCCGATCGACCAGGCCGAGGGCTATCGCTATCTCTCGCGCCTGATGCGCATCGCGCTGGAGATGCATCTGGAGAATTCGGACACGGATTTCCCGGGCTTCTACCAGGCCTCGCATCCGACTGCGAAGATCGGCGCCGACAATCCCGACAATCTCTACCTGAACGCGTCGATCAGCGGCGAGCGCCGCTATCGCATCACCGGCAAGCGCGGCACGGTGCCGATCCTCAGCTTCGGTTCCAAGGCGAACCGTTATGCGGTCGACGGTACGATGGCATCGACCGGCGAGATCGACTCCGCCGACATGGTGTTCGAGGCCGATGGCAGCTTCGAGATCATCGCGTCGAAGGAAAAGGCGAACGGCAACTGGCTGCCGCTGGCCGACGACACGTCGATGCTTCTGGTGCGCCAGACCTTTCTCGACCGCGACAATGAACAGCCGGCTACGGTGAAGATCGAGGCGATCGATGCACCACGCGCGACGCCGGAACCGCTGAGCCTGCCCAAGCTCGAACAGAGCTTCGGCAAGGCCGTCGCCTTCGTCGAGGGAACGGCGAAGACCTTCCTGCACTGGGCCGACCTGTTCAAGAAGGAGCAGCTCAACCAGCTGGCGACCACCGACCAGACGATGTTCTTCAAGGCCGGCGGGGATCCGACGATCTTCTACCTGCACGGCTATTGGAAGCTGGAACCGGGCGAGGCGCTGGTGATCGAGACGCCGGTGCCCGACTGCACTTTCTGGAACTTCCAGCTCGACAATATCTGGATGGAATCGCTCGATTACCGCTTCCACCGCGTCCATGTGAACAAGCATAGCGCGAAGACCAACCCGGACGGGTCGGTGACGATCATCGTCGCCGAACGAGACCCCGGCCATGGCAATTGGGTGGATACGGCCGGGCATGAACATGGGACGATGCTGCTGCGCTGGACCGGCGCGAGCGAGCATCCGGTCCCGAAGACTAAGGTGGTGAGGTTAGATGGCTGATCTTGAAGAGCGTATCGCCAGGCTGGAGGCGGAAAGCGACATCCGTCGGCTGAAGGCCCGGTATCTCAACGCCTGCGATGCGAAGGACGTGGAGGCCATCCGCGCCTGCTTCACCCCCGATGCCGAACTCGATTACCAGCCCGTCGGAAAGTTCGGTCCCGACGGGCTGATCGAGGCTTTCACCCAGATCGCGCTGCACAGCCCGATCGTGGACGTGCACCAGATCCACAATGGCGAGATCGAGGTGATCGACGCCGACAATGCCAAGGCGCGCTGGAGCCTGGGCTTCTCGACCTATGATCCGCGTGACGGCAGTTTCCGCTTGATCGGCAGCTTCTACCATGACGAATATGTGCGCACGTCCGACGGCTGGCGCGTGTCGAAATCGCGGCACGAGCCGCGCACCATCATGGACGGCAAGCTTGGCGAGACCGGCGTTACCGCGCGGTCGATCCTCGCATGAGCGGCCTGCGCGAAGAAGCCCGGGCGTGGCTCTCCCAGGCCCTCGACGGACCGTTCGCCGACATTCGCGGCATCGCCGACCTGTCGAGCGAATATGATCGCCGCAAGCAGTGGGAACTGGCGCTCGGTGAGGCCGGCCTGGGGGCCGTGGGCTGGCCGGTGGAACATGGCGGTCGGGGCGCCACCATCGCCGAGCAGGTTGCGGTTGCCGAGGAATATGCGCGGCTGCACGCGCCGCCGCGCATCGCCCATGTCGGCGTCGAACTGGCAGGGCCGACGATCATCGCCTTCGGGACCGAGGCGCAGAAGGCGAAGTTCCTTCCCGGCATCGTTTCGGGCCGCGAGCTGTGGGCGCAGGGCTATTCCGAGCCCAATGCCGGGTCGGACCTCGCGAATGTCCGCACGAAGGCACGGCTCGAAGGCGATCGCTGGATCATCGACGGGCAGAAGATCTGGACCTCGCTCGGCATGATCGCCGACTGGGCTTTCGTCGTCGCGCGCAGCGAGGAGGGTAGCCGGGGTCCCAAGGGGCTCGTCTATCTGCTCGTGCCGCTCGACCAGCCCGGCATCGTGCGCCGGCCGATCCGCCAGATGACCGGCGAGGCCGAGTTCGCCGAGCTGTTCTTCGACGGTGCGGTGACCGATGCGGATAATATCGTCGGCGCGCCGGGGCAGGGCTGGCAGATCGCGATGGCGACGCTCGGTTTCGAGCGCGGCGTGTCGACCGTCGTCCAGCAGATGCATTTTGCCAACGAACTCGCTGCGCTGATCCGGCTGGCCCGGGCCAATGGCGCCGATCGCGACCCCTCGCTGCGGCGCCGGATCGCCGATGCCTGGATCGGACTGGAGGTCATGCGCCATGGTCTGGTGCGGACCCTGTCCGACGAGGCGACCGAGGAACTGGGCGAAGAGGCGCTGACTTCGAAGCTCTACTGGTCGCGCTGGCACCGTGATCTCGGCGATCTGGCGATGGACGTGCAGGGTCTGGCGGGCGAGGTGGCGGAAGGCGAGCATTATCGCTTCAACCAGCTGACCCATATGCACCTCGCCAGCCGGGCGGACACGATCTACGCGGGATCGAGCCAGATCCAGCGAAATCTGATCGCCGAACGCGGCCTCGGCTTGCCCAGGGAACCCCGCGGCGAGCTCTGACCGACATGTTCAGGCGGAGCGGGGGATGGCCTCGCTCCGCCTTTTTCTGTATGCCCGATGGATATGTGACAACATTCCATTGACGCGTGAATGTGATGTTGTCACATGGCGCCGCCGGGGGCTCGCCGCATCGGTCCCCGCCGTGCAAGCCGATTGGGGGACATCATGTATTTCGCGCTACGCCACCGTTTTTCGCTTCGAGCCCTTGCGGTCGCCTTGGCTACCGTCACCGCTCCGGCCTTCGCGGAGGATGCGGGGGGCGACGCCTATGGTGAGGAGGCAGAGCAGCACATCACCGTCAACGGCGTGCGCCAGCCCTATCGCGGCGATTTCACCCTTGCCGAGATTCCGCAGTCGATCGCCAGCATCACGGCGGAGACGTTGGAGGCGAACGTCATAGTGCGGCTGACCGACGCGCTCGACCTCAACGCGTCGGTATCGCGGCAGAACACGCTTGGCGGTCTGTGGGATTCCTTTGCCGTGCGTGGCTTCGCAGGCGATGAAAATCTCCCGACCGGATATCTGGTGAACGGGTTCAACGGCGGCCGCGGATTCGGCGGCCAGCGCGACGTTGCCGGGATCGAGAGCGTGGAAGTCCTGAAGGGCCCGGCGGCTGCGCTGCTGGGGCGTGGCGAACCGGGTGGCACCGTCAACATCGTGACAAAGCAGGCCGAGATCGGTCGCAGCTTCGGCACGGCCTCTCTGCAATATGGCAGTTTCGATCGCTTCCGTGGCGAAGCCGATGCCAACATAGCGCTCTCGGGCAATCTGACGGCGCGGCTGATCGGCTATGCGGAAAAGAAGGAGTCCTTCCGCGATACCGTCGAGGAAAAGCGCTGGGGCTTCCTCCCCTCGATCGGCCTCGCGCTCGGCGAACGCACCCGCCTCACCTATGATTTCGAATGGACCAGGGTCGAGGTGCCGTTCGATCGTGGCATCGTGGTGCTCAACAACAATTTCAACACCGTCCCGCGTAGCCGCTTTCTGGGCGAACCAGGGGACGGCGACACCGTGGCCCGTGCCACCGGCCATCAATTGCGGTTGCAGCATGAGATCAACGACGGGTGGAGCTTGCTTGTCGGCGCCAGCCTGCGCGACACCTTGCTTACGGGTATGTCGTCCGACGCGGAACTGGTGCCGTCGCGGCAGAAGCTGTTCGTCGACGGCACGTCGCTGTCGCGGCAGCGCCGTTCGCGCCGCTACGACTCGCGCCAATGGGTCGTGCGCGCAGAGCTTTCGGGCGAGTTCGAGACCGGTGGCTTCCGCCACCGCGTCCTGATCGGCGCGGATCATGACGTGTTCGAGAATGAGCAGGACTTCCGGCGCTTCCGCCCGCCCGTCGTCACCGGCGCGACCACCGACCAGGCGGGCTATGTCATCGACATTCGCAACCCGGTCTATGGCCGCTTCGCGCTGCCCGTTCCGGCGCCGCTCAACGACCGGCTCGATGTCCAGCGTTCGACCGGCATCTTCGTGCAGGATCAACTGAGCCTGACCGATCGGCTGCAGATCCGCATCGGCGCGCGTTATGACGACTTCCGGCTGCGCACCGACAACCGCCTGACCGGTATCGACACCCGGCGCAGCAAGGGGCGGTTGAGCCCGCAAGCCGGCGTCGTCTATCGGCTGAGCGATCCGCTCACGCTCTATGCCGCCTATGGCGAGGGATTTCGTGCCAATATCGGCACCGATGTCCTGGGCCGGATCTTCGATCCTGAGACCAGCCGGTCGGCCGAGCTGGGGGTGAAGCTGAATGCGCTTGGCGGGCGCCTGACGGGCACTTTGGCGGTCTTCCAACTGCAGAAGTCCAACGTCCTTGCCAGCGACACCAACAACCCCGGCTTTTCGGTGGCCATCGGCAAGGCCCGCAGCCGGGGTATCGAGCTGGATCTGAACGGCCGCCTGCCCGGCGATATCGATCTGCTGCTGAGCTATGCCTATCTGGACGCCGAAGCGCGATCGAGCGTTCGCGACCCGAATTTCTCGTTCCAGATCCGACCGGGCGATCCCCTGATCAACATTCCCGACCACAGCCTGAACGCCCAGTTGTCGAAGCGCTTCTCCATTGGCGGTCGGGAGGCGCAGTTCGGCGCGGGCTTGCAATATGTCGGCGAGCGTTCCGGCGAGACCGGGACGGCTTTCACGCTGCCGTCGCACACGCTGTTCCGGCTGTTCGGAGATGTCGAGTTGCTCGACGGGATCGAGCTGTTCGCATCGGTCCAGAATCTGTTCGACACCAAATGGTACGCCAACAGCTACTCGCCGCTGTGGGTGCAGCCGGGCGCTCCGCGCACCGCCACGATCGGGGTCCGCGCGGCGTTCTGATGTACGGTCGATTGGTGCGCTTCGCCGCCCTGGCGGCGGTCTCTTCCCTGGCGGTGGCGTCGGTTCCCGGGCCGGTCCTGCCGCCGGCACTGCCCTGGTCAGGTTCCAGCGAACGGCTGGTCGTGGACGCGACCGACCCCTGGGTCACCCCGGCGGAACGTGCGGGCTTCGCGACGACCCCGCGCGAGGTTGAGGTGCGGGCCTGGCTGGATCGGCTGGCTGCGGCCTCTCCGCTGATTTCCGTCGAACGTTTCGGGCAGTCCGGCGAAGGGCGGGACCTTGTCCTGGTCCGGGCCAGCAAAGGTGGGACTGTCAAGCCAGTGGTGCTCGTTCAGGCGGGGATCCATGCCGGTGAGATCGACGGCAAGGATGCCGGCCTCATGCTGCTGCGCGACATCGCGCTGCGCGGCAAGGCGGACCTGCTCGACCATGTCGATCTGGTTTTCGTGCCGATCTACAATGTCGACGGGCACGAGCGGATGAGCCGGTGGAACTTCCCGCATCTGCGCGGGCCCGCCGAGAAAGGCACCGAAGGCAATGCCCGCGACATCAATCTCAACCGCGACTATGCCAAGGCCGATGCACCCGAGACCCGGGCGATGATCGGCCTGCTGCGCCGGCTCGATCCCATTCTCTACATAGACTGCCATGTCAGCGGCGGCTTCGACATGGGCTATGACATCACTTTCACCTATGCCGGATGGGGCCGCTATGCCCGCCACCGCGCCACGGCGGACTGGCTCGAAACGCGCTTCGGGCCGACCGTTATGGCCGCGCTAGAGCGCAGGGGGCATATCCCCGCCATCTATCCGAGCCCGATCGACGTCCGGCAGCCAGACAAGGGCATACGCTACAGCCCCGAGGGGCCGCGCTATTCGACCGGCTATGGCGACTTCATCGGCGTGCCGACGGTGCTCGTCGAGAACCATATGCTCAAGCCGTATCGCCAGCGCGTGCTGGGCACCTATGTGTTGATCGAGGCGGCACTACGCCTCGCCGCCGCCGACGCCGCGCGCATCGAGCAGGCCAAGGCCACCGACCGGGCGAGCCGCCCTGCATCACTGCTGACCCGATGGAAGCCCGCTGCCGAGCCGATCGGCTGGGTCGAGGACTTCAAGGGCGTCGCGTTCGAGACCTATATGTCGCCCGCGAGTGGACGGGTCGAGCAACGCTGGCTGGGCCGACCCGCGCGGTTCCGCATGCCGATCATCGGCCAGGTGCCGGTGGAGACGGTCACGCTCCTCAAAGCCTGGTGGGTCCCGGCCGCCCAGAGCGAGGTGATCGATCGCCTGCGTCTTCATGGCATCGGGTTCGAGGTGGTTGACCAGCCCCGGCGCCTGAAGGTCGACCGCGTGACGTTGCGCGACCCGAAACTGGCACGGCCGAACGAAGGGCGCGTTCCGCTTGAAGCGCGTTTCGAACATGGTTTGATCGAAGAGACCATGCCCGCGGGCACGATCCGGGTGCCGTCCGACCAGCCGCTCGGCCTGCTTGCGGCGGCGCTGCTCGAGCCGGAGAGCCAGGATTCCTTCCTTGCCTGGGGCTTCTTCCCGGAGATGCTGGGCGTTCCGCCCGGGACGGAGGATTTTGTCCGGGCTGCATCCGCCGAGGCACTGCTTGAAGCGGACAGCCGGTTGCGTGAGCAGTTCGCCCGAAAACTGGCACAGGAACCCGACTTCGCCCGTGATCCGGAGGCCCGGCTGTCGTGGCTGCTCGACAGCGTGCGCGGCGATGCGCTGACCTATCCCGTCCGGCGGGAGCCCTGAGCGAGCCGCACTGCGCGACCCGCTCGGGCCGTCCGATCAGCGCGCCAGATATCCGCCGTCGACTGCGAGCGGGTGACCGGTGATGAAGCTCGCCTTGTCGGAGGCGAGGAAGACCACGGCATCGGCGATTTCCTCGGCCCGGCCCATGCGGTTCATCGGGTGCATCTGCGCCATGAAGGCCCGGCTCTGGTCGCTCAGCCCCTCGGCTTCGGTCATCGGCGTGCTGATCGCGCCGGGGCAGACGCAGTTCACGCGGATGCCCTCGGCCGCATAGCGCATCGCCGCCGAGCGGGTGAGGCCGACCACGGCATGCTTGCTGCCGCAATAGCCGGCACCTGCAAGGCCGACCATGCCGGCAACCGATGCGGTGTTGACGATCGAGCCCGAGCCCTGCTTCGCCATGTGGCGCAGCTCGGCGGCCATGCAGAGCATCACGCCGCGCTGGTTTACCGCGACGACCTTGTCATAGAGGTCCACCGACTCCCACGGGGTCGTATAGTCCTCCAGCGACACGCCTGCATTGTTGAAGGCGATGTCGAGCCGGCCCCATCTGGCCACCACGCCATCGACCGCCGCTTCGACCGCCGCCTGATCGGTCACATCGAGCGCGATCGAATAGGCGTCCCCGCCTGCGGCGCGGATCGTCTCGACGGTTTCGGTCGGATCCTTCAGGTCGGCGACCGCGACCTTCGCGCCCTCGGCGGCGAAGGCGATTGCGGTGGCCGCACCAATCCCGCCCGCACCGCCCGTGACAAAGGCAATGCGGTTCTCGAGCAATCCTGCCATGGCGTATCCCCTCTGTTTTCGTTCAGACGATTTCGAACAGACCCGCAGCCCCCATGCCGCCGGCGATGCACATCGACACGACCGCATAGCGGACGCCACGGCGACGGCCTTCGAGCAGTGCGTGGCCGACGAGGCGCGAGCCCGTCATGCCGAAGGGGTGGCCGAGGGCGATACCGCCGCCGTCGACATTGAGCTTGGCGGGATCGATGCCGAGCTTGTCGCGGCAGTAGAGCAGCTGGCTGGCGAAGGCCTCGTTGATCTCCCACAGGCCGATATCGTCGACCTTGAGGCCGGCGCGGTCGAGCAGCTTCGGAATGGCGAAGACCGGACCGATGCCCATTTCCTCGGGCGCGCAGGCCGCGACCTGCATGCCGCGATAGATGCCCAGGATCGGGAGGCCTTCTTTCTCGGCCAGCGCGCGCGACATCACGACCTGCGCTGAAGCGCCGTCCGACAGCTGGCTGGCGTTGCCGGCGGTGATGTGGCGACCTTCCTTGATGATCGCGCCGTCCTTGTAGACCGGCTTGAGGGCGGCGAGCCCCTCGGCCGTCGTGTCGCCACGAATGCCTTCGTCGCGGTCGAGAACGAGGTCCTGATGGCCCGCTGCGGTGCCGTCCTTCTCGAACAACGCCTTGCGGACCGAGATGGGAACGATCTCGTCGGCGAAACGGCCTTCGGCCTGGGCTGCTGCCGCGCGCTGCTGACTCTCGGCCGAGAAGGCGTCCTGTGCCTCGCGCGAAATGCCATAGCGTTCGGCGACGATCTCGGCGGTCTCGATCATCGGGATATAGGCATGCGGCTCGGCGGCGATCACCGCTTCCGACCGGTTGCGATAGGTCGAGGCATGCTTGGTGAGCGTCAGGCTGATCGACTCGACGCCGCCTGCAACGGCGACGTCGATATCGTCGGCGATGATCGAGCGGGCGGCGAGCGCGACGGCGGTCAGCCCCGAGCCGCATTTGCGATCGAGCGCAAATCCGGGTGCGTTACGCAGGCCCGACGTTGCCGCCGTCAGCCGGCCGAGATTATAGCTCTGCGTACCCGACTGCGTGCCGACGCCCAGGAAGATATCCTCGACCCGCTCGGGATCGATCCCCGCGCGCTCGACGGCGGCGCGCACGACATGGCCCGACAGCACCGGGGCCTCGGTGTCGTTGAAGGCGCCGCGATAGGCCCGGCCGATGCCGGTACGGGCGGTGGAAACGATAACGGCTTCACGCATGGGGCATACCTTCAAATCCGGTCATGTTGGTCGGGCCGAAGAAAGCCTTCATCGACACGACCTTGCCGGCCTCGTTGAACTGGAAAAGATCGATCACGTCGACCCGCATGCCGGGGTGGGCGAAGCCGACGTTGAACGCGAAGGCGGCGGTGTCGCCGGCAATGCGGACGGGTCCCTCGAGGTTGAGCTTGGGCTTGCCCTGCATCGAGGAGGTGTAGAAGGCGCGGATCGCGTCATGGCCGACATGCGGCGGGGTGCCGACGGGATCTTCCACGGTCGCGTTCTCCGCGAACAGGCCGACCACCATTTCGGGATCGCAGGCGTCGAACGCCGCGACATAGGTTTCGACCGCGCGGACCATATCTGCAGCATTGGGCATCTTAGCTCTCCGGATAATAGCGACTGATGGTGTCGACCGTGCAGGCCGGTTTTTCCGACCCTTCCAGTTCGATGGTAATCCGCACGATCGACTGGATCGAGCCCTTGATCTCCTCGACCTTCACGATTTCGCCGGTGCCGCGAATGCGCGAACCGACGGGCACGGGGGCGAGGAAGCGGGTACGGTCCATGCCAACGTTCACGCCATGGCTGAACCGCTGGACCTCGATCAGCTGCGGCAGGAAGGCGTTGGCGAGGCTGAGCGTCAGATAGCCATGGGCGATCGTCTTGCCGAACGGGCCGGTGGCGGCGCGCTCGGGGTCGACATGGATCCACTGGCGATCCTCGGTCGCCTCGGCGAACTGGTCGATGCGCGACTGTTCGATCACCAGCCAGGGGGTCGGGCCCAGCTGCGTTCCCTCGGCGCCGAGCAGGTCGCGCGGCGAGGCGAAGATGCGGGGGCCGGTCATGCGTGCTGGCTCGACACCGACAGGACTTCGCCGGTCATGTAGCTCGACAGGTCGGAGGCGAGGAAGATCATCACATTCGCCACTTCCCACACTTCAGCGGGGCGGCCGAAGGCCTCGCGCTTCGACAGTTCGGCGAGCAGCTCGTCGGTGGTGACCTTGGCGAGGAAGGCGTGCATCGCGATCGACGGGGCGACCGCGTTGATCCGGACGCCATGCTGCGCCGCCTCGATCGCCGAGCAGCGGGTGAAGGCCATTACCCCGGCCTTGGCGGCGGCATAATGCGACTGGCCCTCCTGCGCGCGCCAGCCGAGCACCGAGGCGTTGTTGACGATCGCGCCCTGGCCGCGCTCGTACATGTGGGGCAGGAAGGCGCGGCTCATGCGCATCACCGACGTCAGGGTGACGTCGATGATGCGGCTCCACTCGTCATCCTTCATGTCGACGACGCTGGCGGTGCCGCCCAGGCCGGCATTGTTGATCAGCACGTCGACATGACCGAGTTCGGCCAATGCGGCATCGCGCAGGGCGAGCACGTCCTCCTCGCGGGTCACGTCGCACAGCTTGACCGCCGGGCGGGTGCCGGTCGCTTCGGCGATCCGGTCGGCGGCCTCGTTCAGGCGGCGCTCGTGAAAGTCGCTCATCAGCACGGTGGCGCCCTCTTCCGACGCGCGCTTGGCGGCAGAAAAGCCGATGCCGGTACCGGCGGCGGCGGTGACCACGACGGTCTTCCCGGCCAGAAGATTGCGACCGGGCGGATAGGGGGGAACGGTACGGCTCATGCGGCAACCTCGTCGATGATGGCGCGCGCGATGGCGTCGCGATGCTCGTCGATCCGATCGAGCAACGTCGCCGAAGACCGGGCGCGTTTGAAGAATAGATGGGCGTGATGTTCCCAAGTGTAACCGATGCCGCCGTGCAGCTGGATGCCGTCGGCGGCGCAGCGCAGATAGGCGTCGCTGCAATAGGCGCGCGCACCATGCGCGGCCTTGGCGAAATCCTCGCCATCCGCGATCGCACGCGCGGCCCAGTCGGCGGCCGAACGAGCGCTGTCGACCAGCAGCTTCATATCGGCCATGCGATGCTTCATCGCCTGAAAGGAGCCGATCAGGCGACCGAACTGAACGCGCTGCATCGAATAGGCGACCGTCTCGTCGAGCGTGCGCGCGGCCCCGCCGACCTGTTCGGACGCCAGCAGGCCCGCTGCGGCGGTCCAGGCTTCGCGTAGCGCGGGGCCGGCATCGGCGACGAATTCGCCTTCCGCCAGTTCGACGCCATCGAAGCGGATGACCGCCATCGGGCGGGTCAGGTCGAGCGACACGACGCGCTCGACGGTGACGCCAGCGCGATCTGCAGGGATCGCGGCGAGGCCGACATCGTCCCAGCCATTGCCCCCGCCGGTTGCCACGATCAGGATCGAGGCTCCGTGGCCGAAAGAGACATAATGGGCTTCGCCGTTCAGCCTTCCATCAACGATGCGCGGGCCGATGCCGTGGGGCAGTGCGCCGCCGCGCGCGTCGCGCAGCGCCAGGGTCGCGACCTCGCCACTGGCGATCCGACCAAGCAATTCCTGGCGCTTTCCGGCCGGAAAGGCGCGAGCGATGGTGCCGCCCGCGAGGACGACACTCTCGAACCAGGGAATGGGAGCGAGCGTGCGGCCGAGCTCTTCGAGGATCAGTGCCTGTTCGATCGCGCCCAGGCCGATGCCGCCATCCTCCTCGGCGATGCCGAGGCCTGCGAAACCGAGCTCCTGCGCGAAGCCCAGCCAGAGCTCCTCGTCCCAGCCGGCGTCGCTGTCGATCGTCTTGCGCAGTCGCTCGAAATCGGCGCGGTCGGCGAGATAGTCGCGCGCGGCCTCACGAATGGCGATCTGGTCGTCGGTGAGCGTCAGAGCCATCAGCCTGCTCCGTAGACGGGCTTGGCGGGCGCGCGGCCCGCGACGAGGGCTTCGACGACGGCGCCAACCTCATCGGCGCGCAGCGCGCGGCCCGGATCGGCCGAAGTCGGTCCGTCGGTCCAGCCCTGGGCGATGCGGATCGTGCCGCCGAATGGCTCGAACACCTGCCCGGTGACGCCAGCGGACGCTTCGCTCGCCAGCCAGGCGACGAGCGGCGCGGTGTTCTCGGGTGCGTAGGGGTCGAAGGCCGCTTCCTGCATCGACGTCATCGTGTCGGCGAAGGCCGTCATCGTCATGCGGGTGCGGGCATTGGGGGCCAGCGCATTGGCGGTGATGCCATAGCGCGCCAGTTCGGTCGCCTGGACCAGCGTCAGCGTGGCGATCCCGGCCTTGGCCGCCGAATAGGCGCTTTGCCCGACGCTGCCCTGCAGGCCCGCTCCAGAAGTGGTGTTGACGATCCGCGCCGAAACCGGACGACCCGCCTTTTGTTCGGCGCGCCAGTGATCGACCGCATGGCGGCTGAGGCAGAAATGGCCGCGCAGATGGACGCGGGTGACCGCGTCCCACTCCTCGGGCGTCGCCGAGACGAACATGCGGTCGCGGACGAAGCCCGCATTGTTGACGACCGCATGGAGTGCGCCGAAGGCGTCGATCGCCTTGCGGACGGTCTCGCGCGTCGCTTCCCAGTCGGCGACGTCGGCGGTGTCGGCGATCGCCTCGCCGCCGGCCGCCCGGATCTCATCGACCACCTTTTCGGCGGCACCTTTCGACTCGCCCGCTTCACCATGGGTTCCGACGCCGAGGTCGTTGACGACAACCTTGGCGCCTTCGGCGGCAAGGCCCAGCGCATAGGCGCGGCCCAGCCCGCCTCCGGCGCCGGTGACGATCACCACCCGTCCTTCGCAAATACCCATTAGCGTCTTCCTCTCAATTGGCGCGCGACAGGCGCACGGCCCGGGCACCGCCCGCAGGGCGGCGACGATCCGGCTCGGGCGCCGTCAGCGCTTCGCATTCATGTAGTTCGGCGAGCGAACGGCGGGCGAGGCGGACATATTCGCCGTCGTCCTCCATCCGCCACATCACCTTGTCGGCGTCGATCGTCCGCACGGCCTGCGCGGGGTTGCCCGCCAGCAGCGTGCGTTGCGGCGCGCGCATCCCCGATTTCACGAGACTGAGCGCCGCGACGAGGCACTCGTCGCCGATCTCCGCCCCGTCGAGGACGACTGCGTTCATGCCCACCAGCACATGGCGACCCAGCGTGCAGCCGTGCAGGATCGCACCATGCGCGACGGTACAGCCATAGCCGACGATGCAATCGGTCTCGGCCGAGCTGTGCAGCGTGGCATTGTCCTGGATCGAGGCGTTGCCTTCGACCAGGATGCGTCCGAAATCCCCGCGTAGCGACGCACCCGGGCCGATATAGCAGCCCGGGCCGACGATCACGTCGCCGATCAGCGACGCGGTGGGATGCAGGAAGGCGCCGGGGTCGACCACCGGCACCGATCCCTCGAACGCATAGACCGGCATCACCCCAGCCGTTCGATGATGGTGACGTTGGCGAGACCGCCGCCCTCGCACATCGTCTGCAGGCCATAGCGGCCGCCGCGGCGTTCGAGTTCGTACAGCAGCGTCGTCATCAGCTTTGCGCCCGTCGCGCCGAGCGGATGTCCGAGCGCAATCGCGCCGCCATTGACGTTCACCTTCGACAGGTCGGCGCCGAGATCCTTGGCCCAGGCCAGAGCGACGCTGGCGAAGGCCTCGTTGATCTCGACCAGGTCGATGTCCGACAGCTTCAGGCCGGTCTTTTGCAGCGCATGGCGCGTGGCGGGGATTGGTGCGGTCAGCATCATGATCGGGTTGTCGCCACGTACCGTCAGATGATGGATGCGCGCGCGCGGCTTCAGGCCATGGTCCTTCACCGCTTGCTCGCTCGCGATCAGCACGGCGGCGGCGGCATCGGCGATCTGGCTCGACACGCCGGCGGTGATCCGCCCGCCCTCGCGAACCGGCTTGAGGTTCGCCAGCCCCGCGAGCGTCGTGCCGCGGCGCACCGTTTCGTCGGCCGCGAAGCCGTCGACTGCGACGATCTCGGCCGCAAAGCGACCGCTGTCGATCGCCTCCTCGGCGCGGCGGTTGCTCTCGGCGGCGAAGACTTCCATGTCCTCGCGGCTGATGTCCCACTGCTCCGCGATCTTCTCGGCGGCGTAGATCTGGTTGACCTCTTCCTTGCCATAGCGCGCGGCCCAGGCAGGCGAGGTGGAGAAGGGGGTCTCGAAACCGAAGGCTTGTCCGGCGATCATCGCGGCGGAGATCGGGATCGCGTTCATGTTCTGGACGCCGCCCGCGACGATCAGGTCCTGCGTGCCCGACATCACGGCCTGCGCCGCGAAGTGGATCGCCTGTTGCGACGAGCCGCACTGCCGGTCGATCGTGACACCCGGCACCGCCTCGGGATAGCCGGCGGCGAGCCAGCAGCTGCGGCCCATATTGCCCGCCTGCGGACCGATCGCGTCGACGCAGCCCCAGATCACGTCGTCGACCGCGTTCGGATCGATACCGGTTCGCTTGACGATCTCCTGGATCGGGATCGCGCCCAGATCGGCCGGATGCCAGCCGGCGAGCGTGCCCTTCTTCTTGCCGGTCGGGGTCCGGATCGCATCGACGATATAGGCTTCAGCCATGGTGCAGCTCGCTTTCGAAAGTCGTGTCGGGCCCGATCGTCATGCCGCCGTCGACCACGGCAGCCTCGATCCGGCGCTGGTGGAAGGCACGATCGCCCCAGGCTCCGGCCAGCGCCCAGCAGCGCTTCATCCAGAAGTGGAGATCGACCTCATAGGTATAGCCCATCGCGCCATGGACCTGGATCGCGGTCTCGGCGCTCAGCATCGCCGCATCGGTCGCGGCGACCTTGGCGTGGCTGACATGGATGGGGGTACGGGCATGATCGTTCTGCGCAGCGAAGGCTGCGCGCAGGACGACCGGGCGGGCAAACTCCAGCTTGACCGCGACGGTCGCCAGATGATGCTTGATCGCCTGGAACTGGCCGATCTGCTGCCCGAACTGTTCGCGCGTCTTGGCATAATCGGTAGCGAGTTCGAGCATGCGCTCGGCCGCGCCGATCAGCTGTGCGGCCGCGATCAGCGCGGCGCGATCGAGCAGGCGATCATCTTCCGCGACGGGCGTGGCCGCGAAGAGCCTGCGAAGCGGATCGACCGTCTCGACCGATTGCCCGGCGTCGGGAGCCGGCCTGGCGATACCGCCCGCATAGAGCAGACCGGCCTGGTCGAGGTCGGCGATCCACGGATTGATCGGATGGCCGAGCGCCACCTTGAGCGTACCGGCGGCGACATCGGCCTGCTGCGCTTCGTCGAGCAGCGGCGCGGCGACAAGCGCTGTGTCCGCAAGCGGCTCGGAGACATTGGCGCGCCCGAGCTCGATCGCGATCAGCGCCGCTTCGACCAGCCCCATGCCGAGGCCGCCCTGTGTTTCGGGAACCAGCAGCCCGGTCAGGCCCATGCCGACGAGGCCATCCCAGATGGCGGCGTCGCGATTGCCTTCGGCGTCGAGGCGGCGAAGCACCTCGGGGCCATGCTCACCGCTCAGATAGTCGCGGATGGCTTCGCGGAGGTCGATCTGGTCCTGGGTAAGACGGAAATCCATGTGGCCGTCCCCCTCAGCGCGGCAGGCCGAGCAGGCGCTCGGCGATGATGTTGCGCTGGATCTCGTTCGATCCCGCGTAGATCGGACCGGATAGCGAGAAGATATAGCCCTCCAGCCAGCTATTCTCGCTGCCGTCGGCGAGCGAACGCAGTTCGGCCCCCGCGCCGAGCAGGCTCATCGCCGCGCGGTGCGCGGCCCGGTCGAGCTCCGACCAGAAGATCTTGTTGAGGCTGGCCTCGGCGCCGATATGGCCGCCGGCCATCACTGTCGCCGCGACCGAATAGGTGTTGAGCGCATAGGCCTCGGCATCCTGCCAGGCCTGCAATACCGCCTCGCGCGCCTGGGGCGACGCCGTATCGCGGTGCTGGCGATAGAGTTCGACCAGCCGCTTTGCCATCGCCTGGAAGCGGGCGGGCGAGCGCAGCATGAGGCCGCGTTCGAAGCCGGCCGTCGCCATCGCGACGTTCCAGCCCTCGCCCTCGCCCGCGATGCGGTTCGCGACGGGGACGCGGACCTCGTCGAAGAACAGCTCCGCGAAGCCCGGCTCGCCGTGAAGCTGGCGGATCGGGCGCCGGGTGACGCCCGGGCTGTTGAGGTCGAACAGGATGAAGGACAGGCCTTTGTGCCGCTTCGAATCCGGTTCAGTCCGGAACAGGCCGAAGCCCCAGTCGGCGAAGGAGGCGCGGCTCGACCAGGTCTTCTGCCCGGTGACGACATAATGGTCGCCATCGCGCACCGCGACGGTGCGGATCGCCGCCATGTCGGACCCGGCATTGGGCTCGGACCAGGCCTGCGCCCACATCAGCTCGCCCTTTGCCATCGGCGTCAGGAAGCGGGCCTTCTGCTCGTCGGTACCATATTCCATGATGGTCGGGCCGAGCAGGAAGATGCCGTTCTGGTTCGCGCGCAGCGGTGCGCCAGCGCCCCAATATTCCTCTTCGAAGATGAGCCAGCGGATCAGGTCGAGGCCGCGCCCGCCATAGGCTTCGGGCCAGGTGACCATGCCCCAGTTGCCCGAGGCGAGCTTGCGCTCCCACTCGACATGCTGGTCATAGCCTTCGCGGCCCTCGAGCGTCTTGAGCGGCTGCGCGGGGACATTGGCCCGCATCCAGTCGCGGACTTCGGCGCGGAACGCCTGTTGTTCGGTCGTGTAGTTCAGGTCCATGGTCAGAAGGTCGCCGCCTTGCCGGTCTCGACGAAGGCGTCGCGCGCCTTCTGCGAGTCCTCGTGCATGTACATTTCCAGGGTGAAGCCCTGCTCGAAGCGATAGCCATGGTCGACGTCGCGCGGCTCGAGGCCGTTGAGCGCTTCCTTGGCGATCACCAGTGCCTTGCGGCTCTTCGATGCGATGACGGTGCAGAAGGCCCGAGCCTCCTCGACCAGTGCCTCGCGCGGCACCACCTTTTCCACCGCGCCCAGGCGGTGCATCTCGGCGGCGGGGATGTTGCCGCCGGTGAAGAAGGCCGCGCGCACCTTGTGCAGCGGCAGCATGCGCGACAGATGGCTGGCGCCGCCCATCGCGCCGCGATCCACTTCGGGCAGCGAAAAATAGGCGTCCTCGGCGGCGAAAATCGTGTCCGACGCGCCGCAAATTCCGATGCCGCCGCCGATCACGAATTTGTGGACGGCAACCACGACCGGCACCTCGCAGTCGCGGACCGCCTTGAAGGTCAGGTAATTGCCCCGGTTGAGGACCGTGATCCGCTCGGGATGGGCCTGCATCTCCTTGATGTCGACGCCGCCGCAAAAGCCGCGCGCGGTTTCGGCGGCGCGGATCAGCACCACATTGACCTCGGGATTGCGACCGGCCTCTGTCACCATCGCGGGGATGCTGTTCCAGGTCGTGCTGTCGAAGGCGTTCACCGGGGGAACGTCGAAGACGATCTCGGCGATGCGATCCTTGATGGTGGTCGTGATCGGCATCAGCGGACTCCGGAGGAAAGAGAGGCGAGCGCAGCCAGTCTCTGGTGCGCCTCGGCCATGATGGTTTCGATAAGCTGTTCGCAGGTCGGCAGGTCGCCGAGGCGGCCGGCGACTACGCCCGTCGCCATCAGCCCGCCATCGGCGTCGCCGTCGACCACCGCACGCTGGATCATCATCGGCGCGGCTGCGGCCATCATCGCCTGGGGCAGGCTAAGCCCGCCATGGCTGGTCATGCCCTTCGCGGCCTTCAGCAGGTCGGCATAGCTCGCCTTGGTCTGGCGCTTCATCTGCAGGCCGCTTTCCACCGCGCGGCGCCACAGGCCGATGCCGTTGGAGCGCTCGATCCGGTCGAGCGCCTGGTTGCGGATCATCCGCTGCGGCAGGCCGTCGACCTTTGTCGACACTGTGATGTCGTCGGTCCCGGCCTTGACGTAGCGCGCCTTGACGTTGTCGGGCGGCGCGCTTTCCTGCGTCATCAGGAAGCGGGTGCCCATGGCAATGCCCGCCGCCCCGAAGGCCAGGGCTGCCGCGAGGCCGCGCCCGTCGCCGAAGCCGCCAGCCGCGATTACGGGCACCTGCACGGCATCCAGCACCTGCGGCAGCAGGATCGTCGTCGGGACCGAACCGGTATGCCCGCCGCCTTCGCCGCCCTGCACCGTGACCATGTCGACGCCCATCTGGACCATCTTCTGGGCGTGCTTGGCGGCGCCGATGGTCGGCATGCAGAGGATGCCCGCCTCCTTGAAGCGGGCGATCATCTTCGCGTCGGGGCCGCGCCCGAAGCTCACGGCGCGAATCTGGGCTGCATTCTCGAGGATCGCCTCGACGATCTCGGCGGCCCCCGGCTGGAAGGAGTGGAAGTTCACGCCAAACGGCTTGTCGGTGCCGGCGCGCACCTCGGCGATCGCCGCGCGCGCTTCGTCGGGCGTCATCACGGCAGCGGCGAGAAAGCCGAAGGCCCCTGCATTGGATGTCGCGATCACGAGCGGGGGCGTGGCGACCCAGCCCATCGCCGTCTGGACGATCGGGTAGCGGCAGCCGAGCAGGCGGGTGAGGGGGGTCTCGATCGGATCAGCCATGGTCACCGCTTCAGGATGACGGAGGAGCCATGCCCGAACAGCCCCTGGTTGGCGGTGATGCCGACCTTCGCACCTTCGACCTGTCGCTCGCCGGCCTCGCCGCGCAGCTGCCAGGTCAGTTCGCAGACCTGGGCAATCGCCTGGGCCGGAACCGCCTCGCCGAAGCAGGCGAGACCGCCCGAGGGGTTGATCGGCATGCGCCCGCCGACCCGGGTCGCGCCGTCGCGGGTGAGACCTGCAGCCTCGCCGCGTGCACAGAGACCCAGATCCTCGATCCAGTCGAGTTCGAGCGCGGTCGACAGGTCATAGACCTCGGCGACCGAGATGTCCTCGGGACCCATTCCGGCCTCGGCATAGGCTTTGGCTGGGAGAGCGGCACGGAAGCTGTGCGCTTCCGCCGCCACTGCGCTGTCGGTGGCGAGATCAGGCATCTCGATGATCGCCGAGGCGAAGGTCGGGGTGACCGTCGAGATGGCCGCGATCTTCGGTGCGTCGATCTTGCCGATCTTGCGCGCATAGGCCGCGCTGGCAATGATCAGAGCGGCGCCGCCGTCGGAGGTCGCGCAGACGTCCATCAGGCGCAGCGGGTTGGCGACCATCGGCGAGGCCGCGACGTCCTCCATCGTGAACGCCTTGCGATAGCGTGCCCGCTCATTGGTCAGGCCGTGTTGCGCATTCTTGATCTTCACCCGCGCGAAGTCGTCCTGCGTGTCGCCGTAGATTTCCATGCGGCGACGAGCATAGAGCGCGAAATAGGTCGGATTGGTGATGCCGACGCGGAAACGCACCCAGTCGGGATCGTCCGGCCGCTCGCCCTTGGCCGGCGCCAGGAAGCCCTTGGGCGTCGTGTCGGCCCCGATCACCAGCGCGACGTCCGCCTGCCCGCTCAGGATGCGCGAGCGCGCCGCCGTCAGCGCCTGCGATCCGCTGGCACAGGCCGCATAGCTGGTCTGCACCTCGGCGCCCTGCCAGCCCAGCGCCTGGGCGAAGGTCGCACCCGCCACATAGCCCGGATAGCCGCAGCGCATGGTGGCGGCACCCGACACGAACTGCACGTCGCGCCAGTCGATTCCCGCATCGCGCAGCGCTTCCTGCGCGGCGGCGACGCCATAGCCGACGAAATTGCGCCCCCATTTGCCCCAGGGGTGCATGCCGGCGCCGATGATGACGACATCTTCGCTCATCCTGCGTCCTCCATCGGCTTCCATTTCCAGACGAGCTTGCCCTTGGGATCGACCGCGTCGGGGATCGTCTCGACCACCAGCTCCATCGGCATGCCAGCGCGCAGGGCCTCGATCCCGACGCCTTCGACGACCTGTCCCAGCACGATCATCTTCTCACGGTCGAGTTCGACGGCGGCGATCGCATAAGGGACGAAGGGATCGGCCGCGATATAGGGCTCGGGCGGCTGGTAGCAGGCGTCGGTGAACGACCAGATCTTGCCCGTCCGTGACAGCTCGACTGTTTCGAACTGCGTGCTTGCGCAGGCCGGGTTGCGGCAGAAGCTCTCGAGCTTCGGGAAATAATAGGTGCCGCAGGCCGAGCAGCGGCTGCCGATCAGATGCGGTTCGGGGCCGGTCGTGAACCAGCCCGGCAGGACGGGATCGGCTTCGCTCATCCGCGCGTTCCCGAAGGATTACCCTTGATCACGGTCGCGCGGATATTGTGCGGGTCGAGGCGCGCGATGATCTCCAGCTGCTCGGCGGTCGGAGCCGGCGTGGTCGGCGGCGTTCCGTCGACGATCAGGTCGAAGCCGGTCGCGGCCTTGACCTCGTCGACGGTCACGCCATCGTGCAGCGAGACGAGGCGGATCGCATGATCCGGTCCGCCGAAGTCCATCACGCAGAGATTGGTGACGATGAAGCGGAGATCGACCCCGCTGAAGTCGGCGCCCGCTAGGCGGCGCGCAGGATTGTAGCCGACGCTCGAAACTGAATCGACTTCGCCGGGCACGAAGATGCGGGTCGAGTGGGCCGGCACGAACATCGAGTTGATGTGGTGGATCGTGTTGCCCGGAAAGCCGCGTGCGCCCAGCATCTGGACCTTCGGCTTCTCGAAGCTGCCGCCAATATAGGACAGGTTCATCTGCCCGAAGCGGTCGATCTGGATCGGCGACACCACCGCGTGCCGCTTGCCGGTCCATACCGCGCTGTCGAAATAGCGCGAGAAGGGAAGGTAGCCCGAAGGCTTGCGA
Source organism: Rhizorhabdus phycosphaerae (assembly GCF_011044255.1). Lineage (NCBI taxonomy): Bacteria > Pseudomonadati > Pseudomonadota > Alphaproteobacteria > Sphingomonadales > Rhizorhabdaceae > Rhizorhabdus > Rhizorhabdus phycosphaerae. Next base: position 3,398,259 of record NZ_CP049107.1, read on the forward strand.
TCGTCATAGCCGCGCGGGCCGATCGGCACCGGATCCTCGACGAGATAGGCCTCGCCATCGGTCATCAGCAGTTCGGGTGCATGGGTGCTCTTGGCGAGGCTCGCGCCGAGGCGCGGGATCGGGCCGATGCCGGTGGCGACGATCTCGCCATTGTCCCGATAGAGTTCGGAACAGGCGACGATCAGCAGTTCGGCGAGCGTATGGTCTGGCGCGGTCATCGCGTCGTCCTCAGAAAATCGGGAAGGGCAGCTTGGAGATCGCTTCGATCCCACCGGCCTGCGCAAGATAATGGGCCTCGTCGGGGCCGACCTTTTCGTCGCGATAGCGATCCCAGCCGCCCTCTTCGGCGGCGCTGGCGGCATAGGCCTTCAGCGCAGCCATGTCCCAGCCATAGGCTGGCGGCATTGAGGTCGGGTGCGCCCCGCCGGGGGCCTCGACGACATGCTGGACGAAGCAGCGCTCGAACAGGTTCGCCTTGGCGTCCTCGGGATAGCTGTGGTCGAGCCGGTCGACGACCTCCTCGGCCGAGATGGCGACTTCCTTCGCGGCCTTGGCGAACCAGTCGTCATAATAGGTGTCGGGGCCGAGCGCCTGGCTGTTGCCCATGCGGTCGGCGCGGTGGACGTGAATCAGCGCGAAGTCGAGCGGGATGGCGGGCATCGCCAGCAGCACCTCGCCGTCCTCATAAGGCGAGGCGACCGTCTTGAAACCACCCTGCTCGAACACGTCGGTGCCGAGACCCACGCGCGTCGGCAGGAAAGGCAGGCGAAGCGCTGCGGCCTTGAGGCCCCACTGCAGCATGCCTTCGTCGAGTTCGAGGACTTCCAGCCCGCCGGCTTCGCGGGCCTTGCGAAAATAGGGTTCCAGCGGGATAGCGTCGAGCGACACGAAGCCATAGATCACCTTGCGAACCTTGCCCGCCGCCAGCAGCATGCCGACTTCGGGGCCGCCATAGGTGACGATCGTCAGGTCCTTGAGATCGCTGCGGAGCAGGGCGCGCACCAGTGCCATCGGCTTACGGCGCGGGCCCCAGCCGCCAATGCCGATCGTCATGCCGTCGCGGAGCTTTCCGATGACGGCGTCGGCAGTCGTTCTCTTGTCGAAAGTCTTAATCGTCACGCTCCGAAATCCCATTTGTGGCCCCAGAGGTCCTCCTTGATAGTGAAGGTCGGGGTCACCGTGGTCCAGTCAACGGTCTGTTCACCGCCACAGCCGAATTCGATGTCGAAACCGGATGGCGTGCGCATGTAGAAGCTGATCATCTTGTCGTTGGTGTGCCGCCCCAGCGTCGACGAGATGTGCACCCCGGCTGCGAGCGCACGGTCGAGGGCCAGGCCGACATCGTCGATCGAGGGCACCTCGACCATCGTGTGGATCAGGCCGGACGGCGCAGGAAATTCGCCGACCGCGACAGTGTGATGCCGCGGCCCGCTGGCGTGCATGAAGGACATGCCCAGTCCCTGTTCGGGACCGCCGGGGAAATGCACCCGCATTTCGTCGCTGTCGCCGAAGCCGAGCAGATCCTTGTAGAAGCGGCGGGTGTCGTCATAGCAATTGGTCGGCACCACGACATGGCCGAAGCCCATCTCGCCGGTGACGAAGGCCGGGACGCCGACGGGGGACACGAAGGGCGTCCCCGCCACGACATTGCCCCAGACAAGCTCGATCCGGTTTCCCGATGGATCGGCGAGCGATGCGATGCCCCGGACATGGCGGTCGGCGGCCAGCGCGGCATCTCCGCGCTCCACGGCGACGCCAGCCTTGTCGAGCTTGTCGAGAACAGCCGCCCAGGCTTCTTCGCTCGGACATTCCAGCCCGGCGCAGAGATATTTTTCCTCGTCGCCCTTCTCGATGCGGAAGCGCCACGGGCGCCCGTCGAGCCGCAGCATCAACCGGTCATCGGTCGAATCGGGCGTGGCCGCAGCCCCCACCACATTTTCGCCAAACCGGCGCCAGGCACCCACATCGCGTGACGCGACGCGAATATAGGCCAGCGATCTTACGGCCATCGTCCTTTGCCCTCCCCGCACCTCTTACTTTCGCGTTCGGGTCTATCGGCGCGTCCGCATGGTTTCAAGCACTTTACGTTTTGAAAAATCGAATTTGGTACGCACATTGTTAGCGAAAGGGCATATCGTCCGTAGCACGCGGAAAAGCGAAGCTATGTCGCTTGCGGTGCCCATCGCTCTCGCCTTAGTATTGGTAAGCGGTTTCGGACCCTGCGAAAGTGATCGGTCGAGGGTGCGGGCCGGGTCGGGAGAGGGTGATGGCCACGCTGCTCGAAAAGGGCGAAATTTCGGCTCGGAAGCGAGGCCCCAAACCCGGCATGCGGTCGGGCCGGCAGCGCGACCAGGTGGTTGCCAGCCGGCAGGACGTGGTCGAGGCCATGCGCGGCCTGCTGCGTTCGCGGCCCTTCGACGAGATTCCGGTCGAGGACATTCTCGCGGCATCGGGCGTCAGCCGTGCGACCTTCTACCGCCATTTCAAGTCCCGGCGCGACGTCGCTTTGTGCATCTACGAGGCCACCCTCGAGCGGACCATGCCGCATTTTCTCCTGCTGGCGGATGTCGCGACCGGTCGGCTGTCGGCACAGTGGTGGGCGCATGAGGCGATCGGATATTATCGCGAGGAAGGGCAGATTTCGGTCCTGATCCACGGCCTCGCCGCCACCGATCAGGCGTTTCACCAGCGGTTGCGAGACGATCGCCAGCGGATGATCGAGCGCCTTGCGCCGGCGGTGCCGGCGTTCGGGCGGGCCGTGGGGGAGGATGCCGTAGCGCGGCGCCAGCGGGCGAGGGCCGACATCTTCTTCATGATGCTCGACCGGATCAGCGCCGAGGTCACGCTGTTCGCCGAACTGGCCGATGTCCGGGACTATGAGGCTGTGCTCGCCGAGCAGGTCGCGGCCTTCGTCGCCGATAATTGACAATATACTCTGTATTGTCGATTAAATGCGTATCAGAGTCGATAATCTGAAACGCAAAACGAAAAGAGGAGAGGCGAGATGAGGGCGGTGCGCATCCACGGCGTGAACGATGTTCGCGTCGACGATATCGAGGAGCCGCAGCCCGGGCCTCGCGACGTGATCGTCCGCGTCCGGCGGTGTGGCCTGTGTGGCTCCGACCTCGGCTATATCAAGGTCGGCGGCGTCGCGGCCCCGGCCGAGGCGCCCTTCGGGATCGGTCACGAACTGTCCGGCGTCGTCGAGGCTGTTGGCGCCGACGTGGTCGGCATCGCGCCGGGGCAGCGCGTCGTCGTCAACCCGATGGGCGATGGCAACGGGATCGGCGCCGGGCTGCCCGAAGGCGCTTTCGCTCCGTTGCTGCGCGTTTCGAACGCCACGCTGGGCGGGGCCATCCATCCCATCCCCGATCATGTCGACTGGGACGCAGCCGCGCTCGCCGAACCCCTCGGTGTCGCGCTCCACGCCGTCCATCGCGCGGGCGCGACCCGGCAGGACAAGGTCGCGGTGTTCGGCGTAGGTCCGATAGGTCTGGGCATCGTCTTCTTCCTTAAGCGCACCGGCGTGGCCTCGGTCGTCGCGATCGACCGGTCGCGCCAGCGGCTCGAGCGCGCACGACGGCTGGGGGCGGACCATGTCATCGACGCCGGCAGCGAGGACGTTGCCGCCGCGCTGGGCGATCTCCACGGGCGCGCCGACCTGTTCGGGTGGCCGACGGTCGGCACCAGCCTGTGGTTCGAATCCTCGGGAGCGCCTGCGGTGCTACCCTCGATCGTGGGCATGGCGCCTTTTCATGCCCGCGCGGTGATGGTCGCCGTCCACCACCAGCCGATCGCGATCGACTGGAAGATAGCGCTGGGCAAGGAGATGAGCTTCATCACCTCGATGGCCTATCCGGATGAATTTCCGGAGGTGATCGCGGCGATCTCCGAGCCCGGCTTCGATGCCGATGCCTTCATCAGCCACCGCATTCCGCTCAGTCGGTTCGACGAGGCGCTCGCGGTCGCGCGCGACGCCGAGATGTCAGCCAAGGTCATGGTGGCGTGCGATGCGTGACGACATCCGCATCGACGACCTCGCCCAGCCCCGCCTCACCCCCCTCCAGCAGCAGGCGATCGACGCCTGCCCGCCGGTACGGATGGATGTCGAAGAGGTGCTGTCCGCAGCGCGCGCCGCGACCGGCCTGTCCGATTTCGGCGCCGGGGACTTTCGCGCGCGGCTGGCGCTGTGGCTGCGCAGCTATGACGAGGATAAGGATCTCACGACGCTCGGCCGCGCGACCCTGTTCGGCGAATGCGTACGCTATGCCTCGGCCCGGCTGCGCATCGAGGATCTGATCCGCCGCCATCCCGAGATCGAGCAGGTCGAGATCGACCGGCCGATCATGGTGGCGGGTCTGCCGCGATCGGGGACGACCCATCTGGTCAACATCCTCGCCGCCGATCCCCGGCTGCGCTCAACACCGCTGTGGGAAACGATGGAGCCGATTCCCGGTCCCGACGACATCGGCGATCCGGACCCGCGGCACGTCCGCACCGCGCAGATGTGGGGCGCGTTCGAGACGATGCTGCCGCTGATGCCGGCGATGCACGAAATGGCGCCCGACCATGTCCACGAGGACATCGAACTGCAGGGGCCGGATTTTTCCTCCTATCTGCCCGAATGGCTGAGCCGCCCGACCGCCTGGCGCGACCATTATCTGGCGACCGACCAGACCCCGCATTATGCCTATGCGAAGCGGGTGATGCAGGCACTGACCTGGCTCAAGGGGCCCAATCGCTGGGTCGTCAAGTCGCCGCCGCACATGGAAAATCTGCCCGCTCTGATCGCCGTGCATCCGAAGGCGATCGTACCGGTCACGCACCGCGATCCCGTTGCGGTGCTCCAGTCGGCAATCACCATGATCGCCTATGGCGACCGGACGCGGCGGACGCGGCAGGACCTGCCCGGCCTCGCGGCTTGGTGGATCGACCGCATCGAGGTGCTGCTGCGCCGCTGCGTCCGCGACCGTGATGCGATACCCGAGGGGCAGTCGATCGACATCCTCTTCCACGAGTATATGGCTGATCAGAAGGCGACCGTGCGCCGGGTCTATGCCTTGGCCGACCTGGAGATGACGCCCGACGCCGAGGCGCGGATCGACCATTTCCTCGCCGCCAACCCGCGCAACAAACATGGCCGGGTGGTCTATGATCTGATCGGGGATTTCGGGGTCGACGTGGGGGCGCTGAGGGAGCGTTTCGCTTTCTATTATGATCGCTTCCCGGTGCGCCGCGAAGCCGTGCTCGGAGAGAAATCATGACCGCCGCGCAACGCTTGCTGACCGGACGCGCCTTCGAGGATTATCTCGAGACGGTGAAGCTGGCGGCCCGGACGGTCGATCGCTTCGGCGCCGAGGTCGACGATCTCGACCGGGCCGAATGGTATCGCTTCGTCACGCGGCTCATGCGCAACGGCTTCGAGCGCTTCGTCGAGAATTGCGAGCCCGAGCGGCCTCGCCTGCGCGACGCGCCCTGGCGGCAAGCGATCAACTTCCAGTCGCCCGACCAGGACCATCTGCTCGCCGAGTTCGTCGACGGCCGCCATGATTATGTGATCCGGGGCAATCGCGGGACCATCCCCTATTTCGTGATGGCGAGTTGGACGGCGCCGCAGCCGACCCATCCGGGCGAGCAGGACTGGGCGCCGCAGGGCGTCGGTGGCCTCAAGACCTTCGATCCCGCGACACTGACCACGACCGGCTTTCTCCAGAGCGATACGATCCCTTTCGATGCCAATGGCGATTTCGAAGTGTTCGTCGGGCGCGAGCGTCCCGCCGACGGGCGTCCCTGGTTGCCGATCACCGATGGCTGCGTCGGCCTGCTGGTCCGCACCGTCTATCATCTGCGCGAGGAGACGATCGCGCCGCGCATGACGATCCAGCGCGCCGACGGCGCCGCGCCGCGCCCGATCGCACCGGCCGACATGGCCGATGCGCTCGCCAAGTCGGGGCAGGTGGTGCTCGGCTATGCCGAACTGGTGCGGCGCTGGTGGCAGGACAATCTCGGCAAGCGCCCGAACCGCATTCGCTTCAGCCGGGCGGTCTATCTGTCGAATGGCGGCGTGCCCGATCGGCACCATGGATTCGGCACCTGGGAATGCGGAGCTGACGAGGCGCTGGTGCTGCGCTTCACGCCGACGCCCTGCGACTACTGGATCTTCCAGCTGTGCAACATCTGGCAGGAAAATCTCGACAATTATGAGGATGGCGGCGGCCATATCCAGAAATACCGCGCCACCTATGAGCCCGATGGGTCGGTGCTGATCGTCATCGCGTCGGGCGATGCCGGCATCGGCGGCAACAGGATCGATCCTTATGGCCATGCGCATGGCGGGATGAGCCTGCGCCTGATCAAGACGCAGGGCGAGCCGCCGCCGGTGTCGCTGTGGCGGGTGCCGCTGGAGCGGCTGCGCGCGGAGGGACGCGCGCTGCTCGACGCAACGCCACCGATCCTGAGCGGCGAGATCACCGACTGAACGACGGACAATCGAGGGGAGAGGATGATGAGCTGGAGCGACCTGCGCTTCGATTATGGCGGCGCGAGAGTGCTCGTCACGGGAGGCACGAGCGGCATCGGCGCGGCGATAGCCGCTGCCTATGCCGATGCCGGGGCCGAGGTGGTCATCACCGGCACGCGCGGCGGGCCCGGCGACTATGACGAGGATCTGTCGCGCTTCGACTATCGACAACTCGACGTCGAGGACGGCGCGCAGATCGACGCCGTCGCGTCGAGTTTCGACCGGCTCGATATCCTGGTCAACAATGCGGGGCTCGCGCTGGGTTCGCTCGGCCTTGACGAATGGGATCCCGCGATTTTCGAGAGGTCGATCGCGATGCACCTGACCTCGGCCTTCCGCATGGCGCATGGCTGCCGCGCGGCGCTGGCGCGCGGAGAGCAGCCGGGCGGGTCCTCGATCATCGGCATCGCCTCGATGACCTCCTATTTCGGGATCGGGATGATCCCCGGCTATGGTTCGGCCAAGACGGGGCTCGTCGGGCTTACCCGCGTGCTTGCGACCGAATGGGCGAGCCAGCGCATAAGGGTGAATGCGGTCGCGGCGGGCCTCACCCGCAGCCGCATGACGGCGGGGACCTTCGATGCGCCCGAATGGACCGCGCCGACCTTGAGTCGCACGCCGCTCGGCCGTCTGGGCGAGCCGGTCGACATTGCGGGCGCGGTGCTGTTCCTCACCAGCTCGGCGGCGTCCTGGATCACGGGGCAGGTGCTGCCGATCGACGGCGGCTTCACGGTGGCCGGATGAGCCTCGACCAGTTGCTGCTGGCGGCGGGCACGGTGCAGGCGGTGCCCTTTCTCGAGCGGCTCGCCCCCGCGCGCGATGTGGGCTTCGCCGGCATATCGATCTTCGCGGCCGACCTTGAGCTGCTGGAACAGCAGGGCGTGTCGCCCGGCGAGGTCCGCGACCGGGTCGCCGATGCCGGGCTGTTCATCCATGAGGTGGAGATCGTCGGCAACTGGCTTCCGGGCGCGCCGACCAAGGCCAATCCCGGCTGGCTCGAGGCCTTGCTGCAGCGCTCTACGCCCGAACGATTGATCGACCTCGCCGAGGCCGTCGGCGCGCGCGGCGTCAGCGTCGGCGAATTGCAGGGCGTGGCCTGGAGCGTCGATGAGGGCGTCGAGGCTTTTGCTGCGATCTGCGACCGCGCCGCGCCGGCTGGGCTGCATGTTGCGCTGGAATATGTGCCGACCGGCACCATTCCCGATCTTGCGACCGCCTGGGACCTCGTCAGGCTCGCCGGACGAGACAATGGCGGCCTGCTGGTCGACAGCTGGCACCAGTTCCGCAGCGGATCGAGCCTCGACCTGCTGGCGGCGCTGCCGGCGGGTGCGATCAAGAGCGTGCAGATCTGCGACGCACCTGCCGCCGCCTCGGACGATCTCGACAGCGAGATGATCCAGGGGCGCCTGCTGCCGGGCGACGGTGGTCTCGACCTCCACGGCTTCGTCGCGGCATTGCGCGCAACCGGCACGACCGCACCCTGCTCGGTCGAGGTCTTCTCGGCGACGCTGGCAACCAGACCCGTCGAAGACATCGCCCGGCTCTGCGCCGACAGTGCAAGACTGATCCTGGAAGGAGCCTGACATGGCTGATGCATATGGTGCCGTCGTCGTCGGGACGGGCTTCGGCCTGTTCACCCATGTCCGCGCGCTGCGCGAGGCGGGGTTCGAGGTGCGCGCGATCGTCGGCCGCAACCGTGCGCGCACGGCGGAGCGGGCGGCCCCGCTGGGCATTCCGCTTGCAACCGATAGCCTGGCCGAAGCGCTCGCCGATCCCCGAACGGTGCTGGTCACCGTCGCGACCCCGCCGCACGCCCATTACCAGGTGGTGATGGATGCGGTCGCCGCCGGCCGGCATGTGGTCTGCGAGAAACCTTTTGCGCGCGATGCGGCCCAGGCCCGCGAGATGCGCGATGCGGCGGAGAAGGCGGGTGTCGTCCACATGCTCGGCGCAGAGTTTCGGTTCGACGCGGCGCAGGCGCTGCTGCGGCGCGTGGTGCAGGACGGGGCGATCGGCGAGCCGCGCCAGTTCCTGCGAATCTATCACCAGCCCGGCCTGCAGGATCCCGGCGAGAAGCTCAGCGACTGGTGGGAGGATGCGGGGCAGGGGGGCGGTTTTCTCGGCGCCTTCGGGACGCACATGATCGACCAGGTGGTGAACATGCTCGGCCCGATCCGGCGCCTGTCCTGCACGCTGCAGACGCTCGCACCCGGTCGGCCCACCATGACGGCGGACGACAGCTATGTCCTCGAGTTCGAATGCGAGGGCGGCGCGCGCGGGACGCTGATGGCGGCGATGGCCGCACCCGGTCCGCTGGTGATGGCGACCAAGGTCGTCGGCACTGCGGGCGGTGCCTGGATCCAGTCGGGTGCCGCCTTCGGCGATCCGGAAGAGGTGTGGGTGTCCGACGCCGATGGCTCGCGGCGGATCGACATGCCGGCCGATCTGGCTCTGCCGCCGCCCGAACCGTTCCCTGTGGCCGAGCTGATCCAGACCGAGCAGGATCGCTGGCATACGATGGGCTTCGACGTGATCCCCTATGCACGGCTATTCGGTGAGATGCGGCGGCGGATCTCCGGCGAGCCCGTGACCGATCGCGAGCAGGCGGGCAGCTTCGACGATGCCCTGGTCAACCAGAAGGTGCTCGATGCGGCGCGGCGCTCGGCGCGATTGGGGAAATGGGTCGATGTGGAATGAATATCGGTACGCATAATGCATTGATGGCGGGGTGATTCCTCTCTAATGCGCAAAGCAAATCGATAAAGGGCGAGGTATATGCTTCCCGACTTGCTGACGATGGGCGGACTTCTCGACGCGGCCGCAGGCCGCTGGCCCGACCGCCCCTATCTGAAGGAGGAGGATGGGCGTAGGCTGAGCTTTGCCGCCTTCCGGGAGGCGTCGCGTCGCGTGTCGCAGGCCCTGCTCGCGCGTGGTGGCCGCAAGGGCGATCGCATCGCCATCTGGGCGCCGAACAGCGGGGCCTGGGCGATCGTGGCGGCGGGGGCGACGCAGATCGGGCTGCAGCTCATTCCGCTGAACACGCGCTTCAAGGGCGCCGAGGCCGAGGATATATTGGGCCGCGGCAAGGTGCGCTGGCTCTTCACCGTGCGCGACTTCCTGGGCTTCGATTATGCCGGAATGCTCGCCGGGCGCGATCTGCCCGCGCTCGAAGAGACGGTATTTATCGACAGTGATTTCGATAGCTGGCTCGGCGCTGTGTCGGGTGCCGATGACGATGCCGTGTCGGCTGCAATTGCGGCGGTCGGTCCCGACGACATTGCCGACATCCTGTTCACCTCGGGCACGACCGGCCGGCCCAAGGGCGTACTCAGCAGCCATTCGCAGAATCTGCGCACCTTCCAGGGCTGGGCGGATGCGGTCGGGCTGCGCGAAGGCGACCATTATCTGATCGTGAACCCCTTCTTCCATACGTTCGGCTACAAGGCCGGCTGGGTTGTGTCGTTGCAGCAGGGGGCCACGATCTTCCCGGTTGCCCAGTTCGCCGCCGCCAGGGTGCTCGCGACCATCGCGCAGGAGAAGATCACCGTCCTGCCGGGGCCGCCGACCATCTTCCAGTCGCTGCTCGACGAAGCCGGGCGCAAGCCCGGCGATACCGCCAGCCTGCGTCTCGCCGTGACCGGCGCCGCCAGCGTGCCGCCGATCCTGATCCGGCGGATGCACGACGAGCTGGGTATCGCCGAAGTGCTGACCGCTTATGGCCTGACCGAAAGCTCGGGCTGCGTCAGCGCGACGCAGGCTGGCGACCCGGTCGAACTGGTCGCATCGAGCTGCGGAAGACCGATCCCCGGTGTCGAGGTGCGGCTCGTCGATGCCGAGAACCGCGACGTCCCGACGGGAGAGCCGGGCGAACTGCTCGTGCGCGGGTTCAATGTTATGCAGGGCTATCTCGACGACCCGAAGGCGACCGCCGAGACGATCGATGCCGATGGCTGGCTGCGGACCGGCGACATCGCGACGCAGGACGACCGCGGCTATCTGCGCATCACCGACCGCGCCAAGGACCTGTTCATCTGTGGCGGTTTCAATTGCTACCCGGCCGAGATCGAGGCGCGGCTGCTCGAACATCCCGCTGTGGCGCGGGTCGCCGTGGTGGGGCGTCCCGATGAGCGGATGGGCGAGGTCGGCCATGCCGTGATCGTGCCCAAGCCCGGCGCGGTGCGCGACGACAAGGCGCTCATCGGCTGGTGCCGCGAGCAGATGGCGAACTACAAGGTCCCGCGCACGGTCGAATGGGTCGACGAACTGCCCGTCAACGCCTCGGGCAAGGTCCAGCGCTTCCTGCTCAAATAGGCTTTATCGTCGGGACAATGAAAAGGGCGGCCCGATGCGCGATCGGACCGCCCTTTTTCGTTCTGGCTCGGATCAGGCGACCTGCTTGGCCGGGTCGCGCTTGTCGACGACGGTGTGGCGGCCGTTTACGCGCTTCTGGAACTCGGGGGCCTGCGAAATCGGATTGTAGAACTGGCGGTACCAGATGCGGCATTTGTCGGTCGGGCCGTCGCCGCGCACCATCAGCGGGGCGAAGCAGGGGCGCTTGTGGCTCCAGATCTCGAAATCCTGCGCGAAGGCGAGGCGGCTCGCCTCCTGATAGGCGCGCGCCATCGGGATATCGGCCTCGGTCGCCTCGCGGCCCATGTCGACCATCAGTGCGTGCCAGACCTGGATCTTGCCATCCTCGACCGGGGTGTGCGCGATCAGCATATGGGTGGGGAAGGTGCCGCGCATGAAGGACTGGAGGATCGCCGGGCCGGTATACCAGGTGTCGAGCTCGAGCAGGCCCTCGCCCTCCTGGACCAGCGTGCGGTGGCCGGCGCCGAACATCTGCCACTGCACATGGTCGTCGAACTCGTTGTAGAAATATTCGATGTCGCGCGAGCCGTGGATCGGCACGAAATGGGCGAAGTCGGTCATGTTGTCGACGACCTCGATCGGATGCTGCGGCAGTTCGCCCAGATCGTCGATCACCCAGCGGACCCAGTTGGGATTGTCCCACGCGTCGAACGGCGGCAGTTCATGGTCGGGCGCGTTGCCCTCGGCGTCGTGCCACATCCAGATGATGCCGGCGCGTTCGACCACATGCCAGGTCTGGATCTGCGCCGCGGCGGGCGGCTTCTGGTCAGAATAGGGGATGTGGTTGCAGCGGCCGTCGGGGCCGAAGCGCCAGCCGTGGAAGGGGCAGCGGATCGACTCGCCCTCGATGCGCTCATTGTCGAGCACGATATAGCTGGTCTCGTTCTTGCCGAGATGCGCGCCCATGTGCGGGCAATAGGCGTCGACGAGGTGCGGCGTGCCGCTCTCGCCGCGATAGAGCACCATGTCGCGGGCGAAGAAGCGTACCGGCATCGGCGCGGTGCCGAGCTTCGACGCGTCGGCGATCATGTGCCAGCCGCGCGCGAAGGTGTGCGAGCCGAGGCGATATTCGGCGGTGGTTGCCATCGATCTACTCTCCTGTGTCGACATGGCCATGGGAAGCCATTTGCCCGCAGAATATCATGCAATGTTCGACTGGAAGCCGCACTCCGCCTGTGCAAAGATGCACGGCATGGCGATCGAGTGGGATGATGTCCGGGTGTTCCAGTCGGCGGTGCGCGCCGGCGATTATAGCACGGCTGCGCGCAAGCTCGACATGGACCGGACCACGGTCGGGCGCCGTTTCGCCCGGCTGGAGCGGGCCACCGGCCGTTCGCTGTGGGAGCAGACCGCCGCTGGCTATCGCCCGACCGAAGCGGGCCGCGCGGTGCTGCGCGCCGCAGCGGCGATGGAACGCGCGATGGCCCGACTCGATCATGATCTCGCGCCCGAGGGCGAACGGATCGGCGGCCCCGTGCGGGTCGCCGGGACCGCCGGTCTTGCATCGCTGCTGCTGCCGGCCTTCGCTCCCTTTCTGGAACGGCATCCTGCGGTGTCGCTCGAGGTCGTCGGCGCGCGCGATGCGATCGCTGCGATCCAGCAGCGCCAGGCCGATATCGGCTTCGCGATCGCGCGCACCAAGCCGCGCGATCTCGCGGGCGAGCGGGTTTCGCCCTTCGTCCAGGCGCCGTTTGCCCGGCGCGGTGCGACGTCGGCGCGGCAGATCGTCTGGGGCCATTCGATGATGCTCGCCAATCCCCAGCCCTGGGCGCGGCTCAACGCCGCCGCGGACGGCGGCAATTGCGTCGAGGTCGACAGTCTGGCGGCGCTGCAGGACGCGGTGCAGGCGGGGCTGGGCAGCGGATGGTTGTGGGACCGGATCGGCGATGCCGACGAGCGGCTCGAACGCCTGCCCGGCAAGGCGGCAGCCGCTGCGGCGGCCGATATCTGGATCGTGTATCGCGCCGACCTGGCCGTAGAGCCGGCGGTCGCAGCCCTGATCGACGCGGCGCCCGAGATCGTCGCGCGGTTCGTCGAGGAGAGATGATGTGGCCGACTGGACGCACCACCATGCCCGCGTAAACGGGATCGCGATGCATTGGGTTGAGCAGGGGGAGGGGCCTGCGATCGTCCTCTGCCATGGCTTCCCCCATATCTGGCTGAGCTGGCGGCATCAGATTCCCGTGCTCGCGGCGGCTGGCTGGCGGGTCATCGTGCCCGACATGCGCGGCATGGGGCAGACCGAGGGGCCGGCGGATCACAGCCACTATGACGTGCATGCGATCGTCGGCGACCTGACGGGGCTGCTCGATCATCTGGGGCTTGAGGAGGCGGTCTTCGCCGGGCTCGATTTCGGCGTGTTCGCGATCTACGACCTCGCCTATCTCCACCCGCAGCGCGTGCGGGCCATCATCGCGCTGGAGAACCCGGCCTATCCCGACTCCCCCGACAAGGCGCCGCTCGTCGAAGCCGCCGAATGGGCGCAGGAGCATTTCGTCCACATCGACTATTTCCGGCCGGTGGGACCCGCCGATGCCGCGCTGAACGCCGCCCCGCGAGAGTTTCTGCGCAAGGTGCTCTACGCGCTGTCGGGGGATTTCCATTATCTCGACGTGTGGAAGAATCCGCCGGGCATGGCCTATATCGACGCGCTGCCAGAGACGCCGCCGCTGCCCTGGCCCTGGTTCTCCGAATGGGAACTCGAATGGTACACCGCCGACTATGCGCGCAGCGGCTTCACCGGCGGGCTGAATTGGTACCGGGCGATGGATCTGCGCTGGTCGCAGCGCGCCGCATGGCGGCACCGGCCGATCGATCGGCCCTTCTTCTTCATCGGCAGCGAGAATGACGTCGATCTGGAAGCCTGGCATGGGGATGACCCGCTGGGCGCCATCCCCCGCCAATATTCCGACGTCCGCCGCATCGAGATGCTGCCCAAGGCCGGCCACCTCATCCAGCTCGAACGCGCGGATGAGGTCAGCCGGCTGATGCGGGAGTTCGTCGAAAGCCTGTAATTACTCCGCGGCTTCGGCCTGTGCCGTGAACGGCAGGCAAACCTCGTCGAAGCCCAGCACATGGGCGACGCGACCGAGGCCGACCCAGGCTGCGACCGAATTGGCAAGATCCGCGATTTCCGCGTCGGTGAAGGCGGCGCGGGCCTTGGCCCAGAATTCCTCGTCGCTGGCGAGCGACTTCGGTTCGATTCCGAAGCGCTCGGCGAACTCGATCGCCAGTCGCTCGCGGTCGCTGTAGATCGGCGAGGTGCGCCATTCGGTCACGGCGGCGTAAAAGGCCTCGTCGGGGGCAGGGCCATTGTCGACCACCGTGCCGCGCGTGCCCGTGCCGGAGAACATACCGCCCAGATCGCGCGCCGCGCGGAACTGCTGACATATGGTACAGCCGTTGATCTCGGCGGTTCGCGCACGGGCGCCTTCGAACTCGCGCAGCGACAGCTTCGAGTGGCGATAGACCGCGAAGCTGAAGGCCCCACCGGCCTTCATGATCTCGGGCGCGAGATTCTCGGTGGCATAGCCATAGGGATCATGGGCCTGGGCTGCTGGAACGTCGATGCGCATGCTGGACTCTCCTCTCCATCCTCGTGCGATTACGGGCTATCTTCCGTCCGGATCGTCCCCGCGACCTCGTCGCGCGACTCCTCCGAACCCTCTTATTCGCCTGCACAGACTATAGCATCTTGCGGCGCTGTCCAACTTCGGTGCTACGAGAGCGGATAAGGATAAGAGGATGAGGGTGTGATATGCGAGGCGATCTCGTGATTCAGGAACGCAGGATATCGGTCGGCGAAGGCTTGAGCCTGAACGTGATGGAGGCCGGCAGCGGCCCCTTGTTGCTGATGATCCACGGCTTTCCCGGCCTCGCCTATAGCTGGCGGCACCAGATGCTCCCCTTCGCAAGCGCCGGCTTCAGGGCCGTCGCGATCGACAGCCTCGGCTATGGCGCAAGCGACCGGCCGGCTGATCCCGCTCTCTACGACTCCGCGTACATGCAGGCCTATCTGACGGCGCTGCTCGACCATTATGGTGCGCGCGACGCCGTCGTCATCGGGCAGGATTTCGGGGCGCAATATGCGTGGAACATGGCGGTCCGCTCGCCCGAGCGTGTCCGGGCGCTGATCGCCACCATTCCCTATGACTATGACCTTGCCGGTCGCGCCATGCTGGGCGGCCAGCCCCGCCTCGCCGAGGGCGAGGGGCCGCGACCCGACATGGCGTCGCCCGACCATCGCCCATCGGTGCGCTTCGCCGAAATGGCGAAGGCGCATTTCGTCCACTTCCATTATTTCCAGACGGTAGGACCCGCCGATCGCGAGTTGGGCAACGCGCTGGCCGATTATCTGCGGCGCAGCTTCCATGCGCTGAGCGCGTCGGGCGACCTGTGGGCGTGGAAGGCGCTGCCGTCGGAGGGCACCGGTTATCTCGACGCGCTGCCACCCGCGCCCGACCTGCCCTGGTCCTGGCTCAGCGCCGAGGAGTTCGCCGAATATGTCCGGCGCTACGATCATCCCGATATCGACCTGCGGATGATCGGTGGGCTCAACTCCTATCGCACGGCCGACGCCAATTGGGAGATCGGCCGGGCCTGGGCCGATGCGGACGTCACCGTGCCGACATTGATGTTGTACGGCGCCGCCGATCCCTCCTTCGGCTTCTTCCCGGATTGGGAGGAACGGCTCCGCCGCCGCGTGCCGGGGCTGGCCGACATCGTGACGATCGAGGGTGCGGGCCATCTCGTCCAGCAGGAGGCGCCCGAGGCGTTCAACGCCGCCGTCTTACGCTTCCTGGATAGCGTCGCATGAATCGGCGCTTTGCCGGGCATCTGGGCGTTCGGGGGCCGGATGCGCCGCTGCTGCAGCATATGGCCGCGTCTCACGATCCGGTGGATCAGATCGGGCTGATGGCCGAACTCGGCTTTGCCGGAGTGTTCGACAATTATCTGCTGCTGCGCGACGAAGCGGATCAGGACCGGATCGGTACGGAGCTTCGCCGCCATGGCATGGCGATGGGGTCCTTCGTCCACGATCCGCTGCGCTGGGACCAGCCGGCCTGGGTCGATGGCACCGCCCTCTCCTCGCTCGACCGGACGCTCGCCGCCGCTGCGCGCAGCGGGGCCGCTTCGATCACCTGCATCACGGCCGGCAGGGGAGATCCAGCGAGGGATCGACGCGGCATGGCGGACAATCTGCGCCGGGCTGCCGACGGGATCGCCGCGGATGGACCGCTGCTCTGCGTCGAGGCCACGCATCCGGTCTTCGCGCCCGGGCTGCTGATCGAGCAGGTCGAGGATGCGCTGGAGGTGGTTCGGCTGGCCGATCATCCGAAGGTGCGGCTGGCTCTCGATTTGGGGCATGTCGCGTTGCATGGCCGGGACCCGGTCGAGATCATCGGCCTGGCGGCGGGCCACATCGGCAATTTGCAGATCGCAGACCTGCCGGGGCGGATCGAGCCCGGCGCCGGAAAGCTCGATTGGCCGGCTATCTTCGCCGCGCTCGACAGGGCCGGATATGCCGGACTGCTGGAGCTCGAGCTCGAGCCGCAGGAAACAGGAGAGGCCGGCGAGCGCGCGATGATCGCGCGGCTCGCCGGCCTCGGTCTTGGTCGGGCGGTTTAGAAGGAGAAGCCCACGTCGATGCCGTAGGTCGCCGGGTCGCCGTAGGAGATCGCCTGGTTCGGATAGCCGGTGATGATCGAGCCGGAGCCGATCACGAAGCCCGGATAGCGCTTGTCGAACACATTCTTGCCCCACAGCGCGATCGAGATGTTGCGGCCATCGCCGCGATCGATCGTGTAGGACAAGCGCGCATCGACGATGCCGAAGCTGTCGTTGACCGGCGCGTCGCGGCCCAGAGGCACCGACGGACCGGCGCCCGCCGTCGTGTAGACCTTGTCCTTCCACGTATAGTCGGCATGGGCCGCGAGCGTGCCGTCACCGATCGTCGCGATCGCCCAGTCGCCCGACAGGCGGACGCTGTGCTTCGGCGTGAAGGGAAGGACGAAATAGCCGGTGATGTCGTCGCCGACGCGAACCGGCGAGCTCGGGTTGACCAGCGGATCGAAGATCGAGCCAGCCGGTGCCCGCACGCTCTTGATGGTGGCGTCGGTGTAAGCGTAGCTCGCGGTCAGCGTGACGCCGCTGATCGGAACGGCGGTCAGGTCGGCTTCGAGGCCCTTCACCGTCGCTCGGCCGACGTTGAACGTGTCGGCCAGCGAGGCGTCGACCGGATCGGCCGAGATGTCGAGCTGCAGATCCTTATACTTAGCCAGGAAGCCTGCGAGGTTGAAGCGCAGGCGCCGGTCGAGCAGGTCGGTCTTGATGCCGGCTTCCCAGCTGGTAACCGTTTCCGGGTTGAAGGTCCGGGTGAAGGTCGGCGAAGCCTCGTTCGACCCGCCCGCCTTGTAGCCGGTGACGACCTTCGCATAGAGCGAGACATTGTCCGCTGGACGATAGGAGAGGGTCAGCGCAGGATTGAACTTGTTGTTCTTGACGTTGGTCGCGCCGACCACCGAGCCGAGCGGCAGGGTGAAGCCCGGGCCGTTGAAGCCGCGGAACACGAGGGGGGAGGTCTGCCCGGCAAAGAAATTCTGCGTCCGGACGCGATCGGCCGTGCGCTTGTCGCTGGTGTAGCGACCGCCCACCGTCACGTCGAACTTGCCCTCGGCGAAGTCTGGCGTCCAGGTCAGCTGGCCGAAGATTGCCTTGGAGGTCGACTTGGCGTTGGTCAGGCGATCGACCAGCACCAGCTGGTTGGGCGTGCCGGTGCCGATGTCGGCGTTAAGCAGATGGTCCGATTTCTCACGGAAATAATAAACGCCGACGACATATTTGAACTGGTCGAAATTGCCGACTGCCTGGAATTCCTGCGTGTAGGTCTTCGAGCCGATCTTGTCGTAGCTGAAGAAGGGCGCGAGAAACGCCTCGACATAGTCCTGATAGGTCTTGACCCGGATGTTGCGGTAGCTGCTCAGCGAACGCAGCGTCAGACCGTCGGTCGCCTGCCACTCGCCCACCAGCGTCTGCCCGTCGGACTTCACATGGCTATAGGGCAGGTAGACCGGCCGGTAGGTCCGCTCGACGTCGGAGCTGTAGCCCGGGAAGAGGAACGGCGCGAAGCTGTTCTCGGTGACGTAGCGGACCGGCGTCGTGCGCTGGTGGCTATAGTCTGCCGCATAGTCGACGGTGACGGTGTCCGAAGGCTCCCACCGGACCGCGCCGCGCACGGCATATTTGCGGTCGGCCTGGAAGTCGTTCGCGCTCGGCACGCCGGCGGTGTTGCGGGCATTCTCCGCCCAGCCGTCGCGGTTCGAATAGAGACCGGTCAGCTTGACCTTGAAGTCACCGAACTGCGGCAGGTCGACATTGGCGAGCACGCGACGATAGCCATAGTTGCCGACCGAGGCGAGGCCGCGAATGCCCAGTTCGCCGCTCGGCTTGCGGCTGATGATGTTGACCGCGCCGCCGGTGGTGTTGCGGCCGTAGAGCGTGCCCTGCGGTCCGCGGAGCACTTCGACCCGCTCGACGTCCGCGAGGTCGAAGGTCGAGGCCTGCGGGCGCGACTGGTAGATGCCGTCGACATAAAGGCCGACGCCGCCATCCTTGGTGATCAGGTTGGGATCGCCGATGCCCTGGCCGCGCATGAACAGGACCAGCGTCGTCGACGAGCTGGGATAGGGAGCGAAATAGAGGCTCGGCGCTGCCTGCACGACGCCGCGCAGATCGGTGATGCCCGATGCCTGCAGCGCATTGGCTGTCAGCGCGGTGATGGCGATCGGGGTGCGCTGGAGATTCTCGGCACGGCGTTCGGCGGTGACGACGATTTCCTCGAGACCGTCATTGCTCGTCGTTTCGTCGGCGGCCGGCGTCGTCTGTGCGTGCAGCGGGGCTAGCGCAGCAGCTGCGAGAGCGATGACGGACGCGCGAAGGAATTTGGATGCGATGGTCAACTTCCCCTCCCTTGGGTTGCTTATTTTGTCCGCGAATAATGGCAGATTCTACTGCTCATGGCAACGCTCTGCGTAGCGCATCAATCGATATGCTACGCAGAGCGCTAATGGCCTGAAATCAGGTCAGGAGAAGAAATCGAACCGCGGTTGCGCCCGTTCGGCGATCATCTTGTGCCGCTGTTCGAGCATCGGGTCCAGTGCTTCCGGTTGCGGCACGATCCAGTAGTCTCCGCGTTCGATCGCATCGAAGACGGCGGCCGCGAAGGGCTCCGGATCCATGCCATATTGGTCGATCATCGCACGCAGCGCATCGACGAATTTCTGGGTCGCCGGATGGATCTCGCCACTGAAAGGATCGTCGAAGATCGCCGAGCGAACCGGGCCCGGCGCGAGCAGGCTGACGCCGATCGGTGCGTCCAGCATGTCGAGTTCGACTTTCAGCGACTCCGTGATCGACACCACCGCGAACTTGGTGGCGCTGTAGGGTGCCATCAGCGGGCTGGGGTTGAAGCCGCCGACGGACGCGGTGTTGATGATCCGCGCAGGGACATTCGCCTTGAGCATGCGCGGCACGAAGCTGCGTATGCCGTTGAGCACGCCGCCGACGTTGACCGCCAGCGACGCGTCCCAGCGCGCGGGCTCGATCTCCCAGCTGAAGCCGGTCGCCATGATGCCGGCATTGTTGAACAGCAGGTCGACGCGACCGAAGCGCTCGAAGGCGATGTCGGCAAGCCGGTCGACTGCCGCACGATCTGTGACGTCGGTCGGCACGGCCAGCGCGTCGGGCAACTCGGCGGTCGCAGCCGCCAGGGCGTCGGCGTCGCGGTCGGCCAGGATCAGGCGGAGGCCCCGCCGGGCGGCTTCGCGGGCCAGGCCTAAGCCTATCCCGCTCGCCGCGCCGGTGATGACCGCATTGGTGGCGGTGGAGATCATGCCGCTATCAGAAGCTGATCTTGAACTCGACCGACACGCGGCGCGGTTCGGAATAGATCTTGCCGCCGAAACCGAGCGAGCCGAAGTCGATGCCGTAGAGCACCTGGTCCTCGTTAAGCAGATTCTCGCCGACCAGCGACAATTCGCCCTTCGCGGCACTGCCAAGCGCGATATCGCTAAGGGCGATCCGTGCGTCGACCGTGTTGGTGGCAGGCGAGTCCACCTGCTGCTGGAACGGATTCACCGCGTCGTTCGGGTAGAAATAGATGTGGCTGCGATAGGCGTAGGAAACCCGCGCCGAGAGGGTGCCGATCGCCATCGGTTCGAACACATAGTCGACCGCGAGGTTCGAGTTGAACTTCGCGACGTTCGGGAAGCGCGCCGTGCTGGCGATGTCGCTGACCGTGTTGGTGTTCGGGTTGAGGAACAGGAAGCTCTTATATTTCGGATCGGTGTAACCGAGCGAGCCGGAGAGGGTCAGGCCGCGTGCGGGAAGCGCGGTCACTTCCAGCTCGACGCCCTTGAACTCGGCCTTGCCGGCGTTGACCAGCAGGGTCGACGCACCGCCACTGCCGGCTGCGAACTGCGGCACCTGAAGGTCGTCATATTTGCTGAGGAAGGCGGATCCGTTGATGCGCAGGCGCCGGTTCAGCAGGTCGAGCTTGGCACCCGCCTCATAGGACACCAGTTTTTCCGGCGCGAAGCTGTTGAGCGTGTCGGCGCGCGGGTTGAAGCCGCCCGACTTATAGCCCGTCGACAGCTTCGCATAGACAAGCGCGTCGGGGCTCAGCTGATAGCTGGCCGATCCGAGGAACGAGGTGTTGGTGTACTTCACGCTCCCGCGCGGCGGGCCGATGATGCTGGACACGCCGTTCGACAGGTTCTGCAGGAAGATGCTCTTGCGATCCTCGGTGTAGCGGATGCCGCCCGTCAGCTCGAACCGCTCGTCGAGCGCCTGCGGCTTCCAGCTGACCTGGCCAAAGGCGGCGTAGGACTTCGACACCTGCGAATAGCGCGCGATCGGCGAGAGGTTGAGGCCGATCAGGTCGATGCCCTGGCCAACCAGTGCATCCTGAACGGCGGTCGGGAAGCCGAGGAAGGGCAGGGCGAAGGGCGACAGCACCAGCGTCAGGTTCTGGTTGTTGTTCTCGGACACCTTCTCACGGAAATAATAGGCGCCGAGCACATAGCTGAAGTCGCCCGCCTTGCCGAGCAGCTGAAGCTCCTCGGAGAACTGCTTCTGCTTCTGCGGGCTGTTATAGCCGTTATAGGGCGTGACCGACTGGACTGAGGTCAGCGTCGGCGAGGCGAAGTCGAGGACGAGGCCCTTGAGATCGCCCTGCCCGCTAAGGCCGAGGACGTTCTCGAGCAGCAGCTTGCGATAGCCGGTGATCGACTTGAAGGTGATCGCATCCGACGCCTCATAGGAGAGTGTCAGCGTGTGGCCCTGGCTGCGCGTATGCGAGGTATAGTCGTTGCCGGGGCCGCCGGGCTGCTGGAGACCGCGGTTCAGGCGCGTATCGGAGCCCACAAACTGGAGGGCCGGGCCGCCATAATTGGGCGAACGGCTGTAATAGGTCCGGGCGTCGGGGCTGAGCGCCACGGTCTGGTGGAAGGCAGGCGCACCGGTGCGGTCGTCATAGTCGAAGCCATAGTCGACCTGAAGCGGGCCGAAATCGCCCGAGAGCGCGACCGTGAAGGCATCGACGTTGAGCGAGCCCGGATCCTTGCTGCGCGGGGTGAGGAAATTGTCGAAATAGCCGTCGCGCTGGCGGTGATAATAGCTGACCGCCGCCGAGATGCCGGAATCGCCGAACTCGCCGGTGTCGACGCGACCGCGTCCGAACCAGTTGTTGCGGGTGCCGTATCCGGCGCGCAGTGTCGCACCGAATACGTCCGACGGCTTCTTCGACACGATCTGGATCGCGCCGCCCGTGGTGTTGCGGCCGAACAGCGTGCCCTGAGGACCGCGCAGCACTTCGATCCGCTCGATATCGACGAGGTCGAAGATCGAGCCAGCGCTGCGGGCAACATAGACGCCGTCGAGATAGATGCCGACAGCGGTGTCGAGGCCGAGAGACGGATCGGTCTGGCCGATGCCCCGGATGTTGATCGAGGCCGAGGACAGCGACGAGGATTGCTGGCTGATCACAAGGTTCGGCGCGACCTGGCCGAGCTTGTCGACCGCCTGGATATTGATCCTCTCGATCGCGCGGCTGTCCAGCGCCGTGATCGAAATCGGGGTCTTCTGCAGCGACTCCGACTGACGGCGCGCGGTGACGACGATGTCCTGTATGCCTTCGCTGACGCCTTCCTCGACGGGAGTCGTCTGGGCATGAGCGGACATGGCGGAGAAGGCCAGCGCGATAACGGCGCAGCGCGTGGCGAAACGAACTTTATGATGCGACATTCTACGTCCCCTCGGATCCCGGATCGACGTCCGGCGCTTCTGTATCGACGCGACGCATAAGTCCGCAAAATGAGGCAAGTCAATCCGGAACGCGTATCTTAAAATTGAAAATCTTGCGCATATT
This sequence comes from Rhizorhabdus phycosphaerae, assembly GCF_011044255.1. Classification (NCBI taxonomy): domain Bacteria; kingdom Pseudomonadati; phylum Pseudomonadota; class Alphaproteobacteria; order Sphingomonadales; family Rhizorhabdaceae; genus Rhizorhabdus; species Rhizorhabdus phycosphaerae. Next base: position 3,420,575 of record NZ_CP049107.1, read on the forward strand.
GTGACATTTTTGCCCGATCAGGTCATGGCATTCGTTTGCGTTGGAACCCGGAGCGGAATGTTGATGCGTAAAAATCATCTCAAGATGATACGCATTCATGCGATCATGCTGGTTAAGCTGCGCTTGGTCGTCTAGGCTGATTTGGCGGCACGAGACCGATGGAGAGGCTGAATGCGACGCGCCCGGACTGACGGCGAGTTCCGCACCGATCGAACGCGGGTCCACGTCTATACCTATCGCTACGAACGGCCGTCGCGCGACACGCGCGCGCCGGGCCGCGATCTTGTGGTTTTGTGCGAAAATCCAGCGCGGGGTTCGGCCGGCATTTTCCGGTCGGCGGATGCGAGCAGCGCCGTGCTGCCGCTTGGCGGGATGATGGTGATCCCGGCCGGCGCGGCGATCAGCGCGACAGGACCCGGGGGCGATCGTCGTCTTTCGGTCTGCAGTTCGGCGGCCGGCTGGCTGCCGGCGGATTTCGACCCGACCGACCGGCGGCAGCTGGCGCTGTGCGGAGATGTGCGCGACGTGCGCGTCCGCGCGGCGATGGAGCGGATGGCGGCGGAGGCCCTGGCGCCGGGTTTCGGATCGGACGTGCTGATCGATGCGCTGGCGACGACGCTTGCGATCGATCTTGCCCGCTATTTCCGGCGATCGACGAGCGATACCGATAGTGCGCGCGGCAAGCTTGCGCCGTGGCAGCTCCGCCGAATCGAGGATCGCGTCACGGCGGCGTCGGGGGACAGGCTCACCATCGCCGAACTGGCTGAACTGGCTGAGGTTAGTCCCAGCCATTTCGCCCGGGTGTTCCGCGCCACGACCGGACGCACCGTCCACCGGTTCGTCGAGGAAGTCCGGCTTTCGCGCGCACAGGCGATGCTGCGCGAGACGGACCTGCCGTTGAAGCAGATCGCGGCGACACTCGGTTTCAGCGGCCCCAGCAGCTTCACGCTGGCCTTTCGCAAGGCGACCGGGACCACGCCCGGCCGCTTTCGCATGGAAGCCGCGATCAGCTGATCTGCACGGATCGGAATAGCGGCGCGGCTATTCGAACAGGCGCGCCTGTCGCAGCGCCCCTCCGGCCGTGATTATGCTTCGAGCAGGAGAAGGAACCGCGTGACGACAGAAAGATACGCAGGCCGCAAGGTCAGGATCGGTGGCGGTTCGGCCTATTTCGCCGACAGCGCGCTCGGCGTCCCGCAGCTTCTGGCTGCGGGCGGCCTCGATTATCTGATCTTCGACTATCTGGCCGAGGCCAGCATGGGCATGTTCGGCCGCTCGCGTCAGGCGAGCCCGCCCGCGCTGTATCCGCCCGACTTCCTGACGGTCCATGTCGGGCCGCATCTGCACGAGATCGCGCGACAGGGGATCAAGGTGATCGCCAATGCCGGAGCGCTCGATCCGCTCGGGCTGGCGCGCGCGGTCGAGGAGAAGGTCGCCGCCGAAGGCCTGTCGCTCAAGGTCGCGGCGGTCACGGGCGACGAGCTCATTCAGCGCGTCGACGAGCTTCGGGCGTCGGGCGTGCGCGACATGTTCACGGGCGCGCCGTTCCCTGACAAGGTGCTGACCGCCAACGCTTATCTCGGCGCATTCCCGATCGCCTCTGCACTGGCGCGGGGCGCCGATATCGTCATCACCGGGCGCGTGGTCGACTCCGCGATCGTGCTCGGCGCGCTGGTCCACGAGTTCGGCTGGCAGCCGGATGACTATGGGAAGCTCGCAGCGGGAACGCTGGCCGGACACCTGCTCGAATGCAGCACCCAGGTCACCGGCGGCACCTTCACCGACTGGGAGGCCGTCGAGGGTTGGGAAGCGATCGGCTTCCCGATCGGCGAGGTCGCCTCGGACGGCAGCATGATCCTGACCAAGCCCGAGGGGACGGGCGGGCTGGTCTCGGTGGGCACGGTAGCCGAGCAACTGCTCTACGAAGTCAGCAACCCGGCAGACTATGTCGTCGCCGACGTGTCCTGCGATTTCGGCGCGGTGCGGCTCGAACAACTCAGCCCCGATCGCGTGCATGTCAGCGGCGCGCGCGGGCGGCCGCCGACGCCGTGGCTCAAGGCCAGCGTCACCTTCGACATGGGCTGGCGGACGACGGGGCTCACCCCGATTATCGGCGAGAGCGCGGGGGCGAAGGCGCGGCGGCAAGGCCAGGCGCTGATCGAACGCGGCCGGAGCCTGCTGCGCGCGCGCAACCTTCCCGACTTCAGCGGCACCTCGGTTGTCGTGATCGGAGAGGAGGCGAGCTATGGCCCGCATGCCCGCATCTCCGGCGCGCGCGAGGTGGTGCTCAAGCTGACGGTCGACCACCCCATGGTCGAGGGCGCGGGCATGTTTGCACGCGAGCAGGCCTCGGGCATCACGACGATGTCGGTAGGCACCAGCATCAATCTGGCGACGACGGTGCAACCGCTGACCGGGCTCTTCGGCTTCCTGCTGCCTCGCGAGACGGTGACCCCGATCGTGACGATGAGCGGAGAGAGCTGGCCTGTCCCGATCGCTCCCGGTCGAACGAGTGAGATCTCTGCGCCGGTTGTCGCTTCCGCCGTACCTGAAGAGGATATGGCGACGGTCGATCTGATCGACCTTGCCTGGGGGCGCAGCGGTGACAAGGGCAGCTTGTTCAACGTCGCGGTGATCGCGCGCAACCCCGACTGGATCGGCTGGATTGCCGCCGCCATGACGCCCGAGACGGTCGGCGAATGGTATCGCCATTTCTCGCCGGACGGCAGCCTGCCGAGAGTCGACCGCTATGCGGTGCCCGGCTTCTCGGCGCTGAACTTCGTCGTCCATGGCTGTCTGGGCGGCGGCATTTTGAGTGGAGCCGGGGTCGATCCGGCCGCCAAGAGCATGGCGCAGCTGATCATGCGCTTTCCCGTCGCAGTGCCGCGCTCGCTCGCGGCGACCCTCCATGCGGAGACATTGGCATGAACGATTATAGCTATCTGATGAAGGGGATCGTGCCGCTTTCGACCGACAGCAGCACGCTGATCAGCTCCTCCAAATATCTGAACGACGCCCGCCTGCGCGACTGGGTGTCGACGCACATGCTGCGCCGGAACGGCCCCGATGTGCCGACACCCTCGGACTCGATCCAGCTCGTCCTGCTGCTGCGCCAGATCCAGGACATCGACCATATCAACGCGCTGTTCGCCGAGGAGCGGAAGAAGAATGCCGCGCTCGATGCCTGGTTCGAGGAGGGCTATGCCTCGACCTTCCAGCGCGACGACCTCGCCCACTATGCCCCGGGTACCGTCGGCAACATCTTCTATCGCCAACTGGTCGACAACAATCTCCAGGTCGACATCGTGCCGCCGGTGAAGGCGCGCAACGACTATGAGTATTTCAATTTCCGCGCTGGCCAGCAGCACGACCTCGAGCATATCCTCGGCGGCGGCGGCTTCGACTTCATTGGCGAGGTGGTGCCCTATTATATGCGCCTCGCGAACCTGTTCGTGCATTTGAGCCCCGAGCTGGCCGGCGAGCTGTCGGTCTTCTCTATCCTCGGATCGACGCGGATCATCACCCGCGCGGTGCTCCACTATCCGCAGACCTGGCTGACTGTCCTCGACGCGATGGAGCGCGGCGCGAAGGTCGGCCGCGAGTCCGATCCGATCTATCTGATGCGCTACGAAGAGGTCTTCCACATGACCCCCGAGGACGCGCGCGTGCATCTCGGCATACGTGGCGTGCGGATCGCCGACACCGCAGCGGCATCGGCCGAATGGAACTGACTGCCATCCAGCTGGAAGGCGCGGACGGCATCGCTCTGGCGGCGGATGTCGCGGGGCCGCTCGATGGCCAGCCCGTGATCCTGCTGCATGGCGGGGGGCAGACGCGCGGGTCCTGGCGCAACGCGGTCGCGGCGCTCGCTCGCGCCGGTTATCGCGCGATCGCGGTCGACCAGCGCGGCCATGGCGAAAGCGCATGGTCCGAAAAGGGCGACTATCTGCTCGACCGGTTCGGGGATGACCTGCGCCGGGTGATCGAAACGCTCGATGCGCGCCCGATCCTCGTCGGCGCATCGCTTGGCGGGCTCGCTTCGCTGCTTGCAGCGGGCGAGGCGCCACAGGCCGAGGTCGCCGGGATCGTGCTGGTCGATATCGTGCCCTGGATGGAGAAGAAGGGCGGCGAGCAGGTCGTCGGTTTCATGCGCGGCACCGATGGCGGGTTCGACACGCTCGACGAAGCGGCCGACGCCATCGCCGCCTATCTGCCGCACCGGCCGCGCCCCGACCGGCTCGATGGCCTGTCGCGCAACCTGCGCCAGCGCGCCGACGGGCGCTGGTACTGGCATTGGGATCCCGCCTTCGTCCGGCCCAACGCCAAATGGGACATGGACGACATCAACCGCCGCCTGTCTGCTGCTGCGCGTGCGGTGAGCAGCCCTCTGATGCTGGTCCACGGCACGGCGAGCGAGATCGTCTCGGAGGCTGGCGCAGCACGCTTCCGCGCAATGCTGCCCCAGGCACAGGTCGTGCCGATCGCAGGCGCCCACCACATGGTCGCAGGCGACGACAATGACGCCTTTCTCGGCGCGCTGCTGACCTTCCTCGATACGCTGCCGGAGCCCATTGCATGAAGGATTTCGTCGTCCCCAGCCGCGAGGAGAGCATGGCGCGGCTGATGCGCGGCTATCAGCGCGTGGCCGGCTTCGCGCGTGACATGGATTATAGCGTCGCCGACCGGCTGGAGGAGCGCGCCGTCGATGCGGCCGATACGCCCTTCATCCTGTTCGAAGAGCAGTCGATCAGCTTTGCCGAGATGAACCGCCGCGCGAACCGCGTCGCTCATGCCGCCCAGGCGGCGGGGCTCAGGAAAGGCGACGTGGTCGCCCTGCTGATGCTCAACCGGCCCGAATTTGTCATGATCTGGCTGGGCCTCTCGAAGATCGGCGTGGTCACCGCGCTGCTCAACACCAGCGCCACCGGTGACATCCTCGCCCATGCGCTGCGCCAGGTCGACGCCAGGGGGCTCATCGTGGGGTCGGAACTGGCCGAAACGGTGGCCCGCATGTCGGCCGACAGTCTGCCGGCGCTGGTCTTCGAGCAGTCGGAGACGGGCGCGGATCGCAGCGAGCAGGGCTGGCGCGATCTCGACGCGGACATGGCGGCGGTATCCGATGCCAATCCCCCGCGCAGCGCGCGGGCAGGGGTGGTCATGGCCGACCCGCTCTACCTGATCTTCACCTCGGGCACGACCGGCCTGCCCAAGGCTGCCCGCATGAGCCATATGCGCTTCCTGAACGCCGGCGAGATGATGACCGGGCTGATGGAGTTCGGCGCCGGAGACGTATTCTACTGCGTGTTGCCGCTCTATCATGGGGCGGGCGGCATGGTGGTGCCTTCGGTGGCGCTCGCGACCGGGCGGCCCTTCGTGCTGCGCCGGAAGTTCAGCCGCTCGGGCTTCTGGCAGGACGTGCGCCGCCACCGCATCACCGCGACCTATTATATCGGCGAGATCGTTCGCTATCTGATGGCGTCGCCGCCATCACCCGAAGATCGCGATCACTGCCTGCGCGTGATGACCGGCGCGGGGCTCAAGCCCGATGTCTGGACCGCCTTCGCCGAGCGCTTCGGGGTCGAGACGATCATCGAGGGGCTCGGGTCGACCGAGGCCAATTACGGGATAACCAATGTCGACGGCCGGCCGGGGTCGGTCGGGCGGCTGCCCTATCCCAAGGCGACCAACATCCGCATCCTGAAATGGGATGTCGCCTCGGGCGAGCATGTCCGCGATGCCAACGGTGCCTATGTCGAGGCCGGGCCGCACGAGGTGGGCGAACTGGTCGCCGAGGTGCTCGACGGCACCGGCGTCGGCGGCTTCTTCGAGGGCTATACGTCAGCCGAAGCGACCGAGGCGAAGCTGCTCCGCAACCTGTTCCGCGAGGGCGACCGCTGGTTCCGCTCGGGCGATCTCGTCCGCTTCGACGAGGACGACTATTTCTTCTTCGTCGACCGGGTCGGCGATACCTATCGCTGGAAGAGCGAGAATGTCTCGACCGCTGAGGTCGAGACCGTCCTGTCGGGCTTCCCCGGTCCCTCGATCGTCAATGTCTATGGCGTTGCGGTCCCGGGGACCGAGGGGCGCGCAGGCATGGTCGCGCTGACTTATCCCGAGGGTAAGGCTTTCGCGCCGGAGGCCTTCTACGCCTTCGCGGCCGAGCGGCTGGCGAGCTACGCCATGCCGCTGTTCGTCAGGCTGTCGGATACCGCCGACATGACCACCACCTTCAAGCTGCGCAAGGTCGACCTGCAGCGCGAAGGCTATGATCCCGGCCAGGTGAAGGGCGACCCGCTCTACGTCGCCGACCCCCAGGCCCGCACCTATGTGCCGCTGACGCCCGATGCGCTGGCGCGGCTCGACATCCCGCCCTTTGCAGGAGCATCCCCCCATGCACGTTGAGTTCACACCCGACCAGCAGGCGCTGCGAGCCGAGTTCCGCGCCTATCTCAACGGGCTGATGACGCCCGAGGTGCGTGCCGCCACGGTCAATGCCGAAAGCGGGCCGGTCTATCGCCGGATCATCCGGCAGATGGGCGCCGACGGCTGGCTGACCCCAGGCTGGCCGGTCGAATATGGCGGCCGCGGCCTCGATCCGCTGACCCAGAAAATCCTGCTTGAGGAACTGGTGCTGGCCGAGGCGCCTTTTCCCTTCGTGACCGTCAACACGGTCGGCCCGGCGCTGATGCGGCTGGGGACCGAGAAGCAGAAGCGGGACATCCTGCCGCGCATCGCCAGTGGCGACCTGATCTTCGCGATTGGCTATTCGGAGCCGGGGGCCGGCACCGATCTCGCCGCGCTCAAGACCAAGGCCGTGCGCGACGGCGACGATTATGTGATCAACGGGCAGAAGATCTTCACGAGCGGCGCCGAGGGGGCGGACTATGTCTTCCTCGCGGTGCGGACCGATCCGGACGCGCCTCCGCACAAGGGGATCACCATCCTGATGATGGACACCGCGCTCCCCGGCTTCTCGGTCTCGCCGATCTGGACGGTCGGCGGCTTCCGCACCAACGTGACCTATTATGAGGATGTTCGCGTCCCCGCCGACATGGTGATCGGCGAGGAGAACGGCGGCTGGCGGCTGATCGCCGAGCAGCTGAACCATGAACGCATCGGCCTCGCCGCGCTCACCTACACCGGCAATGGCTGCTTCGACGAGGTCGTCGCCTGGGCGCGCGAGACGCCGTCGGGTGGCGGGCGGCTGATCGACGTGCCGTGGGTCCAGTCGGCGCTCGGCGAATCCTATGCGCTGTTGCGCGCCGTGGGCGTGATGGGGAACCGCGTGGCGGCCGAAGTCGCGCAGGGCTCGACCCGTGCCGATCTCGCCTCGGGGCTCAAGGTGTTCGGCACCGAGGCGATGATCAAGGTGATGCGGCTGCTGCTCGACATACTCGGTCCCGTCGGCCTGATCCGCGACGGATCGCCCGGCGCGGTGCTGCGCGGTCGGATCGAGCGTGAATATCGCAAGTGCCAGATCAACACCTTCGGCGGCGGCACCGCCGAGGTGCTGCGCGACATGGTGGCGCAGATCGGGCTCGGCATGCCCCGGGGAGCACGTTGATGAGCGAGCTTCTCGACCAGGCCCGGGCGTGGGTGGGGCGTCCTGCCAACAGGCCGGCCGTAGCGCGCGATGCAGTGAACCTGCCGATGATCCGCCGCTGGTGCGAGGCGATGGGCGAGACCAACCCGATCTATCTGGACGAGGCCGCCGCCCGCGCTGCCGGCCATCCGGGAATCGTCGCGCCGCCGGCCATGCTCGATGTCTGGGCAATGGCGCCCTACCGCCCCGGCGGGCGGACCGCCGAGGAGAATATGGCCGTCCTCGCTCTGTTCGACGCGGCGGGCTATACCGGCGTGGTCGCGACCAATGTCCGGCAGGACTATCGTCGCTATCTGCGGATCGGCGACGTCGTCACCTCCACCCCGACCGTTGCCGACGTGTCCGACGAGAAGCGCACGGCGCTCGGCATCGGCCATTTCGTGACGCTCGCTTACGACTTCACCGTCGATGGCGAACCGGTCGGCCGGATGACGTTCCGCGTGCTCAAGTTCAAGCCGAACCTCGCCCAGCCAAAGGCTGCGGCGCCCGCCGATGGCGAGGCGAAGGCCTGGCCGCATCCGCGCCCCGCGATCACCCATGACAATGCCTTTTTCTGGGAGGGGATTGCCCAGCGCAAGCTGCTGTTCCAGTCGTGCGAAGGCCGGCTCCGCCATCCGCCAGGACCGATGGATCCGGTGTCGGGCTCGCTCGACTTCGAGATCGTCGAGGCCAGCGGCCGAGGCACGATCCACAGCTTCGTCGTGATGCACCAGCCGCGCCTGCCGGGGTACGACTATCCGCTGCCGGTCGTGCTGGTCGAGCTCGAGGAGGGCGTCCGCATGGTCGCCAATATGATCGAGGCCAAGCCCGAGGACATCGCGATCGGCCGCCCGGTTATCGCCGACTTCGTGGAAGTCGAGCCCGGCTATCTGCTTCCCGCCTTCCGTTTCGCCTGAGGACATCATGGATTTCACCCTTTCCGAAGATCAGGTGGCGCTGCGCGACCTCGCCGCGCGCATCCTCGACGACGCCACCGGCGACGACGCGTTGCGCAGCTTTGCCGACAGCGGCCGGCCCTATGACGAGAAGCTCTGGAAGACGCTCGCCGATGCCGGGCTGCTGGGGCTGGGCCTGTCGGAGGCTGCTGGGGGCATGAGCCTCGGCATGATCGATCTGGGCCTGCTGCTGGAAGAACAGGGCCGCACGCTCGCTCCGATTCCGCTTATCCCCACTCTGCTTGCGGGATGGGCGCTCGATGCGCACGGCACCGTTGGTCAATGGGCCTGGCTTCCGCGCCTGCTTTCGGGCGAGGCATTGCTGACGGTAGCGATCGATGAGGTCGGCGGCGTCGATCCGACCGCGCCGGGTGTCACCGCCACCTCTGACGGCAATGGCTGGCGTCTCGACGGCGTGAAGGTCGCGGTCCCCTATGGCGAGCAGGCGCAGGCGATGTTGGTCACGGCACGGACGGAAAGCGGTCCGGCGCTGTTCCTTGTCGAGCCCAGTGCCAAGGGCCTCACCATCCGGGGGCAGCGTTCGACCAATGGCGAGCCGCAGGCGATGATCAGTTTCGAGGGCACGACGCTGTCGGGCAACGCGATTATCGGCAGCGTGGAAGAGGGCGGTGCGATCGTCACGGCGCTCGTCCAGCGCGCGCAGGTAGCGCTGTCGTTGCGGCAGGTCGGCGTCGCGGCCGAAGCGCTGAAGCGCACCGCCGCCTATTCGAGCGGCCGCATCCAGTTCGGCAAGCCGCTCGGCTCTATGCAGGCGGTGCAGCAGCGCGCGGCCGACGCCTTCATCGACGTCGAGGCGATGCGCTCGACCGCGCTGCTTGCGGCGTGGCAGATCGATCAGGGCCGGCCGCAGGCGGCGGACATCGCTACAGCCAAATATTGGGCCGCGATCGGGGGGCACCGCGTCGTTCACAGCGCCCAGCATCTCCACGGCGGCATGGGCGCCGACATAACCTATCCGATCCACCGCTATTTCCTCGACGCCGTCGCCATCGGCGAGACGCTGGGCGGCGCGCAGCCGATGCTCGCCGCGATCGGCGCGGCGGTCGCCTCGGGACAGACGGAGGCACTCGCATGAAGGACGTTACGGTAGGGCAGGCGCTCCCCGAACTCGCCATTCCGACCACCGCCTCGGCGATCGTCGCGGGCGCAATGGCCACCAACGATTTCGAGAATGTCCATCACGACAAGGCCGCCGCGCAGGCCACCGGCGTCCCGGACATCTTCATGAACATCCTGACCACCAACGGACTGGTGCAGCGCTATGTGTCCGACTGGAGCGGCCCATCGGCACGCATCGCTTCGGTCGATATCCGGCTGGGGGCGCCCAATTTCGTGGGCGACACGATGCGCCTGTCCGGCGAGGTCGCGCGGGTCGAGGGGCGCGAGGTCGACGTGAAGGTCAGCGGGCGCAACCAGATCGGCGAGCATGTCTCTGCCACGGTCACGCTGCACATGGGAGCCGAAGCATGAGCGAACTGGCGGGCAAGGCGGCGATCGTCGGAATCGGTGCCACCGAATTCTCCAAGAATAGCGGCCGTTCGGAACTGCGGCTTGCGGTCGAGGCGATCCTGAGCGCGCTCGAGGATGCCGGCATAGACCGTGGCGAGGTCGACGGGCTCAGCACCTATACGATGGACAATAATCCGGAGATCGAGGTTTTTCGCAACATCGGCGGCCGGCAGCTCAAATTCTTCAGCCGCATCCATTATGGCGGCGGCGCCGCCTGCGCGCCGATCATGCAGGCGGCGATGGCGGTCGCGACCGGCGTTGCCGAGGTCGTCGTCTGCTACCGCGCGATGAACGAGCGGTCGCAATATCGCTTCGGCACCGGCTACACCCCGCCGCCCGTGCCCAATGCCGAGTCCGCCCATTATGGCTATTATGTCCCGTTCGGGCTGATCTCGCCCGCATCATGGGTCGCGATGTCGGCGCAGCGCTACATGTATGAGACGGGCGCCACCTCCGAGGATTTCGGGCGGGTGTCGGTCGCCTGCCGTCGGCACGCTGCGAACAATCCGGCCGCTTGGTTCTACCAGCAGCCGATCAGCCTGGACGATCATCAGGCGTCGCGCTGGATCGTCGAGCCGCTGCACCTGCTCGACTGCTGTCAGGAATCGGACGGTGCGGTAGCGATCGTAGTGACCAGCTCCGCGCGTGCGGCGAAGCTGAAGCAACCGCCCGCGATCATCCGCGCGGCAGCGCAGGGGGCGGCCGACGACCAGCAGATGATGACCAGCTATTATCGGCAGGACATCGCCCGACTGTCCGAAATGGACCTCGTCGCCGAGCAGCTTTACGCGCAGGCGGGGATGGGGCCGGACGATATCCGCACCGCGATCCTCTACGACCATTTCTCCCCCTTCGTGCTCCCGCAGCTCGAGGCGTTCGGCTTTGCCGGGCGCGGCCAGGCGCGGCACTTCATCGCCAATGAGGGGATCGAGATCGGCGGACGCCTGCCGGTCAACACCAATGGGGGGCAACTGGGCGAGGCCTATATCCACGGGATGAACGGGATCGCCGAGGCTGTGCGCCAGGTGCGCGGTACGTCGGTCAATCAGGTGTCGGGCCCCGGTCATGTGCTGGTGACGGCGGGAACGGGGGTTCCGACGAGCGGGCTGATCCTGTCGGAAGCCTGATCGAAAAATGGGGGCGCCGTCGATTCCCCCGAACCGACGGCGCCGCCCGCCCTCACATCGCGGTTGCGCCCCCGTCCACGACGAGAGGGTGACCCGTCACGAAGCTGGCGGCTTCGGAGCTGAGGAACAGCACGGCCGAGGCGATTTCCTCGGGCTGTGCGAACCGACCGAGCGGGGTCATCTGCTCGATCACGGCCTTGATCTGCGGATTATTGTCGAACTTCTCGGTCATCGGCGTGCGCACCACGCCCGGGCACACCGCGTTGACGCGGATGCCGTCCTTGGCAAAGGCCAAGGCGGCGGAGCGGGTGAGCCCGACCACGCCATGCTTGGACCCGACATAGCCCGGCTGGGGCGAGCCGACGATGCCGTTGATCGAGGCGGTGTTGACGATCGCGCCGCCGCCGCCCTGCTTGAGCATCTGCCGCACCTCGTGGCGGATGCAGGACGCGACGCCGGTCAGGTTGATCGCGATCGACTTGTCGAAGGCGTCGACATTGTCCCAGATGTCGGCATCGAAATTGACGCCGGCATTGTTGAACGCGATGTCCAGGCGGCCGTAAGCGGCGACGGTGCCCTCGACCAGCGCGGCGACGGCCTGCTCGTTCGCGACGTCGGTGGCGATGAAGGTCGCGTCGCCGCCGGCATCCTTGATCATCGCGACGGTCTGGTCGCCGCCCGGTCCTGGAAGATCGGCGACCACGACCTTCGCGCCTTCGCGGGCAAAGGCGATCGCCGTGGCCCGGCCGATGCCGCCGCCGGCACCCGTGACGAGCGCGACCTTGCCCTCGAACTGTCCTGCCATGTCTTCATTCTCCCCTTTTCTGTAAAGCGGCAGCCGGTTCCCATCTGCCGTCGGGCAGCGGGCCGGCGCCTTCGGACCGCGTCTCAGGCGGCCTTGTCGTACCAGGTGATCAGGTGGCTGATGTCGCTGCAATCCTCGAGCTTGCGGCCGACCTTGCCCAGATGATGCACGGTGATGTTCATCGCATCGGTGAGCGGCTGGACCACTTCCATGATGCGGTCATATTCGGTGCGGGCGATCTTCCATTTGCCGTCGACCCGGCGATAGCGATCGCGATAGATGGCGGTGCCGGTGGTGACGTCCTTGCGCTCGAGCGAGATGAAGATGTCCTCGAGATACCAGATGCCCTCGGCTTCATCGTCGCCGATCAGGGTGATGTCGGGCATGTGGCCATGGTGCATGGCGACTGCGGTCGCATTGAAGCTGTTCATCAGGAAGTCGACCATCTTGGCCGCGCCTTCGAGCTGCACGAAATAGCCGCCGCCGCGATATTCGACCGACACGTCGTCGGTGAAGAGCGTCTCCAGCACCGCCTGATCTGCCGTATCGATCGACCGGAAATAGCGATGCTTTACCGTGCGGATATCCTCAAGGTCCGACAGTTGCTGTAGCGTATAGGCCACGAACCCCTCCATTTGCGTAATCTATGCTTATATTGCGTGCGCAGACGCTAAAGCAGGATCGCGCGCTTGGCTAGAGGCAGAAAGCGCCGGCGAGGGCGTCGCGCGCCTTCGCCGGTACAGGGTCATCAGGCGTCGAAATTCGTCCCGCAACTGAGCTCGCGATGCGATTCCATCGCTGCGCGCACCTCGTCCATGCGCGCGCAGACGGCGGCATAGGCGTCGGGGCCCGCGATCAGCTGGCGCGGCGGCGAAGGCATGTCGGCAACGGCGGCGACGAGCGCGGCGAGCTTCGCCGGATCGCCGGGCTGGCGTCCGTCGACCGACTTCACCAGCTGCATCCGGGCGTGAACTCCATCGTCATAATCGGCGACGCCCGACTCGCCGGTCTTGAGTGAGCGACCCGAAAAGTCCGTCCGGAACATGCCCGCCGCGATCGAGCAGACGCGGATGCCGAGACCTTCCACTTCGCGCGACAGCGCCTCGGAAATGGCCTCCAGCGCGAATTTCGAGCCCGAATAATAGCCTGTCGCCGGATTGCTGATGCGGCCTGCGAGCGAAGAGATCTGGATGATTTGCCCGGCTCGCCGCGCGCGCATGCCGGGCAGCACCGCCTGCATCATCCGGATCGCACCGAACAGATTGACCTCGTACATCGCCTTGACGGCGGCTTCGTCGCCTTCCTCGATCGATGCGACATAGCCATAGCCGGCATTGTTCACGAGGACGTCGATCGCGCCGAAACGCTTCTCCGTCTCCGCAACGGCGGCCTGCACCTGTACGGGATCGGCGACGTCCAGCGGCAGGGCGATGGCGCGGTCGGGATAGGCGGCGACGAGGTCCTCCACATCCGCAGGCTTCCGCGCGGTCACGGCGACGCGGTCGCCGATGGACAGGGCATGGGTGGCGATGGCCCGGCCGATGCCGGTCGAGCATCCGGTGATGATCCAGCTGCGCATGCCGCTCATTCCGCGATCCGCCAGGCATAGGAGGCAGCGCGTTCGGCCTGCTGCGCGCGGCGTTCTTCTGGCGTGACCCATTTCGTGCCCGCCGGCAGCTCGTCGCGCAGGCGGTCGAACTTCACCACGCGGCTGCGCGCGCCGAAGCCCTCGCCCGGCCGGCCGCTCGCGAACTCGGCCCAGCGCAGGGTGAGCAGGCCTTCGGGCATGTCGCAGGGGTCGAGCCAGTTCCACAGGCCGGGATCGCGCTCCGAGACCACGAAGGTCAGGCTGTCCTGATCGTCGCGTACCGCCTGGGTCAGGTTGAGGCTCGACGTGCGGTGCATGATGTCGTTGGTCGTGCCCCAGATATTGGTGATCGGGGCGAGGAAATAGTCGGCACCGCCCAGGCCGACCTCGATCACCAGCGCCTCGTCGGGTTTCAGGTCGAAATGGCCCATGATGTAGATCTGGTTGCGCAGCGCGCCGTCGCTGTCGCGGTCGATCGTGAAGTCGAAGCCATTGGCCGCCTTTGTGGTCGCCTGCGCGTTCCAGCGCATCGTGCTGTCGACGTTGCGGATCAGCATCGCCTGCGCATCGGCCACCTTCTGGTCGAAGCTGCGCTCGGCTGTCTTCGGGGCGCCACCCAGCCGCTCGATCGTCAGCATGTTCGGCCGCTCGCGTGCCCAGTCGGCCACGACGTCGCGGATGTAGAATTCGACGGCCTCGGGCGAAGAGCGGATATGGTTCGCTCGGTCGCCCTTCTCGTCGGCATCGACGAAAATCTCGAAATTGCCCTGCGCGTCGAGGACGAGCGACTTGCCGTCGAGCACGTCGACCGTGCCCATATGCGCGTTCCACAGAGTGAAGTAATTTTCGGTCAGGCGCGGATCGGGGACGCTGCCGCGGATGACGTAGCGCTCGGCGCCGTCGATCGGGATCACGCGGTAGACCGAGTCGGGATTGTCGATGCCCCAGCGGGTGCCGGGCACGTCGAGATCGCCCAGCTTGTGCGGCAGGCGGGTGATGGTGACGACGGCAGGGCGCTGCGGGTCGGTGTTGAGCGACCAGAGAATCGCGCCGAAGGCGACCTCGGGATAGGCCCATTCGAACGCCCTGCGCATGGCGGGCGAGGGCTGGGCCTTGTCGAGCCAATAGGCGCGACGGTCCTCGATGGTCTGCTGCATGCGCGGGTCGGCAAGGACGGCGAGCGCTTCGCGCTCGAAACGGGCCTGTTCTTCGGTGGCAATCGGGTTCACGCTGTGGCTCCTCTCTCTTGGATCTACGCTAAGGCGTAGCGCGAGGTGCGCAACCGCTACGCAGATGGAGCCAGGGACGGATATGCGTTAAAGCGACGCGTAGAGAAGCAACGGAGAAGAGGATGGACGGCCACTATCGCAGCGTCGTCGAGATGGCCTTGCCCGAGCTGCGGGTCGAGCGTCTCGTCCAGGACCGTAGCGGTCCCTTCGAGCGCTGCCATGAGCTCGACGAGCCGTCGATCGTCTACATGACCCGGACGGGCGAGGAGGCGGCGATCGGCTGCTTCGGAGAGCCGAGCTCTCATCGCAGTTTCAGCCGCTTCGGATCGGCGATCGTTGTGCCGGCGCACGTCCCCCTCCATGTCCGGTCGCATGGCTTCAGCGGGCGCGAAATGATCGTGGTGCGCTTCGACGCAGACCGTTTTGCAACGCTGACCGGGCTCAGCGACGGGCTGGAGGATGCGCTGCTCGCTTCCTGCGTGGATGTCAGGGCGGCAGGCATCGCGGCGACGCTCGACCGCCTGAGCATCGAGATGGCGAGGCCCTCGATTGCGCGCGAGACGATCGTGGCGGGGCTTGGCATGGTCTTGCTGGGCGAGCTGGCGCGGCATTTTGACGAGGTTCGGCAGTCGGGCGCTCCGCGCGGCGGGCTGGCCGACTGGCAGCTCCGCCGGATCGAGGCGCGGGTTGAGGATGACGGACGATTGCCGCCCGACTTGGGCGAGCTCGCCGATCTGTGCGGGATCAGTCGCCGGCACCTGATGCGCGCCTGGAAGGCGACGATGGGCGGCACGGTGATGGACCGTGTCGAACAGTTCACCTTCGACCGCGCCCGCCGGATGCTGGAGGAGCGTCAGGACCTGCCGGTGAAGACGATCGCAGGTGCCTGCGGCTTTGCCGGGCAGGCGGCCTTCTCGACCGCCTTCCGCCGCCGCTTCGGCGTCAGCCCTATGACGTGGCGGCAGCGCCACCGTTCGGGCCGTCCGCACTGACGAGCGGATCGACGTCCAGCCGTTCCCCGCGCGTTTCGGGCATCAGCAGCCAGATCAGCGGAATCGCCAGATAGGCGGCGAAGCCGAGAAGCGTCACCGCCGGACCGATCGACCCCATCGCCGCGCTGACTGCCCCCAGCAGCCACGGCGCGATCACCACGCCCCAGCGTCCGATCAGATTGTGGCACCAGCCATTGGCGGCGGCGCGCAAATGGGTCGGGAACAGTTCCGAATTGAGCGTATAGCTTGCCACCCATACGCCGAGCGCGACCTGCACCCCGAGGAAGCCCCCCGCGACTGCCCACCAGCCCTGCGCCGAATAGCAGAACTGGGTGAGCCCCCCGAGCGCCGCCATGAAGAGGGTGATCGTCCAGCGACGGCCGATGCGGTCCATCAGCCAGCCGACCGCTAGATAGCCGAAGAAGCAGGCGACGAGACCGACGGGTGCGATCGCCGCGAAGTCGGACGGCGCCCAGTTGCGTTCGCGCACGACGTAGAGGGTAAAGAACAGGCTGCCCACCGATGTCGCGAAATTGACCAGGAACCAGAGCAGGCTCATCGCGGCGAAGCGGATGCGCAGGCCGGGCACGAGCAACTGGCGCAACTCGTCGAGCGGCGAGAGTCGCGGTGCCGAGCGGGCCTGCGCGTCGCGCCAGACGGGCGTTTCGCGCAGCCTGAACAGCAGGAGCGGGACCATCAGCAGCGGCAGGGCACCGATCAGGAAGAGCATGCGCCAGCCCAGGCTCGTTTGCAGCGCCGGCGCCAGCACCAGGAAAGGCAGTGCCGCGCCGAAACTGCCAAAGGCGCCGAGCAGTCCGTTGGCCCGTCCGCGCGTGGCGGGCGGCAGCGTTTCGCTGACGATCAGATAGGCGGTGGCAATCTGCGTGACGAGAAGCGCCCGGGTCGCCATCTGGACCGCCGTATATTGGCCCACGCTGCCGACCATAACCGTGGCGAGGGAACCGAGCGAGAAGCCGGCAGCAGCCAGGATCAGGATCGGACGACGGCCGAAGCGGTCGCCGAGGCGGACGATCGCCCAGGCCGCGATCGACCCCATCGCGATGATGCCGAGCGCGCCGCCCAGCGCCGCGGTCGTCGTGCCGAAATCCTTGGCCAGATAGGGCAGCACCACCGCCGTCGCGCTGACGTCGAACCCTTCGAACATGACGACGACTGCGAGCATCGCCAGCAGGCCGACATGCTGCCGGGTCAGCTTTTCGTCCGTCGTGCCTTGGGTCATGCAGGGTCCAGTTCGAACACGGATACGGGGCTTTCGACCACGCCCACCTGGGCAACATAGCGTTGCCATGCTTCGATCAGTTCCGCCAGCAGCTCGGGCCGGTCCCCCGCGCGGTCCTGGGTTTCGCCGGGGTCGGCTTTCAGGTCGTAGAGCTGCCATGCCCCGATGCCCTCGGGGCTGCGCATCCACAGCGCCTTCCACCCGTCGCGTCGCACGGCACGCCGGCCGAAGAGCTCCCAGCCGGTCTCGGTCCCCGCAGGGTGAACTTCGCCCTCGCCCGTTCGGAGGTGCGGCAGCATCGAACTGCCCAGCGGCTGGGCGACCGCGCGTCCCTGATATGATGCTGGAAAGCGCAGGCCCGCCGCTTCGAGGATCGTGAGAGGCACGTCCATCGCGGTCGAGAAGGCGTCGCTGATCCGACCACCGGCAATTCCGGGCCCGCTGGCGAAGAAGGGTACGCGGATGCCGCCTTCGGTGGGGAAGGATTTGTGCAGCCGCGACGGCGCCGTCGCCGCCTGTGCCCAGCGCGGACCGTACCAGCAGCAGCTGGTCGGCCGGCCGAGATTGTCGAGGCTGTTGTCGAAATGCGCGGCGATCTGCGCCTCGATCATCTTGCCGACGATCGGCATCGCTTCGACCATCGCACCTTCGGCGCCATTGTCCGACAGGAACAGGATGATCGTATCGTCGAGGTCGCCGCTGGCGGACAGGCTGTCGATCACGCGGCCAATATTCCAGTCCATCCGATCGACCATGGCGGCATAGACTTCCATCGTCCGCGCCGACCAGGCGCGCTGCGCAGGAGTCAGGCTGGCCCAGTCCTGCCCGTCCACGAAGCGGTGCGGGACGACATTCGGGGGACACAACCCCTCTGTCTTCAGGCGGGCCAGCCGCTCCTCACGCAGCGCTTCGGGCCCCGCATTATAGCACCCCCGATAGCGCAGGCAGGTCTCTTCCGGCGCCTGCAGCGGCCAATGCGGCGCGCTGAACGGCAGATAGGCGAAGAAGGGGCGGTCGCGGGGCCGTTCGTCGAGATAGCCGATCAGCCGATCCGCGAAATAATCGGACGAGTAGAAGTCGTCGGGCAGCTTCGCCACCGGCCGGCCATCCTCCTGATAGGCGGTCGCGACGATCGAGAAGCGGTCGAGCCCGTCGCCCGCATAATGGCTGGCCCCGGCGGGCAGCAGCGCGAAGGACCGGTCGAAGCCCCGTGCGGCGGGCATGCTGCGTGGCGTGTCGCCGAGATGCCACTTGCCCGACAGCAGCGTGTGATAGCCGGCATCGCGCAGCAGTTCGGTGACCGTCACCACGCGGTCGTTGAGATGCCCTTCATAGCCCGGCGCTCCCGCAAAGCCCGGCTGCGCGACTTCCAGCATCGTCCCGATCCCGGCGACATGAGGATCGGTGCCCGTCATCAGCATCGCTCGCGTCGGCGAGCAGGCTGGGGCCGAGTGGAAATCGGTGAAGCGCATCCCAGCCCTTGCCAGTGCGTCGAGGCGCGGCGTCCCGATTTCTCCGCCGAAACAGCCGAGATCCGAGAAGCCCAGATCGTCGGCGACGATCAGAAGAAAATTGGGCCGCTTGGTCACAGGGCCGCCTTCAGCGTGAGGCCATAGGTGCGCGGATCGCCGAGGATCGCAGTCGACTGCCCGGTGTTGAACGCCGAGGGGTTGATGATGCTGACATAGTGGGTGTCGAACAGGTTGCGCGCAAACAACGCGACGTCCCATGTGCCGCCCACACGGCGCAGGCCGATCCGGGCATTGGTGAGATGATAGCCGCCGGCGAGCGAGTCCGCCGCGAGGTTATAGGTGGTGTAGAAGCTCGAGCGGTAGCTGTGGTCGGCATTGAGATAGAGCTGCCGGTCGCTGCCGATATCCACCGCATAGTCGCCGCCGACTGCCGCCGCCCATTTGGAGACGCCGGGCAGGCGCCGGCCGCTGAGGTCGCAGGTGACGGCGAGGCCGAGATATTCGACCGGGCAGGGGGCGTTGGTGAAGCTGCGATAGGTCGCGTCGGTGTAGGAGCCGGAGGCGAACAGTCGCAGGTTCCGGCTGGGACGGATGGTGGCGTCGACCTCGAAGCCGCGCGAGCGCACCGTGCCGACATTGGCAATATAGGCGGTCTGCGCGATGCGCGTGTCGATCTGCTGGCTCTGATAATTGCGCACCGTCTGGGTGAAGGCTGCCAGGTTGAGCGTTCCCTTTCCGTCGAGGAAGCTTGTCTTCAGGCCGGCCTCCCAATTGTTGACCTTCTCCGGGTCGATCACCCTGGGCGCGGCGGTGGCGTTGAGGTTGAGGCCGCCCGACTTGAAGCCCCGCGAGTAGGTCGCATAGGCAAGCACGCCTTCGAGCGGCTTCCACGAGAGCGTGGCACGACCGGACAGGTTGTTCTCCTTGGTGTCGACCAGGAAGGTCGGGATATTCGCGGCAAAGGCATTACGGATCGCCTGTGCGCCCAGCGCGATCTGCGCCGGGGTCAGCGCGGGGCCGCGCTGGACCTGGCCGAAGGCGCCGTCCTTCTTTTCATGCGTGTAGCGTAGACCGCCCGTCAGGCTGATCCTGTCGGTGGCATTCCAGGTCGCCTCGCCGAAGCCGGCATAGCTCTTCGTCCGGGCGAAGGCGGTGCCGTCCGCGAACAGGCCGTTGAGCGCGGCAAGACCGCCCGCCGACGGCGCGGTGCCGCCGGGCGTGCCGGGGCCCAATATCCACAGCGCTGCGTCGCGGCCGTAGATGGTGAAGAAGCGGTCATCGATCCGTTGCCAGAAATAATAGAGGCCGGCGACATAATCGATGCGGTTGCTGCCGTCGCTCGCGAGGCGCAGTTCCTGGCTGAACTGCTCCTGCTTCTCGCGCACGCCGGCATTTTCGAAGATGTCGAGGCCGATCACGTCGCCGTCTGTGGCGGGTTTGTAGTCCAGCTTGCGCCAGCCGGTCACCGAGGTGAGCGTCGCGGCGCCCAGATCCCAGTCGGCTATGCCGGTCCCGCCATAGGTCTTCATGTCGATGGTGAAGGGCCGGTTCGTTTCCAGCCGCCGGGCATAGGGATCGATCGGCAGCGGCGTGTAGCCGGCGCGTGCGGTGCGGACGAGGAAGTTGTTCGGCAGGGTCGACCCGTCGATCCGGGTCGTCCGGATGGTGGTGGTGACACCGGTGCAGCAATCCTGGCGCAGCGAGGAATAGTCCCCGATCAGCCTCAGGCGCAGCCCATTGTGGTTGTCGAACAGCAATTGCCCGCGCGTGCCGAAGCTGTGCAGGTCATGGACGCGCCGATTGCCCTGTGCCGGGATGCGCTGGAAGCCATGGTTGCGGCTGGTATCGGTGACGGTGAGGCGGATCGCGACCGTGTCCGATAGCGGCGTGCTGCCCGTCGCGCGCATCTGCAGCGTCTGATAATTGCCGAAACTCACCTCGCCCCGGAAAGCGGGGTCGAAGGTCGGCGCCTCGGTGGTCAGGTTGATCGCGCCGGCCGTGGTGTTCTTGCCGAACAAGGTGCCCTGTGGGCCGCGCAGCACCTCGACCTGCGCCAGATCATAAAGATCGAAGGCGGTTTGAGCGGGTCGGCTGTAATAGACCTGATCGACATAGACGCCCGCGCCATATTCGAGGCCGAGGCTGGCAAAGGCGGGCGTCGCGCCGAGGCCGCGAATGTTGATGTTGGTGTTGCGTGGGTTGGTGGCGGTCAGCTGCAGGCTGGGGGCAAGCTGCTGGACCTGGGCGAGGCCGATCGTGCCCGGCACGGACACCTGGGCACCGGCCAGCGCAGTGAGCGCGATCGGAACATCCTGCGCACTCTCCTCGCGCCGTCGTGCGGTGACGACGATCATGTCGCTGTCGGGCGACGTCGCCGTTTCGGCGGCCGTCTGCGCATAAGCGGTCATGGGCCACTGCGCGGATGCGAGCAGGGCCAGGGCGATGGTTCGACGCATGATGAAATCCTCCCCTCGGAACCCGCATTTTAGTTTCTTGTGCGGGCGGTGTAACTCCGCATATGGTAATATGAATTATGAGAATATGTGTATCTGCGTAAAGTTTTGAGAGGATGACGAATGTGCGCGAGGGGGACATGAAGCGGCTCCAAGGGCGCCGGGCAGTGGTCACGGGCGGAGCGCAGGGCATCGGCCGGGCGATCGCCGAGCGGCTGGCCGCCGAGGGCGCCACGGTCGCGGTGATCGATCGCGAGCAGGCGGCCGCAGCGGCGGTCTTCGGTGATGCGGACGGCCATATCGGGCTTGGCTGCGACGTTTCCGACAGTGCCTCGGTCGACGCGGCGATGGCCGAGGTCGCCCACCGCCTTGGCGGGATCGATATCCTGGTCTGCAATGCCGGCATCGGGCGTGGCCCCGACGATGGCAGCGAGCAGATGTATGCGGGCGCAGCTGAGCGCGCGGCGCAGACCGCGCGCGGCGAGGCGCCGACTGCGCATCCCGACCAGAGCATCCACATGTCCGATGCCGGCTGGCTCGCGGTCATGGGCGTGAACATCAACGGCGCCTTCTATTGCTGCCGTGCCGCGCTGCGCGACATGGTCGCGCGCAACGCCGCCGGCTCGATCGTGCTGATCGCATCGACCTCGGCCGCATCGGGCGAAGGTCCGATCCATTATGTCACCAGCAAGGCCGCGATCGTGGGGCTCGCGCGGGGTCTGGCGCGCGAGGTCGCCAGCCGCAACATCCGGGTCAACGCTGTCCATCCCGGCCCGACTGACACGCCGATCATGGCCAATGTGCCGGACTCGGTGCGCGCCGATCTGGCACGCGCGGTGCCGCTGGGGCGGATGGCGCAGCCCGAGGAGGTCGCTGCGGCGGTCGCTTTCCTCGCCAGCGACGATGCGAGCTTCGTGACCGGATCGGTCGTCGCGGCCAATGGAGGCAGTTATTTCTGCTGACGCGCAGGCGCGTGCGGCGCTGTTCCAGCCGTTCGTCTCGCGCAACCTGACGCTGCCGAACCGGATCGTCATGTCGCCCATGGGTCGCGCCCATGCGCAAGGCGGGCGACCGCATGAAGACTATGCCGGTTATTTCCGTCGCCGGATCGAGGGCGGCGTGTCGCTGGCGATCACCGGTGCGGCGGCGGTCGGGCACGACCTTGCCGACTATGACGGCACCGGACCCATCTTCCATGGCGAGGCGCCGCTCGACGGCTGGGCCCACGTCCTGCGCGCGGTCCACGAGGCCGGCGGCATGCTGATGCCCCAATTGTGGCACACGGGTGCCGCCCGCCATGTCGATGCCTTTACCGACAAATCCGCCATGGGGCCGTCAGGCTATACGATAGCGGATCTCGATGCAGGACGCGGGCCGAGCGCCACGGCCATGACCGAGGCCGACATGGCGGCCGTCGCGCACGCCTTTGCCGACGCGGCGTCAGCGGCCAAGGCGCGGGGCTTCGACGGGGTCGAGGTTCATGCCGGCCATGGCTTTCTGCTCGACCAGTTCCTGTGGTCCGGCACCAATCGCCGCCGCGACGATTATGGCGGCAACGCTGCCAACCGCGCCCGCTTTCCGGCCGAGGTAATTGCTGCCTGCCGCGCCGCCACCGGCCCCGATTTCCCGATCCTCCTCCGCATCTCGCAGTTCAAGATCGACGCCTATGAGGCGCGGATCGCCGAGACGCCGGAGGAACTCGGCGAACTGCTGCGCCCGCTGGCGACGGCCGGTGCCGACATCCTGCACTGCTCGCAACGCGAAGCCTGGGAGCCTGCGTTCGAGGGCAGCCCGCTCAATCTGGCTGGGTGGGCGAAGCGGCTTACCGGGCTGCCCACCATTGCGGTCGGATCGGTCGGGCTGGCGGGCCTGTTCACCGAGGAGGAGGCTGCGACGCCCGGCGCGGCGCTGCCGGGTGTCTCGCTAGAGCGGCTGGATCAGGTCGCCGCGATGCTGGCGAGGGGAGAGTTCGATCTTCTGTCGGTCGGGCGTTCGCTGCTCGCCGACGCGCAATGGGCGAACAAGGTCCGGGAAGGCCGCGATGGAGAGCTCCGTGCGCTCGACCTTGCCGCCCTGACCACGCTGACATGAGGAGGGGATGATGAAGCGTTTCGAAGGTCTGGTGGTGCTGGTGACCGGGGCTGCCTCGGGCATCGGCAAGGCGACCGCGCTGCGGCTGTCCGAAGAGGGCGCAAGCCTGTTGTGCGTCGACATCAATGGCGCGGGGGCGGCCGCCACGGCCGAGGCGTGCGGCAACGCCGCTTCGATGCAGGTCGACGTTTCGGACCCCGCCGCCTGCGACGCAGCCGTGGCGGAGGCCAGGGCACGCTTCGGGCGGCTCGACGGGCTCGCCAATGTCGCCGGCGTGGGCAGCTTCGGCCATGCGGCGGCGACGAGCGATGCCGAATGGCAACGCGTGATCGGCATCAACCTGACCGGCGTCTTCCAAATGACCCGCGCCGCGCTCCCGGCGATCGAGGCGCAGGGCGGGGCGATCGTCAACATTGCCAGCGCGGCGGGGCTGGTCGCGACGCCCTATGCCGCGGCCTATTCGGCGTCGAAGAGCGGCGTGGTCGGGCTGACCCGCTCGGTCGCTGCGGAATATGCGCGGCGCGGCGTTCGGGTGAACGCGATCTGCCCCGGCGCGGTCGATACGCCGCTGATCGCGGGGGGCTTCGATGCGATCGAGGGCGTCGACCTCGACCTGTTCGCGCGGATGACGCCGCTGATCGGTCCGGTCGCCCAGCCCGAGGATGTCGCCGCAGCGGTGGCCTTCCTGCTGTCGAGCGACGCCCGCTTCGTCACCGGCACGACGCTGGCCGTCGACGGCGGGCAGACCGCCATCTGAACCTGGTCCGGCTCAGCCGCGCAGCTGGGCCGGATCGGTTTCGCAGGGAATGACCTCGATCTGGCGGTCCACGCGCCATCCCTCCGGGAGGGCGGGCAGGCTGCCGTAGAAGCGCAGGATCGCATCGCAGGGCGAAGCCCGCTCGTCGAGCGGCGACAGCAGGTCGAGGCCGGCATCAGCCTTGCGCGCCGCTTCGGTCAGCGCGGCTGCGTCGCCGCCCTCCGATATCAGCAAGGCCAGGCTGCCTGCACTGTCGCTTCCCGTCGCGACGGGTTCGGCGCGCACGGCGAGGATGTTCGGCTGGTCGAGGAAGTTGCGCTCGTCGGTGCGCATCGTGTCGCCGACCTCGCCCGCCATGAGTTCGCCGATCTTCTCCAGCGAGCCCACCCAGAATTCGGAAATGCAGTCGAAGCCCGGCTCGATCGCCTGATCCGCGAGATGATTGCGGCGGTAGCGGCGGAAGGGGAAGAGCGGGACCGCGAGGACGGCGTGCCGGGTTTCGTAATAGGTCCGGAAGTCGGCACGCGAAATGTCGGCCCTGCGCGGCATGAAGCCGATCGTCTTCGCGGTCGGTCCGCTCATGGAAGCAGGCCCGGCGGTGCGTTGAACGACCAGCATTTCTGCTCGCGCCTGTGCTTGATGCGCCAGCCGTCTGCGGTCCGCACGAGTTCGTCATTATACCAGAGGCCGATGAAGAAGACGCGCTCCTCACCCTCGTGATTCATGACCATCGGGTTGAACAGGATCGTCTTCGTCCTGGCGCTGTCGCCGTCGATGTCGATCCGCGTCGTTGTCGACAGATGCTGGAAGGCGGGGAAGGTCGGCATGGCCTGGGCGAGATAGGCCTTGGTCTCCGACAGGCTGCCCTTGGCGCCGCCCAGATCGGTATAGTCAATCACGGCATCCGGCGTGAAAACGCGATCGAGCGCGTTCCAGTCCTGCTCGTCGATCGCATAGGCATAGCGCGTGATGAGATCCTGAATCTCGAGCCGGTCAGACATTTCCTGAAGCGACAGCATCCCTCGTCCTTTCCGTCGCACTTGGTGGCGACATTGGTTCAAAGGATGCGCGAAGCGCGAATGGCTTGCAATCCAAAATGCTCAATGCGTAAACTGTGGGGCATAAGCATTCGCAAAAAGATTCGAGGGGATGTCGCGTGTCGAAGCTGCTGCGCACGCCGGACGAGCGTTTCGCAAGCCTGCCCGGCTTCGCCTTCGCGCCGCATTATATCGAGGTCGCCGACGCGGAACTCGGTCCGCTGCGCATGCACTATGTCGACGAGGGTGAGGCGGTGCACGGCACTGTCCTGATGCTCCATGGCGAGCCGAGCTGGAGCTTTCTCTATCGTAAGCTGATCGGGCCGGTCGCGACGGCGGGGTGGCGCGCAGTGGCGCCCGACCATGTCGGCTTCGGACGATCGGACAAGCCGGCGGACCGCAGCATCTTCAGCTATGATCGCTTCGTCGGCTGGATGCGCGGCTTCGTCGAGCAGCTCGACCTCCAGCGGATCGTGCTCGTCATCCAGGACTGGGGCGGGCCGATCGGCCTGCGCCTGCTGGCGGAGATGCCCGATCGCTTCATCGGGGTATTGGCGACCAACACGCTTCTGCCCACCGCCGAGGAGCCGCCGCGTGGGGTGGCCGGCTGGCCGGGACCGATCATCGAACCCTGGATAGAATTGTGCCGGACCAGCGACGATCTGCCGGTGAGCGAGATCGTCGCGGCGACCTGCGTACAGCGGCCCGATCCGGCGGTCCTCGCCGCCTATGACGCGCCTTTTCCGGATGCCAGCTACAAGGCGGCGGCATTGGCGATCACGACGCTGATCCCGGCACGCGCCGACAGCGACGGCATCGCGCAGAACAAGGCGGCCTGGTCGGTGCTCGAACACTTCGACCGGCCATTCGCCACCGCATTCAGCGATGGCGATCCCTCGACGGCGGCCTGGGAGCAGGTCTTTCGCGACCGGATACCCGGCGCCGCTAAGGCGCCGCATGTGCGGATCGAGGGGGCGGGGCATTTCGTGCAGGAAGAGCAGGGCGAGGCGCTGGCAGCGGCGCTCGTCGATTTCCTGCGCCAGCTGGAGGACTGAATGGAAAAGCTGATCTATGCGCTGTGGCGCGATGCCGACACGCCCCGTGCGGCGTTCAACGAGCGGCTGCTGGGCGATGTCGCCGAGGCCATCGCCCCGCATGTCCGAGCGCTGCGCATCAATGTGCAGGACGATGCGCTGCCCAAGGGTAGCAACCCTGTCTTTGTGGTAACGCAGCCGCAGATGGAAGCGGCCGTCCAGATCTGGGTCGACACGGCCTTCCCGCCGGCGCGGGCTCCGATCGAGGCAGAACTCGCCAAGCTGTCGAGCCGGGTCGAGGGCTGGCTCGTCGCCGAGTCCACGCCCTTGCCGAACCGGACGCATCCCGCAGGCAAGCCGACCGAAGGCTTCTCTCAGGTCGTTTTCATCGAGAAGCCGGACCATCTCGATTACGAGACCTGGCGTCGCAACTGGCAGGATGGGCACACCGAAACCGCGATCGTGACGCAGAGCAATTTCGAATATGTGCAGAATCTGGTCGTCCGCCCGGTGACCCCCGGTGCCGGCCCCTATGCCGCGGTCGTCGAGGAATGTTTCCCGCTGGCGGCAATCCAGGACAAGCAGCTCTATTATGATGCGGCGGGCGACCAGGCGAAGCTCGAAGCCAATGAGAAGCGCATGATGGACAGCTGCGCCAATTTCATCGGCGCCAAGGGCTGCGACTGCATCCCTATGCGCCAATATGAGATGAAGACGCTCGCCTGACGGGCCGAACCAATCGAAGGAGAAGATGCGTGAGCGACGACCTCGGCCTGCCGGACTATCCCGCCGACACCACCGTCCGATCGGA
Source organism: Rhizorhabdus phycosphaerae (assembly GCF_011044255.1). Taxonomy (NCBI): domain Bacteria; kingdom Pseudomonadati; phylum Pseudomonadota; class Alphaproteobacteria; order Sphingomonadales; family Rhizorhabdaceae; genus Rhizorhabdus; species Rhizorhabdus phycosphaerae. Next base: position 3,447,279 of record NZ_CP049107.1, read on the forward strand.
GACGGTGACGATCGACGCCCCGGCTTCGATCGTGTGGGAGGTGCTGACCGACCTGCCCAATTACGGCAAGTGGAACCCCTTCTGCATCGGCGCAGAATCCACGCTGGAGATCGGCGATCCGATCCATATGACGCTGCTCAACTACACCATGCCGGGGCAGACCGCGCCGAATGTCGAATATGTCTGCGCCAAGATCCCGGAGCGGCTGATCAGCTGGGAGCTGCTCGACAATCCGATCTGGCCCTATCCGGCGCGTCGCGACCAGATCATCGAGGCCGATGGCCCCGAGCGCTGCCGCTACTGGTCGACCGACGCCTTCTTCGGCGAGAACGGCATCCATGTGATGCGGTTCTGCGGTCCCTGGGTGAAGCGGGCTTTCGACGATACGGCGCGTGCACTCAAGGCGCGGGCCGAGGCGATCCACGCGGCGCGCAAGGCCGCGGCATGACGCTGCGGCTCGAAGATATCGAGCTGATCCGGCAGCTGAAATATCGCTATTCGCGCGGGATCGACACCGGCGACATGGAGACGGTGGCGTCCCTCTTCGCCGAGGATGCGACGATCGACTATCGCGGCGGCAGCTATCATGTCCAGCTGCAGGGCCGCGATGCGATCGTCGACATTTTGCGCGGGATGTTCGGCCCGCATTTCGTCGGTTCGCACACGATGCACATGCCCGAGATCGAGGTCCTCGACGACGAGAACGCGACCGGCGTGTGGACCCTGCTGGACTATGCGCTGAACCTTGCCGAAGGGAACAAGACCACGGTCGGCTCGGCGATCTACCGCGACCGCTATGTCAAGCGCGATGGCCGCTGGCTGATCGCGCACAGCGAATATGACCGGGTCTATGAGCGCGTTTATCATGATCCCGCGCCCGGGCTGACCGCGCATTTCCTCGCGACCAAGGCCGCGTCATGACGGTCGATCCCGCCCGGCTGCAGGAGCTGCTCGACCGCGAGGAGATACGGTCGCTGATCTATGCCTATTGCAACGCCGCCGATCGCCATGACCAGGACAAGATGCGCAGCCTCTATCATGAGGATGCGATCGACGAGCATGGGCATATGTCGAAGGGGCCAGCGATGGACTTCATCGACAAGCTGCCCGAGATCCAGGCGCCGATGGAGATCCTCCACCACAATGTCACGACGATCAATCTGGCGATCGACGGCGACCGCGCCGAGGGTGAGGTCTATCTGCTCGCACTGCACCGGGTGATGGGGCCGGACGGGCCGTTCGACGTGCTGGTCGGCGGGCGCTATTTCGACAAATATGAGCGCCGCGACGGACACTGGAAATTCGCCCATCGCGCGATCGTCGCCGATTGGGCGAACATCCACAGCCCCTCGATCGTCGACCTGAACCATCCCTTCCTCGAAGGGGCCTATATCGGCAAGCCGGGTCCGGCCGACCCGTCCTATGCCTTTTTCCAGATGCTGAAACGGGGAGCCTAAGCATGAGCCGGGTGAAGTCCATTGCACTGCTGCGCCGTCGGTCCGATCTCGGCCGCGAGGCCTTCGTCGACTATTATGAGACGCGCCACGTGCCGCTGATCCGGTCGCTGCTGCCGGGCATCGTCGAGTATCGGCGCAACTTCACCCTGTTCGACGGCGCCTATGTCAACGAGGGGGCGGCGCCCTTCGACTTCGACGTGGTCACCGAGATCTGGTTCGAGAGCCGCGCCGCCTATGACGCGGCGATGGCGAAGGTCGCCGATCCCGAGATTGGCCAGCGGATCGCCGAGGACGAGGAGAATTTCCTCGACCGCAGCGGGACGCGGATGTTCCTGGTCGAGGAGAAGGTCAGCGCGCTTTAGGCGGGCGTTGCGCATTCCCCTCCACCATGCTGCGCATGGTCCCCCTCCCCGTGCCGGGGAGGAACTTACGACATTCTTCCCCGGAACGGGGAGGGGGACCGCCGAAGGCGGTGGAGGGGAATGCGCTACGCGAGAATAAAGGCGGGACGTTCAGTCCACCAGCGCGCAGTAGCGGAAGTCGTGCTTGATGAAATTCTGCCCCAGGCTGTAGCGCACCCGCCGCACGCCCGGGATCTTGTCGATCGTCTGGTGGAGGAAATCGGTCAGCTGGCTGCCATTCTCGACCAGCGTCATCGCCAGCACGTCGGCCCGGCCCAGCATCGTCGAGACGAAGCCGATCTCGGGTAACGAGGCGAGGCGCTCGGCCAGCGCCTGGATGTCGCCGGCCGTGTCCGCCTCGATCCACAGATAGGCGAGAAACGGGTTCTTCAGCCGGTTCGCGTTGGTGACCGCCGCGACGCGGATGACCTTGTTGTCGAGCAGCCGCTTCAGGCGCGAGCGGATCGTGCCTTCGGTCAGTCCGAATTCGCGGCCGATCTCGCGGTTGCTGACGCGGGCGTCGCGGCTCAGTCGGTCGATGATCTTGTGGTCGAGGTCGTCGAGCGGGATGCGGGTCATAGCGGTGCCCATTCGGGGTTATACTTCAGGATCTTCATCGACAGGCCGGGGAAGAGTCGCTCGACCCCTTCGATATGGGCGATGACGTCGGTCAGGAGCCGGTCGAGTTCCTCGATATTGTCGGCGACGACCTGCGCCTCGAGGTCGTACATCCCGATCGTCACGTTCACGGTGATGACGTTGTCGATCTTCGCGAGCTCGGCGCCGACGTCGGCGGCCGATCGGCCCTTCACCTGTACGCCGACCGCAGCGATTGCGTTGAAGCCCATCGCGGTCAGGTCGCGCATGGCGACGACGCGCACCGCATTGGTGGACTCCAGCTTGCGCAGCCGGGTCCGCACGGTCGCCTCGTTGACGTCGATCAGCCGGGCGAGATCGCGGTTCGCGATACGGCCGGACTGGCGCAAGGCCGCGATGATCTTCTCGTCGATCGGTTCGAGCACGGCGGGCGGTGGCGACGCCTGACGCGCCGATGCCGTTTCGTCGCCAGCCGTCTTCTTCTTGGTCGTCGGTTTCTTTGTTGCCACAAGCTTGTCCCTGCCGTGTTTCCGGGCGCCGCTGAACGCGGCAGCCCGGCCCACATTGTAAAACTCCTTAGCGAACGATCGCGGGGTGGGGAAGGCGCGGAGCGCCCAGCATCTCGCGGAAGGACGGAGGCTGCTTGCCGCCCGCGTCCTGAATGGCGAAGCGTGTCCCCAGTTCCGCCCCGATGAAGGTATGGCCCGACATCTCCATCCGGTCCGGAGCCGCATGGATGGCGGCGACGAGCTTGCCTGTGAACTCGGGCGTCTCGGCATTGGCCATGATCGCTTCGTACTGATCGGGTCGCTCGGCGATCGCCTTGTCGGTGCGCTCGGTCTTGAGGGGGCCCATCCAGATCGACACGGCGGCGACGTCATGTTCGCGCAGGTCGACACCCATGTCGGCCGCGAATTTGTCGACGCCCGCCTTCTGCGCGCCATAGGCCGGGCCATGCATGTAGCAGGCGGAGCCGAAGGAGGAGGTGAAGGCTATCACGCCGCCGCCCGTCCGGATCATCAGCGGCGCGGCATGGAAGCTGGCGACATAGCCGGAGCGCAGGCCGACATCTAGGATGTCGACCAGGCTGAGCGGACGCTCCCAGAAGCCGCCCGGCTGAATCAGGGCGTCGTCGATGATGGCGGCGTTGTTGACCAGGATGTCGAGCCGCCCCTCGTCGCGCTCGATCCGCTCGAACAGCGCCTTGACCTCGTCGTCCTTGCGATGGTCGACCGCGACGGCGACCCCGCGTCCGCCAAGGCGGTCGATGGCGGCGGCGGTCGCGCCGATCGTGCCGGGCAGGGCGGCTGTGCCCTCCTTGGTGGTGCGGCCGGTCACATAGACGGCATAGCCGGACTCGCCCAGCGCTCGCGCAATACCTGCGCCCGCGCCACGGCTGGCGCCGGTGACAACGGCCACCTTGCGATTGTCGATGCTCATGCCGATTGCTCCTTCACGATATCAAGAAAGGGTGGGCGCTCGCCGCCGCCATGGACTTCGAGCGCGGCGCCGGTGACGTAGGACGATGCCGGCGACGCGAGGAAGAGCGCGGCCGCCGCGATCTCGTCGGCGCGGCCCAGCCGGCGCGCACCGATATTATGGGCGATGGCGGCCTGCGTCGCGGCATCGCCATAGGTCGCCTCGGTCGCCTCGGTCTCGATATAGCCGACGACGATCGCGTTGACGCGAATGTCGGGACCCCATTCATGGGCGAGGCTGCGACCGAGCGCGATCAGCCCGGCCTTGGCGGCCGAATAGGCGGCGGTGCCCGGCGAAGGGCGCATCGCCGATACGCTGGCGATGTTCACGATCGAGCCGCCATTCTTGATCATATGCGGATAGGCGGCCTGCGACAGATAGATGGGCGCCATCAGGTTGAGACCGACGACCTTCTCGGCCAGCCGCGGCGAACTCGTGCCAAGCGCAGCGTCGGGCGATCCACCGGCATTGTTGACGAGGATGTCGAGCCGGCCATGGCGGGCGACGATGTCGTCGACCATAGCCTTGACTGCTTCGGGATCGCGCACGTCGCAGGCCAGCGCCTCGATGCCGTCGATCGACCCGCTGTTGCGCCCGCACACGACCACCTTCGCGCCCGCCGCCGCGAGCTTGCGCGCAATGGCAAGACCGATGCCGCGCGTCCCGCCGGTAACCAGGGCGACCTTGCCCGCTATGCCGTGAATATCGTCCATCGAGTTCCTCTCAGACATTGGCCCGGGCCGCGTGCCGTGCGGCGCGGCGGCCGGAAAAGAAGCAGTCGGCGAAGGACAGGCCACTGACATAGGTCTGCGAGGCGAGGCCCACCGCGGTGCGGCCGGCGGCATAGAGCCCCGCGATCGGCTTGCCTGCGCGATCGAGCACCTGCCCGCTTTCCTCGGCGACGCGCAGCCCGCCGAAGGTGATGACGGGCAGGGGCAGGAACCGGCTGTCGATCGATATGTCCATCGCGTAAAAGGGGCCGCGCTCGATCGGATGCATGTCGACCGCCTCCTTGCCGAACGGGTCCTGCGCTTCTCCGCGCGCTGCAGCATTATAGGTGGCCACGGTCCGGACAAGTCCCTCTGCATCGACCCCGATGCGCCGGGCCAGCGCGTCGAGCGTCGGCGCCTTGCGTGCGTTGAACAACAGGTTGAGCAGGGTCACGTCGCGCTGGAACGGGACGAGCTTGGGGTCGCGCGCCTGGCGGAAGGCGGCTTCGCGCAGGCTCTTGTCATAGATCAGCCAGGCAACCCCGCCGCGATAGTCGACGATATGCTCGCCCATCGTCGCGCCATAGACGGTCTCGTCCACGAAGCGCTCGCCCGCGCGGTCGACGGCGATCGCCTGTGCCCAGGCCTTGGGCGGATTGATGAAACGCCACGCGCTGACCTTGTCCATCAGCGCGGTGGCGCCGCCCGCGCTCATGCCCAGCAGGATGCCCGACCCCTGGTCGCCGAGCGTTCCATTGGGCATGCCCGTCGCATAGGCCGGAGCGTAACGGCGGACCATCGCGGGATTCATGATGAATCCGCCCGCGCTCAGCACCACGCCTTCGCGCGCGCGGATCAAGCGCGAGAAGCGGGCCTTCGCCTCGATCTCGCTCGCCTTGCGCAGATAATGGTTGCCGAGGGCGATGGTGATCGAGGCCAGCGGGATGCTGGGCGGAAGGGCCGCGAGCAGCATGTTGGCGCGTGCGATATATTTAGCGAAGCGGCGGGCTTCGGGCGATCCTTCGGGGGTCGACAATATGCGCGCGCCGACCACCCGGCCGTCGCGGTCGACGACGAGCTGGCGCGCCTCGCTGTAGCGGTGGAAGACGAGGCCCAGGCGAAGGGCGGATTGGGTCATCGGTTCGGTGATGAACTTGCCCAGGCCCCAGGCCTTCTTGCCGTCGCGTCCGAAGGCGCGATGGCCGCGCGCGGCGGGCTTCGCCCTGGCCCGATAGCTCGCCACCAGCGAATTGTCGGGGTGGTAGAGGAAGCGGTCGAGCGGCGGATAGGAGCATTTCTCCTTCCAGACCGAGGCGGCGAGCTTGCCGCCGTGGCGCAGGATCCAGTCGACAGTCTCCGGGCTTTGCTCGACGAAACGGCGCAGCGTCTCGTCACTGACGACCTTGCCCGCCTCGATGCGCAGATAGTCGAGCATCGCTTCCGGGCTGTCGTCCTCTCCGGCCTCGCGCTGGATCGTAGTCCCGCCGCCTGCGTAGAAGACACCGCCATTGGCCGCCGTCGATCCGCCACAGGCGTAGCGATCGACGGCGATGACCGACAGGCCGCGTTCTATTCCTTCCAGCGCCGCTGCCAGTCCGGCTCCGCCGAGGCCGACGACGAGCAGGTCGGTGCTCTGGTCCCAGGCTACGGCGTCGGCATCCTCGACCAGCATCGGCTGCTCGACCGGAACGCCGACGTCGGCCGCCGGCGGGAAGGGCGCGTTCATCGGAAGCTGTAGCTGAGCTGGCCAAGGACTTCGCGCGGACGGCCCTGCCGCGCGGCGATCGCGGCCGTATAGTTGGCCGTGCCGACGATATAGTCGCGGTCGAACAGGTTGGTCGCGATCAGTTGGGCCTTCCAGACATCGTCGGGACTGGTCCAGCCGATGCGCGCATTGACGATGCCATAGCCGCCCTGCTGCTCGGCATAGCCCGCCACCGCGCCGATGCCGTCATTCGCGGCGGTGAAGAAGATGCGGCTCTGGACGTGCGCGTCGGCGCCTACCGTGAGTTTGCCAGCGTCAGCGAGGTCGAACGCATAGGTCGCGCCGAAGGTCGCCGACCATGTCGGTGCGTTGTTGAGCCGTTTGCCCTTGGCGTCGAACGAGCCGAAGGTGCTGACAAAGGCGTTGGGATAGCGCTGATATTCGGCATCGAGCCAGGCGACATTGGCGGTCAATTCCAGTGCGCGAACGGGTTTGGCGACGATCTCGGCCTCAATGCCCTTCACGCGGGCCGTCGCGGCATTCTGGGTCCGTGCGCCGAAAGAAGCGCCAACCTGGACGAAGCTCTGCACCTGCAGATCGGTATAGTCGTAATAGAAGCCGGTCAGGTTGAGCCGCAGTCGCCGGTCGAGCAGATCGCTTTTCAGACCCACTTCGTAAGACCAGAGCTTTTCCGGGCCATAGCCTGCCGCCGCGTCGATCGCGTTATTGCTGCCATAGTCATAGCCGCCGCTCTTGAAGCCGCGCGTTGCGGATGCGTAGATCAGCAGCTGCTCGCTGGGCTTGAAGTTGATCCCGAACTTCGGCGTCAGCGCGTCGTCGTTCCGGCGCGTGTCGACCGTGAAGGGGTTCGGCAGGCCGGGCACGCCCGACAGGACGAAACCCTGGGCCGCGACACGCGGATCGGGATCGGTCGAGGCGGTGAAATAGTCGGTGATCCGGTAGATCTTCCGCTCGCGCGTGTAGCGCAGGCCGGCGACGAAGGAGAGGGCGTCGGTCAGCTTATACTCGCCCTGCGCGAAGCCGGCATAGGAACGTGCTTTCAACAGCGGTCGCTGGATGTGCGATGCGCCGAAGGGCAGGATCGCCAATGTCAGCGGCTCGCGGTTGCGCTCCTGGAAATAATAGGCGCCGAGCACCCAGTCGAACCGGTCGCTTTCGCCAACGAGGGTGAACTCCTGGCTGAACTGGTTCTGCCGGATCGGTGCGATCAGGTTGCGCAGGATGTCGATCGAGCTGGAATCCGAATCCGTCAGGATCGAGCCGCGGAAGGCTCGCCAGCCGGTCAGCGAGCGCAGCGTGAGGCCATCGGCCAGCGGCAGCGACAGGTCGCTCGACAGGCCGTAATTCTTCAGCACCGTGAAGTTGTCCCGGTTCATCGACACCTTGTCGAAGTGGCCGAGGATCGCGTCGTCGAACGGGTTACCGGTCGGCCGGATCAGCTTGGGATAGCCGGCCATGGCACCCGACTGGCGCGACCAGTCGCCGCGTATGATCCATTCTCCCCCGCCGATCGGAGCCAGGATCTGCGCCCGCACGCCACGCGACTTGAGGTCCTCGACGTCGTTGCCCGTCGAGATATTCTCGCGGAAGGCGTCATGGCCCGACACATCTACCGCGAGGCTTGCAAGCACCTCGCCCGCGATCGGCCCGCTGATATAGCCCTGCGCAGCATAGCGATCATAGGTGCCATAGCCCAGCTGCGCCTGCGCCTGGAGTGTGGAGGAGGGCTTGCGCGAAACGACATTGATCGTGCCGCCGACCGAGTTGCGGCCGTAGAGCGTGCCCTGCGGTCCGCGCAGCACTTCCACCCGCTCGACGTCGAGAAAGTCGGTCAGGTAGCTGAGCGGGCGGGCGAGATAGATGCCGTCGCTGTGGATCGTCGTGCTCGGATCGGATCCGATGAAGACGATGTTCGAACCGATGCCGCGTATGAACAATTGGGTATAGCCCGACAGGTCCGACACCTGGAGCGACGGAACATAGGCTTTCAGGTCCTGAACGTCGCGCACGCCGCGCGAATCGAGCGCTTCGCCGCCCAGTACCGTGACCGCGATCGGGGTCGACTGCAGCCGGGTCTCGCCCATGCGGGTGGCGGTTACGACGATGTCGCCGATGCCGGAGTCGTCGGTGGTGGATTGCGCCGAAACCGGGGAAAATCCCACCGTGGACAGGACAGCCAGAGAGGCTGCATACAGCCTGTGCGCGCGTTTCAAAACGACCCTCCCACTACGTATATGGCGGGTGTCAACCCGCTCCTTCTACCATATGCGTAACACGTGATTGCATGCTTTGCTAGATCGGCAATCGCAGAACTTGGCTCCGATAGTTGACGCTTTGCGTAGAAATCGGTAGCTAGGATTACGAATCTGATGAACGATCGGATGCGGAGAGGCTGGTCAGGAAACGAACATGGCGACGATGCTTAAGAATGAGGATGTCGCGATCCCGAGCGCGGAAGATCTGATCGAGCGGGCGCGTGCTATGATTCCGGTGCTCCGCTCGCGCGCGAAACAGGCGACGGCGGCCCACAGGATCCCCGACGAGACCATCGCCGAGATGAAGGAAGCGGGCTTCTTCCGCATCCTCCAGCCCAAGCGCTGGGGTGGCTATGAAATGCATCCCAACGTCTTCTTCTCGGTGCTGAAGGAGATCGCGCAGGGCTGCATGTCGACCGGTTGGGTCTATGGCGTCGTCGGCTGTCATCCCTATGAGCTGGCGCTCTTTTCCGACAAGGCGCAGGCCGAAGTCTGGGGCGAGGACACGAGCGTTCTGGTGTCGTCCTCCTACCAGCCGGTGGGCAAGGTCGAGCATGCCGAGGGCGGCTTCTACCTGTCGGGCCGCTGGGGCTTCTCCTCCGGCTCGCAGCATTGCGACTGGGTGCTGCTCGGCTCGCTGGTGCCGCCGAAGAACGAGGGCGATGCCCCCGACATGCGCACCTTCCTCGTCCCGCGGAAGGACTACCGGATCGAGGAGACCTGGGACACCTTCGGTCTTCAGGGCACGGGTAGCCATGACGTGGTGATCGAACGGGCCTTCATCCCCGATTATCGCACGCACCGCGCGGCGGACGGCTTTCTCTGCACCAATCCCGGCCAGAAGGAGAATGGCGCGCCGCTCTTCACCCTGCCCTGGGCGCAGATCTTCGTGCGTTCGGTCTCGTCGGCTGCCCTGGGCGGTACGCGGGCTGCGATCGACGCAGCGATCAAGATCGCCAACGACCGCGTGTCGACCAACACCGGCAAGGCGTCGAAGACCGATCCCATCCTGATGGCCGCGATCGCCAAGGCGCACGCGCAGCTTCTGGAGATGGAAGCCACGCTGGAGGCCAGCTTCGACAAGATGATGGCAAAGGCGGAGCGCGGTCAGCCGCTCGAAATGTCCGAGCGTGCCTTGTATCGTTACCAGTCCTCGACCGTCGTCCGGCGCTGCGCCGATCTGGTGGATGAGCTCATGCCGCTGCTGGGCGGCCGGGCGATCTATATGTCCAGCCCGATCATCCAGCCCTGGCTCGATATCAATGCAGCGCGCGCGCACGTGGCCAACGACCCCAATAATATGGCGGCGGACCTCGTGGGCACGCTGAACGGGCAGGCGCCGTCCTTCCTGTTCCTCTGAGTATTTTCCCAATCGACTGGAGGGGTTTCAATGACAGTCGAGTTCATCCGTACGGCCTATAAGGTCGGCGGAGACTATGAGATCAGCATGGCGGAGGCCGGCTCCGGTCCCGCTGTCGTGTTCCTGCACGGCAGCGGGCCGGGAGCGTCCGGTGCTTCCAACTTTCGCCTCAATGCGTCGGAATTCGTCGCAGCGGGCTATCGCGTCCTGTTGCCCGACCTGATCGGCTATGGCGCGTCGTCGAAGCCGGAGGGCATCGATTACACGCTCCAGCTGTTCACCGACACGGTCCACGACGCGCTGACGAAGGCCGGGGTGACCTCGGCGGTATGTGTCGGCAACTCGCTCGGCGGCGGCATCGCGATGCAGCTGGCCTTCGATCATCCCGGCTTCGTCGAGAAGCTGGTGATGATGGCACCGGGCTGCATTGAGGAGCTGCCGGTCTATTTCGCCATGCCCGGCATCGCCAAGATGAAGTCGAGCTTCGGCAGCCCCGAATTCTCGCTGGAAGATCAGCGGACGCTGATCACCAACCTCGTCTACGACTCTTCGGTGGTCAGCGATCAGTTGGTGGCCGAGCGCTATGCGGTTGCGAAGACGCAGTCGAAGGACGTGCTGGCGCGCATGCGGACGCCCAATCTGGCGCCGCGTCTGGGCGAATTGACCATGCCGATCCTCGGCTTCTGGGGGCTGCAGGACGATTTCTGCCCGGCCTCGGGGGCGCAGCGCTTCCTCGAAGCCTGCCCCGATGCGCGCTTCATGACCTTCAACGGCGTGGGCCACTGGGTCCAGGTCGAGCGCGCCGCGGAGTTTAATCGCTACACCCTGGCCTTCCTCCATGGCTGACACCACAGTCTGGGCCGAACGGCTCTACCGTGCGCTGCGTGACGGAAGCACGCTCGCGCCGATCAGCGGTCAGGACCCGAGCCTGACGATCGACGATGCCTATGCGATCTCGCTCGGCATCCTCGAACGTCGCCAGGCGGACGGCGAACGGGTCGTCGGCAAGAAGATCGGGGTCACCTCGAAGCCCGTGCAGGACATGCTGGGCGTCCACCAGCCCGATTTCGGCTTCCTGACCGACCGCATGTGGATCGACGGCGAGACGATCGACATCGCCGCGACCGGGCTTATCCAGCCACGCGCCGAAGCCGAGATCGCGTTCATCCTGCGTGAGCCGCTGAAAGGCCCGGGCGTGACCGCCGAACAGGTGATCGCCGCAACCGAGAGCATCGCGCCCTGCTTCGAGATCGTCGACAGCCGTATCGCCGAGTGGAAGATCGGGATCGTCGACACCGTCGCCGACAATGCGTCCTGCGGCGTGTTCGTGCTGGGCGAGGCGCGCGCCGACCCGCGCGCGCACGATCTGCCGGCGCTGCACGTCACGGTGACCAAGAATGGCGAACCGCTGTCCGAGGGATATGGCTCGGCTGTGCAGGGCTCTCCTGCCGAGGCGGTGGCATGGCTCGCCAATACGCTCGGCGCGCATGGCGTGACGCTCGATGCCGGGGACGTGATCCTGTCGGGGTCGCTCGTGCCGCTGGCGCCGGCCAAGGCCGGCGACGTCTTCGAAATGGAATTGCACGGTATCGGGCGCTGCGCCGCCCGCTTCGTCTAAGGAAAAGAACATGGCACGTCTGAAGGCGGCGATCATCGGCTCGGGCAATATCGGCACCGACCTGATGATGAAGATGATCAAATATCCCCAGAACATGGAGCTGGCCGCTGTCGTCGGCATTGACCCCGCATCCGAGGGGCTGGCGATGGCGCGCGAGCATGGCATCGCGACCACGCATGAGGGGCTCGACGGCCTGCGCAAGCTGGCCTGCTATCCCGAGATCGGCATCGTCTTCGACGCGACCTCCGCCTATGCCCACAAGGTCCATGACGAAGCGCTGCGCGCCGACGGCAAGCAGGTCGTCGATCTGACTCCGGCTGCGATCGGTCCGTTCACCGTGCCGCCGGTCAATATGGAAGCGCATCTCGACCAGCCCAACGTCAACATGGTCACCTGCGGCGGCCAGGCGACGATCCCGATGGTCGCGGCGGTCAGTCAGGTGGCGAAGGTCCATTATGCCGAGATCGTCGCTTCGGTCTCGTCGCGCTCGGCCGGCCCCGGTACGCGTGCCAATATAGACGAATTCACCCGCACCACGGCGCGCGCGATCGAAGCGGTCGGTGGAGCCACGCAGGGCAAGGCGATCATCATTCTCAACCCGGCCGAACCGCCGATGATCATGCGCGACACGGTGTTCACCCTGTCCGAAGGCGCCGACGAGGAGACGATCCGCGCTTCGGTCGAGAAGATGGTGGCCGAGGTGCAGAAATATGTGCCCGGCTATCGCCTGAAGCAGCAGGTGCAGTTCGAGCGCTTCGGCGACAACAATAAGCTCCGCATCCCCGGACGCGGCGAGTTCACCGGCATCAAGACCTCGATCTTCCTCGAGGTCGAGGGCGCCGGCGACTATCTGCCCAGCTATTCGGGCAATCTGGACATCATGACCGCTGCCGCGAAGGCGACGGGCGAGCTTCTCGCGAAGCGCCGCCTGGCCGCGATGGCCGCCTGAGGAGAGACGCGAGATGGCGGGATTCGACGTAGAGGCGGGCAACAAGCTCTACATTCAGGACGTGACGCTGCGCGACGGCATGCATGCGATCCGGCACATGTACGGGATCGACCATGTCCGCGCGATCGCCAAGGCGCTCGATGCGGCCGGCGTCGACGCGATCGAGGTTGCCCATGGCGACGGTCTGTCAGGCGCCAGCTTCAATTACGGCTTCGGCGCGCACACCGACTGGGAATGGCTCGAAGCCGTCGCAGACGTGCTGGAGAAATCGGTCCTCACCACGCTGATCCTGCCGGGGGTCGGTACGGTCGAGGAACTGAAGCGGGCCTATGATCTGGGCGTGCGCTCGGTCCGCGTGGCCACGCACTGCACCGAGGCCGACGTGTCCAAGCAGCATATCGGCATCGCCCGTGATCTGGGCATGGACGTGTCGGGCTTCCTGATGATGAGCCACATGATCGAGCCCGAGGCGCTGGCGCAGCAGGCGCTGCTGATGGAGAGCTATGGCGCGCAGTGCGTCTATGTCACCGACAGCGGCGGCGCGCTCGACATGGATGGCATCCGCGCGCGCTTCCAGGCCTATGACCGGGTGCTCAAGCCCGAGACGGAGCGCGGCATGCACGCGCACCACAATCTCTCGTTGGGCGTCGCCAACTCGATCGTCGCCGCACAGGAAGGCGCGGTTCGCATCGACGCCAGCCTGGCCGGCATGGGCGCGGGCGCGGGCAATGCGCCGCTCGAAGTCTTCGTCGCCGCCGTCGACCGCAAGGGCTGGAACCATGGCTGCGACGTCATGGCGCTGATGGACGCGGCGGAGGACCTCGTCCGTCCGCTGCAGGACCGCCCGGTGCGGGTCGACCGCGAGACGCTCGCGCTCGGCTATGCCGGCGTCTATTCCTCCTTCCTGCGCCATGCGGAGAAGGCGGCCGAAACCTATGGCCTCGACACCCGCACGATCCTTGTCGAACTCGGCCGCCGACGGATGGTCGGCGGGCAGGAGGACATGATCGTCGATGTCGCGCTCGACATGCTCAAGGAAAGAGAGACCGCGCAATGACCAGCCCCTCGCTCCATCGGCCGCTTGGCGTGGGCGAGGTCGCCCGGTGGGACATCGAGACCGACGTCGCTGTGATCGGCTTCGGCGCGTCGGGCGCCTGCGCGGCGCTCGAAGCCGCGCGCGGCGATGCGTCGGTCACGCTGTTCGAGATGGGATCGGGCAGCGGCGGCGCCTCGGCGCTCTCGGGCGGGGAAATCTATATCGGTGGCGGCTCCGACGTGCAGCGTGCCGCCGGCTTCGAGGACAGCCCGGAGGCGCTCGCCGCCTATCTGAAGATGGCGGGCGGCCCGGACGCCGACCACGCGAAATGCGAACTCTATGCGTCCGAAAGCCTGTCGCATTATGAATGGCTGAAGGCGCAGGGCGTGCCGTACAAGGGCACTTTCGTACCCGGCAAGATTATCGAGCCCGCGACCGACGACACGCTGATCTGGTCGGGCAGCGAAGAGGCCTGGCCCTTCTGCGAACAGGCGCAGCCCGCACCGCGCGGCCATGTCATCCAGTTCGAGGGCTGGGGCGGCGGCCGCAAGCTCGTCGACATATTGGAGCGCAACGTGCGCGAGGCCGGGGTCGACGTGCGCGTCGATGCCCGCGTCGTCTCGCTGATCGCCGATGGTCCCGCGATCGTCGGACTGGTCGTGCGGATCGACAACAAGGACCATTATGTCCGCGCGGGCGCTACCGTGATCTGCACGGGCGGCTTTTGCATGAATCAGGACATGCTCCGCCGCTACGCCCCCGAAGCGATCAAGCTCGCCAACCCGATCGGCGAGAATGACAACGGCTCGGGCATATTGATGGGCATGGGCGCTGGCGGCGACGCGATCCACATGGACGAGTTCTTCACCACCTGTCCGTGGATCATGCCCGAAAGCCTCGTGAAGGGGATCTTCGTCAACCGCAACGGACAGCGGTTCATGAACGAGGACTGCTATCATGGCCGCGTCAGCCGCACGATGATCGACCAGCCGGGCGACCGCGTCTGGCTGCTGGTCGACAATGCGATCTTCGCGCGACCGATCGAATTGGCCCGGATCGACATCGCGGCGGTCGGCGAGACCTGGGAAGAGGTCGAAGCCGAACTGGGCCTGCCGGCCGACACGCTGACCGCCACGGTGCGGACCTTCAACCGCTATGCGGCCGAGGGACATGACCCCGTCTGGCACAAGTCGGCCAAATGGCTGAAGGTGCTCGACGAGCCGCCTTTTGCTGCGCTCGAACTCAACTTCGCGACCAGCTATTTTTCCTTCTTCACCCTTGGCGGGCTCTCGACCCTGCCGACGGGTGAAGTGCTCGACCGCGGTGGCGAGCCGGTTCCCGGCCTGTTCGCGGCGGGACGCGCGACCTCGGGGCTGCCGCGTTGGGGGCATGGCTACAGCTCGGGCATGAGTCTGGCTGACTGCACCTTCTTCGGGCGTAAGGCGGGCACGTCGGCAGCGTTATTAGCCAAGGCGTCGCAGCGGGTCGCCGAGCCAGCCTGACCGCTGGTCAGGCGAGCAGCGCGACGCTTTCGAGAACGAGGCGGACGAGGTCGGCCTGACCGGTCGTCCCGGTCTTGGCATAGGCCCGCTTTGAATAGTTGCGCGCGGTTTCCAGGGTTAGACCCAGAAGGAGCGCCGCATCGGCGATAGACTCCCCCCGCGACAGAGCGATGGCGAGGCGTGCCTCGCTGTCGGTCAGGCCGTGTAGCGCCGATAGCAGCGCGGCATGGCGGTCGTCGCGTTCGCGCGGCAGGCGGACGACTGCGACATAAGCAGGCATGGTCAGCGCGGTCAGTGGCCGATCAGGCATCGGCAGCGCGACCAGCCCGCGTTCGGCATCGTCCTCCAGTGGGACCACCTGCGGCTCGCCATGCGGCTGTGCGGTGAAGGCCTCGATCAGTCGAGCCAGCTTCCGCTCGGCCTCGGCCGTGCCCGCGACGATGCGCGCGCCGCCGGGTGACAATATCGGGCGGGCGTCGGGAGAACTGGCGATGACCGAGCCCTCGGTGCCGAGCACGGCCCAGGCGAGCCCGGCGCGCCGCAGCACATCCTCGCCGACATTGGCGCGCATCCGCTCGCGCTCCAGCGTCGCGAAATTGCGCAGCGCGATGGCGAGATGCGGTTCCAGCGCGGCAAGCACCGCCGCGTCGGCGGCGACGAAATTGTCGCGCTCGCGCAGGAGAACCGCCCAGGCGCTCGCGCCGCCCGGCTCGGTCACCCGCATGAAGCGGCTATGATTGACGCCGATCTGCGACAGATATTCGTGCCGGAAGCGGTCATAGCGCGGGTCGGCCGGGTCGAGCAGTTCGTCGGGCGAATAGACCCGACCGGGGCGCAGCCGGCCATAAGGAATCGGATCGAGCCGCGCGAGTTCCTCCAGCTTCTGCGCCTCGGCGCGGATATTGCGCCCGGCATGAACCTCGGTCGCCTTGTACATCGGCGCTTGGCCCTGGGCGAAGATCAGCGAGACATAGTCGGCGCGGGTGCGGCGACGGAGGCGTTCGAGGAAGGTCTGCCAGCGCGGCGTCTCATGCATCCCCTCGTGCAGCGCGGTCAGCAATTCCGTTTCGTCGGTGCGCGTAAGAGCCATGGATCTCCCATATGGGAGGTTCAGTCGAAAGTCATCCCTGTAAGATGGCGGGGAACCACAAATGAGGAGGGTGCTGCATGGCTTCCGATCCCAAAACCCTGACCCATCTCGAACGTCTCGAGGCCGAATCGATCCACATCATCCGTGAGGTCGTCGCCGAGTGCGAGAAGCCGGTGATGCTCTATTCGGTCGGCAAGGATTCGGCGGTGATGCTGCACCTCGCCCGCAAGGCCTTCTATCCGTCGCCGCCGCCTTTCCCGTTGCTGCATGTCGACACGACCTGGAAATTCAAGGCGATGTACGAGCTGCGCGATCGGATGGCGAAAGAGAGCGGCATGGAGCTGCTCGTCTATCAGAACCCGGAAGCGGAGGAGCGCGGTATCAACCCGTTCGACCATGGTCCGCTCCACACCGACATGTGGAAGACCGAGGGGCTGAAGCAGGCGCTCGATCTCTATGGCTTCGATGCCGCCTTCGGTGGCGCGCGCCGCGACGAGGAGAAGAGCCGTGCCAAGGAGCGCGTGTTCAGCTTCCGCTCGGCCAACCATCGCTGGGACCCGAAGAACCAGCGCCCCGAGCTGTGGAACCTCTACAATGCGCGGAAGAACAAAGGCGAGAGCATCCGCGTCTTCCCGATCTCCAACTGGACCGAGCTCGATATCTGGCAATATATCCAGCTCAACGACATCCCCATCGTCCCGCTCTATTTCGCCGACAAGCGCCCGACCTTCGAATGGGAAGGGCAGCTGTTCATGGCCGACGATATCGAGCGCCTCGAGAAGGTGATGGGCAAGCGCCCGGAGATCACCGAGCGGTCGATCCGGTTCCGGACGCTTGGCTGCTTCCCGCTGACCGGTGCGGTCGAAAGCGAGGCCAAGACGCTGTCCGAAGTGATCCAGGAAACGCTGCTGACGACCACGTCCGAACGCCAGGGACGCGTGATCGACAAGGATGCCGGCGGCGCCGGCATGGAAAAGAAGAAGCAGGAGGGTTATTTCTGATGAGCACGCTCAACGCCACCTCCGGGGACAGCGTCTATCAGGTCGAATCCCTGATCGCCGAGGACATCGACGCCTATCTGAAGCTCCACCAGCACAAGACGCTGCTGCGCTTCATCACCTGCGGTTCGGTCGACGACGGCAAGTCGACGCTGATCGGTCGCCTGCTCTATGACAGCAAGATGATCTTCGAGGATCAGCTCGCCGCGCTCGAAGCCGACAGCAAGCGGGTCGGCACGCAAGGGCAGGAGATCGACTTCGCGCTGCTCGTCGACGGTCTTGCCGCCGAGCGCGAGCAGGGCATCACGATTGACGTCGCCTATCGCTTCTTCGGGACCGAGAAGCGCAAGTTCATCGTCGCCGACACCCCCGGCCACGAACAATATACGCGCAACATGGTCACCGGCGCGTCGACCGCAGACCTGGCGGTCATCCTGATCGACGCGCGCAAGGGCGTGCTGACGCAGACGCGACGCCACAGCTATCTCGCCCATCTGATCGGGATCCGTCACATCGTGCTGGCGGTGAACAAGATGGATCTGGTCGGCTACGACCAGAAGATCTTCGACGACATCGTCGCCGACTATCGCGCCTTCGCCGACTCGATCGGCATCCGCGAGTTCGTCGCCATGCCGATTTCGGGCTTCAAGGGCGACAACATCACCGGCCCGTCGCCGAACACGCCCTGGTATAGCGGCCCGGCGCTTATGGAGCATCTGGAGACCGTCGAGGTCGACCAGGTGTCCGATCAGGACAAGCCGTTCCGCATGGCGGTGCAGTGGGTCAATCGCCCCAATCTCGACTTCCGGGGTTTCTCCGGGCTGATCGCGACCGGCACCGTCAAGCCCGGCGACAAGATCCGCGTGCTGCCCTCGGGCAAGACCTCGACCGTGGCGCGGGTCGTGACGCTCGACGGCGATCTCGATGCGGGTGTCGCCGGCCAATCGGTGACGATCACGCTCGCAGACGAGATCGACTGCTCGCGCGGCGACGTCATCGCGGCTGCCGACAATCCCCCGCAGGCCGCCGACCAGTTCGAGGCCACGATCGTGTGGATGTCGGACGAGGAAATGCTGCCCGGCCGGCCCTATTGGCTGAAGCTCGGGGCGCAGACCATCTCGGCCAGCATCCAGGCACCGAAATATCAGGTCAACGTCAACACGATGGAGCATCTGGCGGCGAAGACGCTGGAGCTCAACGCCATCGGCGTCGCCAATCTGTCGACCGACCGCAGCCTGGTGTTCGAGCCTTATGGCGAGAACCGTTCGCTGGGCGGCTTCATCCTGATCGACAAGATCACCAACGCGACCGTCGCTGCGGGCATGCTGCACTTCTCGCTGCGGCGCGCACAGAATGTCCACTGGCAGGCAACCGACATTTCGCGCGAGCATCATGCCGCGATGAAGCATCAGAAGCCGGCGGTGCTGTGGTTCACCGGTCTGTCGGGTGCGGGCAAGTCGACCATCGCGAACATCGTCGAGAAGAAGCTGGCGCGGATGAACCGCCACACCTTCCTGCTCGACGGCGACAATGTGCGCCATGGCCTGAACAAGGACCTGGGCTTCACCGACGCCGACCGCGTGGAGAATATCCGCCGCGTGGGCGAGGTCGCCAAGCTGATGACCGATGCCGGGCTGATCGTGATCACCGCCTTCATTTCGCCCTTCCGGGCGGAGCGCGACATGGTGCGGTCGATGATGGCGCCGGGTGAGTTCATCGAGGTGCATATCGATACGCCCCTGGCCGATGCCGAATCGCGCGATGTGAAGGGCCTCTATGCCAAGGCACGGTCGGGCCAGTTGAAGAACTTCACCGGCATCGACAGCCCTTATGAGGCGCCGGAAGATCCCGAGATCCGCATCGACACCACGTCGATGACCGCTGAGGAAGCGGCCGAGGAAATCATCCGCAGGCTGATCCCATGAGCGGTGCGATGACCGACGCCGAACTCGCGGCGCACCTTGCCGAGGTCGCGGGCAAGCTGCTGCTCGAAGTGCGCGCCAGCGGCATGTTCCCGGCCAAGGCGCTGGGCAAGGCCGGCGACCAGACCGCCAACCAGTTCCTCTGCCACGCCCTGCGGGCGCAGCGGCCCGACGACGGGCTGCTGTCGGAGGAGGAAAAGGACAATGCCGAGCGGCTCTCGCAGTCGCGGGTGTGGATCGTCGACCCGGTCGACGGCACCCGCGAATATGGCGAGGAGCGCGAAGACTGGGCGGTGCATGTCGGCCTGGCTATCGATGGCGTGGCGACTGTCGGCGCGGTCGCGTTGCCGGGGCTGAATCTGGTTTTGCGGACCGACCGGCCGCAGCGCTTGCCCCCCGCCAACCAGCCGCTGCGAATGCTCGTCAGCCGCACGCGGCCCGCGCGCGAGGCGGTCGAGGTCGCCGAGCGGCTCGGCGCCGAACTGGTGGCGATGGGGTCGGCTGGTGCCAAGGCGATGGCGGTGGTGCGCGGCGAGGCCGACATCTACCTCCACACGGGCGGGCAATATGAATGGGACAGCTGCGCGCCGGTCGCGGTCGCGGCGGCGCATGGCCTGTTCTGCTCGCGGGTCGACGGTTCGCCGCTGCGCTATAATCAGGAAGACGTCTACCTGCCCGACCTGATCATCTGCCGCCCCGAATTGGCCGAAGCCGTGCTGCGCGAGGCGCGGGCGGTGCAGGCGGGCGAGCCGGCCTGACGCTATCTACGGCGACCGTCCGGGCAGCCGGCGGTCGCCGCCTTACCGTTTATCGCGGATAGCGACCCCGTCGACGACGAGGTGCGTGACGCGCTCGACATAGTCGGCGGGCGGCGTCTCCAGGCTGAACAGGGCCCGGTAGAGCAGCGTGCCCACCATCATGTCGAACAACGCGTCGGGATCGCAGTCGCCCGCGACCAGGCCTGCCGCCTTTCCCTTGTCCACGATCGACGCCATGCGCGCCCGCGCGTCGCGTTCGCTGTCATGCTGCAATTCCGCCTGCAGCGCGCGGTCGCCCTGCGTCGAGGCGATGACGCCGACCGCCGCTGCGCCGATGTCGGGACGCCGATAGCGCTCGAAGATCTGCCCGGCGAGCAGCGCGACCTGCGCCTTTAGACCGTCCCGGTCGATCACGTCGGGAAAGGACTCGCCGCCGCCGGTCGCAATCTCGTTCGCCAGATGCGCCTTTGTCGGCCAGCGGCGGTAGATCATCGAACGCGGAATGTCGGTCATCTGCGAGATGCTGTCGAAGGCGAGCGCATGATAGCCGCCTTCGGCGAGCAGCGTCCGCGCCGCATCGATGATCCGGCGGTCGATATCCGCATCGCGCGGGCGCCCCCGGCTGCGTGTCGCGACCTTTTCGCTCGTCATGTCCATCGCGGCACGCTGCCACGGCGATGCCGGGCAAGTCCAGCGTGCGCCACCGACTCGCTTGCTTTTTACGGGACAGTATGTACCTTTTTTGTCGAGAGCCGCCATTCGATGCGCAAAGCACGGGCGGGACAGGAGGGAATGCCATGCTCGATCTGGTGATACGCAATGGCCTGGTCTGCGACGGCAGCGGCGCACCGGCCTTTAGGGGCGACGTCGCGGTGCGCGACGGACGCATCGTGGCGATCGGTGAAATCCAGGGTGAGGCGCGCGAGACGGTCGACGCGGGCGGGCGGGTCATCGCCCCCGGCTTCATCGATCCGCATACCCATTATGATGCCCAACTAGTCTGGGACGGGCAGGCGCAGCCCTCCCTCGAACATGGCGTAACCACGGTGATGCCGGGCAATTGCTCGCTCAGCCTGGCGCCGCTCAAGGCCGAGCATCGCGAGTTGCTGGGCGCTACCTTTCGCAAGATCGAGGAGATGCCCAAGAACGCCTTCGACGCAGGCCTGACCTGGTCGTGGGAGAGCTTCGCCGACTATCTCGCGGCGATCAAACCGCGGCTCGGCGTCAACGTCGCGCCGCTGGTCGGGCACAGCCTGCTGCGGCTGTGGGTGATGGGCCTCGATGCCCGTGAGCGGGCGGCGACCGATGCCGAGATCACGCAGATGCGCGTTCTCCTTGCCGAATGCCTTGATGCTGGCGCAGTCGGGATGAGCGGCTCGTGGGTCGACATCGATCATGAAAACCGTCCGGTGCCTGCACGCATGGCCGAACCGGCCGAACTCGACGCCCTGTGCGCGACGCTCGGCAAGAAGGGCGGCATCCTGCAGATGGTCCCCGAATTCTGGGACGCTGACATGCTCTGCGCGCGGATCGACCTCCTTGCCGATCTGTCGCGCAAGCATGGCATTTCGACGACCTTCTCACCGCTGTTCGACAGCAACGCCTCGCCCGAACTGGTCGGCATCGCCCTCGACCGGATCCGGTTGCAGAGCGCCCATGGCGCGCGCGTCGTGCCGCAGATGCAGACCCGGCCGATCGATCTGTCCTTCGACCTCGGTGCGCCGATGTCGACCTTCGCGACGCTGCCGGGCTGGTGGGCGATGACCCTGCTGCCGCACGACGAAAAGCTCGCTGTCTTGCGCGATCCGGAACGGCGGCAGGCTCTGGCGGCGGAGATGGACAATTTCTTCATGCCGATAGGCCTGCAGATCGACTTCGCCGACGCCTATGTGAAGCGGATGGGAACCCCTGATGCGGCGCTGATGGGCCGGCGCGTGGGTGACCTTGCCGAGGAACGCGGATGCCACATCGCCGAGGTGATCATCGACATCGCGCTCGCCGATAATCTCGCCACCTCCTACGGGCTCGACGCGATCGGTCATAATGACGACGCCAAGATCGCCAAGATGCTGGCGGACCCGCTGATCGGCATCGGTGCGGGCGATGGCGGGGCCCATGTCACCAATTTCGCCACCTATGGCGACACCGGCTATCTGTTCAGCCGCTATGTCCGCGGCTTCGGGGCGATGCCGTTGGAGACTGCGGTGCGCAAGCTGACCCATGACGTGGCGCAGGTGTGGGGCCTGCGCGACCGCGGCCTGCTGCGACCGGGCTATGCGGCCGACATCGTGCTGTTCGATCCCCAGACGATCGATCGCGGCCCGGAGATCGCCGTGGAGGATCTGCCCGCTCCGGGCTTCCGCTACATCCGCCGCGCCAGCGGCATCGACCGCGTCTTCGTCAACGGCGTGCAGGCCTATAGCCGGGACGACGGCTATGCCCCGGCGCGCGCCGGCCAGATCACCGAAAGGCAGAGTGCATGAGCGTTTCGCTTCCCCCGCGCCGTCGCTTCATCCAGCCGCAGAGCGGCGACGACTGGCCGAGCATCGCCGCGCGGGTGATGCCTGACACCCCGGTCGAGGCGGCGGTCGAGCAACTCAAGAGCTGGAACCTGTTCCTCGTCTTCCGCCCGGCCAGCGTGATCACGCCGTCGGACATCTTGTTCATCGAGCCGCCGCAGGCGCCTGCCGGGGCGTGAGCGACGGGGCGATGATCGAAGCGCTGTGCCTGACGCCGACGCATGACGGCGAGGCCGCGCTGGTGATCACCCTGCGCTTTGCCAATGGCGGGCGATCGAAGGTGCAGATCGATGCGGAGGGCATGCGCCGGGTGATGGCGCGCGCCGGGGTCGGCAACGCCGCCGACCTGATCGGACGAAGCTGGGCGGTGCTCGACATCGAAGAGCCGGCCTTCATGACCAGAATGAAGCGAGAGGACAGCTGATGAACGTAGAAACCAATCTCGCGGCCGACGAAGCCGCCTATCTGATGGGCGCCGCCGAGCCGGTGACGTCGAGCGTGCTGATCAGCAATTCCAAATATCTGAACAGCCCGCTGTTCCGCGACGTCTATGCGCAAATGGGACTGAAGCGCGACGGCCACGACCTGCCCGATGCCTATCTGATTCCGACGTTGTCGCGCGCCATGGGCGAGGTGGTCGATCCGGTGCGGACGATGGAGCTGCTGGCGGCCGAGAAGGCCCGGCTGCCCGAATTCGCTGCCTGGCTCGACGAGCGCTTCGTGTCCGACTTCACCGCCGAGCAGACCGCGCATTGCGCGCCGGGCACACTGGGCGCGCGCATCCATGCCTTTATCGCGGAAAGCGGCTACCAGATCGATTTCCTGTTCAAGGATGCCCCGCGCAACGATTATGAGTTCCTGCTCAAGCGGCGTGCACAGAACCACGACATCGAGCATATGGTCACCGGCCTCTGCCCGAGCCAGGTGGGCGAGATCGCGCTGATCGTCGCCAACACGATCGCCAACGCCAATTATTTCTCGACCGATTTCGCGCATGAGCTGAACCTCTACGGCACGGTGCTGATGTCGACCTCGCTCAGCCGCGCGGGGCTGCATTATCCCAAGGCGTTGCCGTCGCTCCTCGAGGGCTTCGCCCGGGGCTATGCGCTGGGGGCCAAGCAGAAGAAGCCGTTGTTCATGGTCCGCTGGGAGGACCATCTCGACCGCCAGATCGACGACATCCGGGCGGATTTCGGCTTCGAGGACGGTCCGGAGCCCGGCTATTGGGACTGGATCTTCAAGGTTTTCAAAGGCTGACTGCTGCAGGACGGGAGAGGAAGGCATGACGACGACCACCGCGCTGAAGGGCCCCGAAGGGCTGTGTCGCAGCTACGGGCAGGCGATGCTCGACAAGGATGGCCGCGCCATCGCCGGCCATTATCTGTTTCCCTATATCTCCTTCACGCTGGGCCATGTGCACAGCTTCGAGGATCGCGCGACCGCGGACGCGGCCTGCACCGATCAGGTTGCCCGCTTCGGCCGGTCGGGAGTCGGCACCGACATCCGCCTGATCGACTACAAGATCGTGCCGGTATCCGAAGATGCCGCGCTCTGCCACCTGACCTGGGAGGTTTATCCGGTGAACGGTACCCCCGGCTGGTTGTGGACGAACGTCTATGGCTATCGCCGCAAGGGCGACGAGGAAGGCTTCGAGTTCAACGTGTCGGATAACGAGATCGGCGAACTGCTCAAGCGTTTCCCCGACTTCTACAGCCTCTGATGGCGTAAGGCGGCTGGCCCGGCGCTTGCCGGGCCGCTTGCCGAGCGTGCGGGCCATGGCTACGCAAGGTCGATGCCCCGCACGAGCAGCACCTCGATTGAAGAAGCCCCGCCAGCCAAGCGGCTGACGTCGAAAGGCCTCAAGACACGGTCGGCGATCCTCGACGCGGCCGAGCGGCAATTTTCGGAGCGTGGCTTCGAGGGCGTGTCGCTTCGCCAGATCATGGATGAGGCCGGCGTTCAGATGGGGCAGCTCCAGCATTATTTCCCGACGAAGGAAGACGTCTTCGTCGGCGTTCTCGATCGCCGGCTCGAGCAGGTGACGGCCGACTATGCTGCGGCGGTCGAGGGCATGGAGGCGAGCGTGAAGGCGGGGCAGGCCGATCTCCGCGCGGTCGTGCGTGCTGGGATGTCGGTTTCGAGGGCATGGTTGTCGGCGGATGATGCCGGACGGCACCGCTATCTCCGCATGCTCGCGCTCAGCACGATGAGCTTCGACCAGCCCGATTATGTGCGCAGCCACGGACAGTCCTTCCAACCGCTCAACGAACGTATCATCAGGCAACTGGCCCGCCTCTATCCGCAGGCTGGCGCGGCGCGTACGCGCGCGGCCTATTATCTGATCGAGGCCAACCTGCTGTCGGTCTACGCCAATGTGGACTCGCAACTGGCGCGCTCCCGGATCGTCCGGTCGGCCGACGCCATTGCCGACCTTTACGATCATCTCGAGGATTTCCTTGTCGGCGGCATCGACGCGCTTCTCGGACGGGCAGACCGAGCAAGCTAATCATTTGCACAGCTGACGCTCCCCGCTGAAATGGTGCAAATGCACCATAGATGAAGCCGAACTGCCAGAAGCGGTCGGAAGTTGGGAGAGCGAGCATGAGGGGAATCAAGGGTTTCGCGCGCGCGGCGCTGGTCGGAACGGCTCTGGCGGGCTGGTCGTCGATCGCGATGGCACAGTCGCCGGCAGCTGCGGAAGAAGCCGTCACATCTGGCGTCGAGGACATCGTCGTCACCGCGCAGAAGCGTTCGGAGAACATCCAGCGAGTCCCGATTGCGGTGACCTCGGTGAGTGGCGTGGCGCTCGAACGCGCCCAGGTGCGCGACGTGCAGGGCCTCGCCAACACGATCCCCAACGTCCAGATCAACAGCTTTTCCAACTCGCCGGACTCGGCAGTGTTCACTATCCGCGGCGTCGGCGTGAACGACGCCGATCCCTATGTCGGGACGACCGTGTCGGTGGTGGTCGACGGCGTACCCGTCGGCGTGAATACGGCGGCCCTGCTGTCGCTGTTCGACGTGGAGCGGGTCGAGGTGCTGCGCGGTCCGCAGGGGACGCTGTTCGGGGCCAACACGACCGGCGGCGTCGTCAACGTCATCACCAAGCAGCCGACCGGCGAGTTCGGCGGCGAGGCGCAGATCGTCTATGGCAATTACAACCGGATCGACCTGAACGCCGCGATCAACTTCCCGATCAGCGATGCACTGGCCGGCAAGGTGAGCGTGCTGCACACAGGTTCGGACGGCTTCTTCCGCGCCTATGGCGACAATCGCCGCCTGGGCAAGCGCGACATGACCTCGGTGCGCCCCTATCTGAAATATACGGGCGACGGCTATAATGCGACGCTGATCGGCCAATATGACCGCAGCCGGAACGGATCGCAGACCGGCGTGATCATCGCAGGCCCGGGCGAACTCTTCTACGCTCCCGGCGAGACCGATCAGGGCATCAATTTCCGCCGCGGGCAGAGCCTCGACCAGCCGGATTACAACAACCGCGACAGCTATGCGGTGACGCTCACCCAGAATATCGAAACCGGAATCGGCGAACTGGTCGCGATCAGCAGCTATCGCGAATATGACAATGATCTCTACAGCGACGACGACGCGCAGACCGCGATCCTGCTGCAGACCCGCCGCCAGACCAAGCAGCACCAGCTGTCGCAGGAACTGCGCCTGCACAGCGACATCAACGACCGCATCAAGCTGGTCGCGGGTGCCTTCTACTTCAGCCAGAAATACAGGCTCCTCCAGGGCGGCAAGCTCGACGGCTTCCTGCGCGGCCTCGGCCAGCCGCAGACCCAGCGGCAGAAGAACTGGTCGATCTCGGGCTTCGCGCAGCTTTATGTCCAGCTGACCGATACGGTCCGCCTGCAGGGCGGCGTCCGCGTGAGCCATGAGAAGACGACCGCGACTTCGACCACCGCGAACAGCTTCACGACGACGCCCGGTGGGTTGTCGAGCTTCAACGATCCGCTGATCCCGGGTTCGCTGATCTCCGCGAGCGGCGCCAAGTCGTGGGACGACGTCGGCTACAAGATCGGCGTAGATTGGCAGGCTGCCCCGACGGTGCTGCTCTATGGCTATCATGCGCGCGGCTTCAAATCGGGCGGCTTCACGGGCCGCATCGCGGTGGCGCAGGACATCGGCCCGTTCGACCCCGAGCATCTCGACACCTATGAGGTGGGCGCCAAGGCGGACCTGTTCGACCGCCACCTGCGCCTGAATCTGGCGCTGTTCTACAACGACTACAAGAACATGCAGGTCACGCAGAACCTGACCTATCTCGACGGTCGCAACTCGGCCTCGATCCGCAACGCCGGTGGCGCCAAGACCAAGGGCGTCGAGCTGGAGGCGACGCTCGTTCCGGTCGAGGGCATCACCTTCAACGGCTCGGTCGCCTATCTCGACGCTTATTACACCAAGTACGACACCTTCGTGCTCGATGCGACGGGTCAGACGGTCGCGGTCAGCTATGCCGGCAACCGGCTGATGAATTCGCCGAAGTGGAACACCAATGTCGGCTTCACCATCCAGCAGCCGCTGGGCGGGGGCACCGTCACCGCGACCGGCAATTACAGTTATACCAGCAGCAAGTTCACCGCCTTCACCGGTCGGCCGTCCGAACTCGTTCAGTCGATCGATCTGGCGAACGCGTCGCTGTCCTGGTCGCCCGATGGCGAACGCTGGTCGATCGGTGCATGGAGCCGCAACCTCTTCAACGAGAAATATTACGGCCAGAAGCTCAATCTGGTCGGGATCGGCACGCTCGCGTCGCTCGGCAACCCGCGCGAATATGGCCTGGATTTCAAGGTCCGCTGGTGATGGCGGAGGGGCCGGCTGCACATCTCCTCGTGGTCGGCCCCGTTTTTTTGAACAGCAAAGGACATATCGCATGACCGGCATGCCGATGGAGGTGCGCGTCGCGCTCCAGGACCTGATGACTGCCTATTGCTATGCGGTCGACCGCCTGGGCGACGTCGACGCGTTGCTCGACCTGTTCACCGAGGATGCCGTGCTCGATTTCTCGGCGATCGGCCTGCCGGTGATGAACGGACGCGGGGAGATGAAGGCCTTCTTCGACCGGGTCTTCGCCGACATGAGCCACCATGCCCATTATATCACCAATTTTAGACCGAACGCCTATGACGGCGCGACCGCGTCGATGAGCGCCTATGTGATCGGCATGGGTCGCGCCAAGGACGGCAACAGCGTCGAGGTGCAGGTGCAGTATCGCTTCGATGCGGTCGAGACGCCGGCCGGCTGGCAATGTCGCCGCTATTCGATGTTCTCGATGATGCCGCTGCCGGGATCGCTCGCCGAGATCCACGCGACCCGCTGACCCCTCGCTTCAGGATATCGCCATGGCCACGCTCGCCGAAAGCCGGACCGGCTATCCGGTCCACCCAGACGCTCGTCCCCCCGCCGCGCGCGGCGATCCGATCGGCGGCGACCGTTACTGGTCGAAGGAGTTCGCCGACCGCGAATGGGAGCATATGTGGAAGCGCGTCTGGCATCTGGGCGGGCGGGTGTCGCAACTGGAGGAACCGGGCGACTTCATCGTCCACGATTTCCGCCACGAGAGCGTGGTCATGGTTCGCCAGCAGGACGGAGCCATCCGCGCTTTCTTCAATGTCTGCATGCATCGCGGCAACCGGCTGCTGTCGGTGTCGGAGGGATCGGTCAGCGGCGCGTTCACCTGCCCCTATCATGGCTGGAAATGGGGCCTCGACGGGGTGCTCGGGCAGGTGCAGGACCCGGAGGATTTCCCGCAGGGCAATCCGTGCGGCAAGCTGACGCTCAAGGAATTGCGCTGCGAGACATGGGGCGGCTTCATCTTCTGGAGCTTCGATCCGCACGCGCCCGCGCTGCTCGACTATCTCGATCCGATCCCGACGCTGTTCGCCAATCGCGACCTCGAGAAGTACACGCGGGTCGTGTGGCAGACGCTGCGGGTGAACACCAACTGGAAGTTCGCCTCGGACAATTTCAACGAGGCCTATCATATCCCCTCGGTCCATCCGCAGTTCGAGCCGATGATCGACGACCATTATTCGACGACCCTGTTCGAGATGTATCCGAACGGCCACAACCGGATGATCGAGAAGCTGCAGCCTTCGTCGCGCTACCCGGACGCGCAGCAGATCAAGCCGCTCTGGGCCTCTGTCCTGCGCGAGTGGGACATCGATCCGGCGGACTATGAGGGGCGGGCGCAGGAAGGGCGGCTGGCGCTCCAGCGGGCGCGGCGGGAACTCGGCCCAGCACGCGGCCATGACCATTTCGCGCGGCTGACCGATGACGAACTCACCGATCAGATGCACCACACCTGCTTTCCCAATCTGACGCTGACCGCCACCCCCGAGGGGCTGCACGTGTTCCGGACCGAGCCCGATGCCGAGGATCCCAACTGGTCGACCTTCGACTATTGGTATCTGGCGCCGCCGGTGCGCGGGATGAGCGAGATCCCCACGCTCTACGGCATGCGCCCTTATCGCGAGGCCGAGCATAGCTTCGGCGAGTTCGAGACCTATCAGACGACGATCGCGCAGGGCGATTTTCTGGCGCAGGACCTGTCGCTGGCGGTGACGCAGCAAAAGGGCTTGCGATCGATGGCATTCGGCGATTGCTATCTGGCCGGACAGGAGACGCGGGTTCGCCGCTTTCACGAAGTGATCAACGATTATCTGGAAGGCCGGCGCTGAGCCGGATGCGAGGAGAGACAGGACGATGGGTAGGGTAGAAGGCAAGGTCGCGATCATCACCGGCGGCGCGTCGGGGCTGGGTGCCGAGGATGCGCGCGTGCTGGCACGCGAGGGCGCGAAGGTCGTCATCACCGACGTGCAGGACGACCTCGGCGCGCGCATCGCCGCCGAGATTCCGGGGGCGGTCTACCTGAACCAGGACGTCCGCAGCGAGGCGCGCTGGGACGAGGTGATCGCCGAGACGATCGCTCGCTTCGGTAAGCTCGACGTCCTCGTCAACAATGCCGGCCTCGTCCGCTTCGGCACGATCGAAGGGCTGAGCTTCGCCGACTACAAGATCCAGGTCGACGTCATGCTCGACGGGACCTTCCTCGGCTGCAAGGCGGCGATCCCGCACATGACCAAGGGTGGCGGCGGATCGATCATCAACATGGCCTCGATCGGCGGCATGATCGGCCTCAGCCAGATTCCGGCCTATGCCGGCGCCAAGGGCGGCATCATCTCGATGAGCCGGTCGATCGCGATCCACTGCCAGGAGCAGGGCTACCGCATCCGCTGCAACTCGATCGCGCCCGGCGGCATCGAAACTCCGATGACGGCACAAGCGGTGGCCGAACTCGACGCCGACAGCGCCGGCATGGAGCAGACCCGCAACCATGGCATGGGCAAGCCGATCGACGTCGCGAACCTCGTCCTGTTCCTGGCGTCCGAGGAGTCGCGCCACATCACCGGCACGAACATGGTGATCGACAATGGCGAGACGGTGCGCTGAGGGGGACGTCCGGAGCTGTGCGGCCACAGGGCACAGCATCGTTCTGGTCAGGTCAGCACGCCAAGCGACATTCTTGCAATTGTACAGAAATTGGTACATATAAATCGCAGGAGAATTGCCATGGACGTCATCAGCTATTCCGATACGCGCGCGCACCTCAAGGAGGTGATGGACCGCGTCGTGGCCGATCGCGCGCCCATAGTCGTGTCGCGGCAGAAGGCGGAGTCGGTCGTGATGGTGTCCCTGTCCGATTGGAACGCGATCGAGGAGTCGATGCATCTGCTGTCGACTGAGGCGAACCGCGGGCGCCTGCTGGCGGCGATACAACAGCTGGATAGCGGCAAGGGCGAGGCGCGCGATCTGATCGAGCCATGAAGCTCGTCTTCGCCGATGCGGCTTGGGACGACTATCTTCATTGGCAAGCCAACGCCCCCAACACTCTGCAGCGCGTCAACGACTTGATCAAGGAATGCCAGCGCAGCCCGTTCAAGGGCACCGGCAAGCCCGAGCCTCTGAAAGGGGATCTTAAGGGCTGGTGGTCGCGGCGTATTACACTGGAGGACCGGCTGGTCTACCGTGTCACCGGTAGCCCCCCTGACCAGCAGTTGGAAATCGCCCAGTGCCGATTCCACTACTGATGGGTGGCGCTTACTCTGGTCCAATCCGAAGGCATATAAGCAAAAAAGCGACCCTTTCGGATCGCTCAACCGCTTGATCTTCTTCTGAGCGACCCGAGAGATAGGTGACAGACTGTACCGGAGACATGGGTGACACATCTCCCCTGCGATCGCAGGGGAGATGTGTCGATGCCGTGGAAGGAAGTCTCCGTGATGGACGAACGTCTGCGCTTCGTGGCCCGCATATTGGAGGGCGAGCCGATGACCGATGTGTGCCGGGAGTTCGGCATATCTCGCAAGACCGGCTACAAGATCGTCAGTCGGTACCGCGAGAATGGGCCGGTCGCGCTGTGTGACCGCTCCCGCCGTCCGGTTCGATACGCCAATCAGCTGCCCGACCAGATCGTACAACTGCTGATCGCGACCAAGAAGGATAAGCCGGGATGGGGTGCCCGCAAGATCCGGGAGTTGTTGGTGCGCAAGCTCGACGGGGATTATCGCGTACCGTCCGTCAGCACGGTTCACGCCGTGCTCGATCGCCATGGACTTGTTACCCGCGCCAGAAAGCGGCGAGGCAAGGCGTCCGGAACATCCTTGTCGCCCGGCCTCGCGCCGAACGAGCTCTGGTGCACCGACTTCAAGGGCGAGTTCAAACTCGGAAGCGGTCGATATTGCTACCCGCTCACGGTCACCGACCATGCGTCGCGCTTCCTGCTCGCCTGCGAGGCGCTGGAATCGACACGCGAAATGCCCGTCATCGAGAGCTTCGAGAGGCTGTTCAGGGAAAGAGGTCTCCCGGCCGCCATCCGCTCCGACAATGGCGTTCCCTTCGCCAGTCCCAACGGCCTCTACAACCTGTCCAAACTGTCCGTCTGGTGGCTCCGCCTGGTCATCACCATCGAACGGATCAAGCCGGGTCGCCCCCAGCAGAACGGCCGGCACGAACGCATGCATCGTACGCTCAAAGCCGAGGCGACACGCCCGGCGCGCATGAACTTCCTACAGCAGCAGGACCGGTTCGACAGCTTCGTCACCGAGTTCAACCAAGAGCGCCCGCATGAAGCGCTCGGCATGAAATATCCCGCCGAACTCTACACGCCCTCGACGAAACCTTATCAGGGCCTGCCCCCGGTCGAGTACCCGTTCCACGACCGCGACGTGCTCGTCACCGCCTGCGGGCGAATCTGCATGCACCGGAAAAGGGTCAACATCTCGACCGTTCTCGCCGGCCAGAAACTCGGCATCAAGGAAGTCGACGACGGAATATGGCTCGTCTCATTCCTCGACTACGATCTCGGATATATCGACTTGGAACAGAAAACCCTGCAAACCATCGACAACCCGTTCGGCACGAGGTTGTTACCCATGTGACCGGAACAATCCGTCACCCATGTCTCGGGTATGTACATTCTTAAAACTGGAGCGGGCGAAGGGATTCGAACCCTCGACCCCAACCTTGGCAAGGTTGTGCTCTACCCCTGAGCTACGCCCGCTCTGGCGCTGTCCGGCGGGCGATGCCTGCCGTCGAGGCGCGGCTATTAGCCCGGGTGTTTTGACACCGCAAGCCCAATTCTCGAAAAAAATGCAGGGCCTTGGCATCGGCCTTCACCCTCCCACATAAGGGGCCTGTTTCGGGCATTGGGAGAATCATCGGTGGCGACCCTGGGAATGAGCGCGGCGGATCGGGAAGCGGTCGAGGCGTTCCGCCGAGACGTGGTCGAACCGTCGATGACCTCGCTCGTCATCCTCGATTTCTGGGCGGAATGGTGCGGTCCGTGCAAGGCGCTGGGCCCCATTCTCGACAAGGTCTCCGCCGACTATGCCGACAAGGGCGTGGTCCTCGTGAAGATCAACGTCGACGAGCAGAAGATGATCGCGTCGCAGTTCCGCGTGCAGTCGATCCCGACCGTCTATGCGTTGTTCCAGGGGCAGCTCGTGGCCGACCTGACGCCCGCCCGGACCGAAGGGCAGCTCAAGCAGATGCTCGACCAGATTTTGCGCCAGCTGCCGATCCAGGGCGCTGCCGCCAAGATGCACGAGGACATCGCGCCGCTGATCGCCATGGGCGAGGAGGTGCTGGAGGCCGGCGATATCGAGCGTGCCCTGTCGATCTTCGGCCAGCTTGCCGAAATGGCCCCCGAGGATGCCGAAGTGATGGGCGGCATGGCCCGCGCGCTCGTGCAGGCAGGCGAGCTGGAAGAGGCCGAAGCCGCGCTGGCGACATTGCCCGCCGACAAGATGAAGGAAGCCCCGGTGGCGCGGGCGCAGGCTGCGATCGCGCTGGCCCGCGAGGCGCAGCCGGTCGACGATCTTGGCGGACTGCGTGCGCAGGTGGCGGCAAACCCGGACGATCATGAGGCGCGGTTCGAACTGGCCGGGGGCCTGATGGCGAGCGGCGATCGCGATGGCGCGGCGGACAATCTGCTCGAGATCATCGCGCGCGAACGCGAGTGGAACGAGGGCGCAGCGCGGCAGCGGCTGCTCAAGCTGTTCGAAGTCGTCGGCCTGGAGGACCAGTGGGTGCGCGACCAGCGCCGCCGCCTTTCCGCAATTCTGTTCACCTGATCGGCAATCTTATGGGCGAGCGCCTCTCCATCTTTCCGCTGACCGGGGCGCTGCTGTTCCCGCGCGGCCATTTGCCGCTGCATATCTTCGAGCCGCGCTATCGGGCGATGGTGTCCGATTCGCTCGCCCGCGATCGTCGCATCGCGATGGTTCAGCCGCGTGGCCCGGGTGAGCCGCCGCCGCTATTCGATGTCGGTTGCGTCGGCCATATCCAGGAAGTCGAACGGCTCGACGACGGGCGTTTCAACCTGATCCTCGCCGGGCTGACCCGCTTCCGCATCCTTCGCGAACTCGATGTCACCACGCCCTTCCGGCAGGTCGAGGCCGATCTCCAGGCGTTCGACGACATCGCGTC
Organism: Rhizorhabdus phycosphaerae; assembly: GCF_011044255.1. NCBI lineage: Bacteria > Pseudomonadati > Pseudomonadota > Alphaproteobacteria > Sphingomonadales > Rhizorhabdaceae > Rhizorhabdus > Rhizorhabdus phycosphaerae. The sequence continues at coordinate 3,480,669 of NZ_CP049107.1, forward strand.
GCCCGATGCGCTGCCGAGCATCGTTCGGGCGGAGATCGAGCGCGAAGCGCGCCGCTTCGCCGATGCGCGCGGCGTCGCCGTCGACTGGACCGGCGTCAGCCGGCTCGATGACGAGACGCTGGTCAACGCCATCTGCGCGCTGGCCCCATTCGACGCCGCGTCGAAACAGGCGTTGCTGGAGGCGGAAACGCTAGACGTGCGCGCCGACCTGCTCGCCCAGATACTCGCCTTCTTCCGCCGCGGCGACGATGACGGGGGGACGCTGCAATGAGCCTCGATCCCGATCTTCTCGCTATCCTCGTCTGCCCGGTGACGCGCACGCCGCTGCGCTATGACGAGGCTCGGCAAGAACTGGTCTCGGACGCGGCCGGGCTGGCCTACCCGATTCGGGAGGGCGTGCCTGTGATGGTGGTCGAGGAAGCCCGTCCGCTCTGACGTCTAAGGCCGTTGGAGCGGCAGTTACCGTGCCGTCGCCCCATCCTAGATCGCCAGCCCTTCGAGCAGCTTCGGCAGCTTGCCGGTCTCGCCGCGCGCCTCTGCCATGAAGCGGCCCTTCAGCGGGCCGAGACGCTGGACGGCGCCGAGGCCGATGCGGCGGACCGTGCGGGCCGCTCGTCCGGGCACGCCGAACAGGCGGGTGAGGCCGTCGGTCGAGGCAGCAACCATGAAGCTGTCGAGGCTCCGCCAGCGCTGATAGCGTGCGAGCAACTGAGCGTCGCCGGGATCGAGGCCCAGGCGCATCCCTTCCACCAGGACCTCGGTGAGTGCCGCGACATCGCGATAGCCGAGATTGACGCCCTGGCCCGCGATCGGGTGGATGCCGTGCGCCGCATCGCCGACCAGCGCCAGCCGCGTGTCGGTAATCCGCGCCGCATGGTGGAAGCCGAGCGGATAGGAGGAGCGGGGGGAGGCGAGGCGGAAATCGCCCAGCAGCGCGCCCATGCGCTTGGCCGCCTCGGCCTGCCAGGCGCGGTCGGGCAGACCCAGCATCGCGGGAGCGTCCTTGGCGGACACCGTCCACACGATCGCCGAGCGATGCTCGCCCTCAGGGCCGTCGATCAGCGGCAGGATGGCGAAGGGGCCGGAAGGATAGAAGATCTCATAGGCGACATTGCCATGGGGCTTGTCGTGGACGATGCCGGTGATCATCGCGACATGGCCGTAGCTCCAGCGCGCCACCGTGATGCCGGCGGCCTCACGGGTCGGCGACTGGCGGCCTTCCGCACCGATCAATAGCGCACCTTCGACGATGCGACCGTCGGAGAGCGTAACGGCTACCCCATCAAGGTCGCGCCTGACGTCGACGGGACGCAGCGGGCGGAACAGCGTCAGGCCTTCGGCGGCCCGGGCGGCGGTGTCGAGCGCGATGCGCAGGTCGCGATTCTCGAACATATGGCCGAGCGCGCCGTCGTCCGCCGGCGGCTCGAACATCAGCGCCTCGGGGCTGAGCCCGTCCTGCACGCTGATCGCGTCGATCGGGCAGCCTTTGCCGGCGAGCAATTCGCCGACGCCGATCGAATCGAGCATCCGCCAAGGGGCGCTCGCAACCGCGGAGGCGCGGCCGTCGAAGCCGGCGGCCAGCACCGCTTGCGGGTCGGCCGGATCGATGACCGCCGCCCTGATGCCGTGCTTCGAGAGTGCGATGCCGAGCGTCAGGCCGACCAGGCCCCCGCCCAGGATGATGACGTCCTGCCGTTCCATGCCCTTGTCATAGGCCCAAGCCGCGACGGGCGCCACCATCCACGTCATGCACCTTCGGACGTGGCGGCGCGACGAAGCGACGCGCGGCTCGCTTGACCGGGACTCCCCGCTATGGGATTCTGCGGCGAGCATATTCATGCGGGCGCCGGTCGTCCCGCCGGCGGATGGAATCATGGCAAGTCGCAGCATCAGGATCGCAGGCGAGGAAGAGGCGCCTTCGCCGCCGCAGGCGGAGGGCTGGCGCGGGTCGCTGGCGGGGCTCGGCCGTCGGGCAGGCGGTCTGCTCGGCGCTCTTGCGCTCATCGCTGGGACGATCGCGCTCGGCTTCGTGCTGGTGAGCTATCATGTCACCGATCCTTCGCTCAACACGGCGGCGGGCGGCCCGCCGAAGAATGTGCTGGGTCCCGTCGGCGCCTGGATCGCCGATCTCGCGCTGAGCCTCTTCGGCCCGGCGATCGCGCTCGTTCTGCCGCTCGGCTTCGTCTGGGGTCTGCGCATGTGGCGTGCGCATCCGGTGGGGCGCTGGGGGCGCTCCATCCTGATAGCGTTGCTTGCCGTCGCGCTGTTGGGCGTGGGCCTGGCCCTGTTCCGGGGCGGTTCGGTTGCCGGCCTCCCCGCCGGCTACGGGGGCAGTCTCGGCCTCGGCGGCGCGGCGCTGGTGGGCTATGGGCTCGACCAGATCGCCGATCCGATGGTCGCCAACGGCGCCCGGCTGGGGAGCGCGGCGCTGCTCGCCATAATCGGCCTGTCGCTGTGGATATGGGGGCTTGGGCTGGAAGCGGACGAACGCGACTGGCTGCTGCGGCGCGGCGCCCATGCCCGTCGTCCCGCCGAGCCGTTCGACATGGACGACGATCCCCCGTTCGACGAGACCGACATCAGCACGATCGACCGCGATCCGGTTCCCGTGCGTCCGCCGCGCCACGCGCCGATCGAGGAAGATGTCGAGGCGGCACCTCCGCCCGTCATCGCCGATCGCAAGAAGGCCGCCGCGCCCTCCGCCAAGGCGGTCGCGCGCGAACGGCAGAGCTCGCTGCCGCTTGGCGACACCTACAAGCTGCCCAGCCTCTCGCTGCTGGCGCCGGCGCCGCCCGCGACGAACAAGACGATCGACAAGGCTGCGCTCGAGCGCAACGCCCGCCTGCTGGAGACGGTGCTCGACGACTTCAACGTCAAGGGCCGCATCGTCGAGATCCGCCCGGGCCCGGTCGTCACCATGTATGAACTCGAGCCGGCCGCCGGCATCAAGGCGAGCCGCGTCATCGCGCTGGCGGACGATATCGCGCGCAACATGTCGGCGCTGTCGGCGCGCATCGCGGTGATACCCGGCCGGACGGTGATCGGCATCGAACTGCCCAATGCGAAGCGCGAGACCGTCTCGCTGTCCGAACTGATCGCCAGCGATGCCTTCGAGGAAGCGGCGACCGGGCTGGCGCTGGTGCTGGGCAAGAATATCGGCGGTGACCCGGTGATCGCCGACCTCGCGCCGATGCCCCACCTGCTCGTTGCCGGTACCACCGGCTCGGGCAAGTCGGTCGGCATCAACTCGATGATCCTGTCGCTGCTCTACCGGCTGACGCCCGAGCAGTGCCGGATGATCATGATCGATCCGAAGATGCTCGAGCTCAGCATCTACGACGACATTCCCCACCTGCTGTCGCCGGTGGTGACGGAGCCGCAAAAGGCGGTTCGTGCGCTCAAATGGGCGGTCGAGCAGATGGAGGACCGCTACCGGATGATGTCCTCGGTCGGGGTGCGCGGCCTCGCCAGCTTCAACGAGCGGGTGCGTGCGGCCAAGGCCAAGGGGCAGCCGCTCGGCCGGCGTATCCAGACCGGCTATGACGCCGAAACCGGCCAGCCGATCTATGAGGAAGAGAAGCTGGAGTTCGATCCGCTGCCGCAGATCGTGGTCATCGTCGACGAGCTCGCCGACCTGATGATGACGGCGGGCAAGGAGGTCGAGTTCCTGATCCAGCGGCTGGCGCAGAAGGCGCGCGCCGCGGGCATCCATCTGATCATGGCGACGCAGCGGCCGTCGGTCGATGTCATCACCGGCGTGATCAAGGCCAACCTGCCGACCCGCATCAGCTTCCAGGTCACCAGCAAGATCGACAGCCGCACGATCCTGGGCGAACAGGGCGCCGAGCAACTGCTGGGCAAGGGCGACATGCTCTATATGCCCGGCGGCAAGCAGATCGTCCGCGTCCACGGCCCATTCGTGTCGGACGACGAGGTCCGTGCGGTCGCGGACCATTGGCGCTCGCAGGGGACGCCCGACTATATCCAGGCGGTCACCGAGGAACCGGAGGATGGCGGTTTCGCGATGGAGGGCGGGCCGACCGGACCGGACGATCCCGAGACGCAGGCCTATCGCCGGGCGATCCAGCTGGTGGTCGAGAATCGCAAGGCCTCGACCAGCTGGCTGCAGCGTCAGCTGCGGGTGGGCTATAACTCGGCGGCGCGGCTGATCGAGCGGTTGGAGAAGGACGGGATCGTGTCGCAGCCCGACCATGTCGGCCGCCGCGAGGTGCTGGTCGACGTCGCCGATCTGGGACGCTTCCTGAACTGATCTGGCTTTCTGACCGGCTGTGATGCGGATCACCTCGCCGGTTCGACTGTGGTGCCATTCAGGGAGGATGAAGCTGCTCCCCCTGTTGATCGCCCTCGCCGCATGGCCGTCCGCCCTGGTTGCGCAAGGTTTGCCGATCGACTTCGACGCCGAAGCGATCGTCGCCGAGAAGGTGCAACGTGATGCGGCTGCTGCCGCTGCGAGGGACGAGGCTGCTGCTGCGGCGAGGCCGGTACGCCTCGGCGATCGCCGTCCACTCCACCCAGACGAGGCACCCGCACCGCTCCTCCCGTCGGAGCCGGGTCAGCCGGAAGGCTGAGCCGGAGCGATCCTCGACGCCATATTCCCGCTTTGCGTGGTGACGATCTCTTGTCATAGGCACGCGCCATGACCGATCCGGCAGCCTTGCCCATCTGCGTCGCGGCGCTGTACCGCTTTGCCCGTTTCGACGATCCCGAAGCGGTGCGCGTGCCGCTGGCCCGACGCTGCGCGGAGCTCGGGATCAAGGGCACTCTGCTGGTCGCCCGCGAGGGGCTGAACGGCACGATTGCCGGGACCGATGCGGCGATCGCGGCGGTCGTCGAGCATATCCGTACGATCCCCGGCTGCGCCGATATCGAGGTCAAATATTCGCGCGCGGCGGCGATGCCCTTCCACCGGATGAAGGTCCGGCCGAAGCGCGAGATCGTGACGATGGGGCAGCCCGACATCGACCCGCTCGACGACGTCGGCCACTATGTCGAACCCGAGGAATGGAACGCGCTGATCGCCGATCCCGACGTTATCGTCATCGATACGCGCAACGACTATGAGGTTGCGATCGGTAGCTTCGCCGGAGCGATCGACCCGAAGACGCCCAGCTTCCGCGACTTTCCGGCTTGGTTCCGGGCCGAGCGCGAGCGGCTCGCGGGGCAGGGCAAGGCGCCGCGCATCGCGATGTTCTGTACGGGCGGCATACGCTGCGAAAAGGCGACCGCCTTCGTCAAGGCCGAGGGGATCGAGGATGTCTATCACCTCAAGGGCGGCATCCTGAAATATCTCGAGACCGTCGATCCTGCGGAAAGCCTGTGGGAAGGCGAGTGCTTCGTCTTCGACCAGCGGGTGGCAGTGGGGCATGGCCTGGCGCCCGGCAGCCATAGCCTGTGCTTCGCCTGTCGGCGGCCGGTAAGCTCAGAGGATCGCCAATCCTCGCTCTACATCGAGGGCGTCTGCTGCCCGGCCTGCTTCGAGGAGCGCGACGAGGAGCAGCGCCGCCGCTATGCCGAGCGCAACCGGCAGGAGCGCCTCGCGGCCGAGCGAGGCGTGGCGCATGTCGGTGCCGTCCTGCCCGTGGCCGATGACCGTGCTGCCGATCCTCTATAGCTTTCGCCGCTGCCCCTATGCGATGCGGGCGCGGATGGCGCTGCTCGCATCAGGGCAGAGCTGCGAGATTCGCGAGGTGAAGCTGTCCGCCAAGCCGCCCGAACTGGCGGCGGCCTCGCCCAAGGCGACTGTTCCCGTGCTGTGCCTGCCCGACGGCAGGGTGCTCGACGAAAGCCTCGACATCATGCGCTGGGCTCTGGGCCGTAGCGATCCTGAGGCCTGGCTCGGCCGCGACGATCCGGCATTGATCGCGGCCAATGACGGGCCGTTCAAGCACCATCTCGACCGTTACAAATATCCGGAACGGCACGGCAGCGATGCGGAGGTTCACCGGTCAGCCGGGATGGATATGCTCCTGGCACTGGAAGCGCGTCTCGCGAGCCGGCCCTATCTGTGCGGCGATCGGCGGGGTTTCGCCGATATCGCGATCTTCCCCTTCGTGCGGCAGTTCGCCGAAACCGATCGCGGATGGTTCGACGCGCAGCCCCTGCCTGCGGTCGCAGCATGGCTCGCCGGTCTGACCGAAAGCGACTTGTTCACCGCGATCATGGTGCGCCTTGCTCCCTGGAAGGCCAGCGACGCACCGGTCAGCTTTCCAGCCTAGCTCAGGGTTTCGCTGCCGGAGCCGGATCGGGTGGGTTGTGCTTCTCGACGAAGGCGATCGATGCCTTGAGCATCGCCAGCCGCGTCTCGCCTTTCGACAGCCAGTGATCCTCGCCCTCGAGCCGGATGAACTCATGCGGTTTACCCGCGCGCGACAGGGCGGATGCCATCTGGCGGCTCTGGTCGAACGGAACGACGATATCGTCGACGCCGTGGATCAGCATGATCGGCGCATCTGCGCGTTCGGCAAAATTGGCGGGCGAAACCAGCTTCATGTCACGGCCTGATCCTATCTCGGTGCGCAGAGACCGGATCACGGTGCGGCTCTGACCGCTCTCGCGAATGTCGGTGCTGATCATCCGTGAGACGTCGGCCACGCCCGCGACCGAGACGGCGCAGCGATACAGGCCCTGTTGCAGGGTAACCCCAGCCAGCGCCGCATAGCCGCCATAGCTGGCCCCGACGATGCATACGCGCTTCGGATCGATGATGCCCTGCCGCGCGAGATCGGCGACGCCGTCGGAAATGTCGGACTGCATCTTGCGGCCCCATTCTCCATAGCCCGCGAGGCGGAAGGCCGGGCCCAGCCCCTCCGACCCTCTGAAATTGGGCTGGAGCACGGCATAGCCGCGCGATGCATAGGCCTGTGCCCACCAGTCGAACACCGGATAGTCGCGCGCGGCGGGGCCGCCATGCGGCAGGACGATAAGCGGCAGATTCTTTTCGCCGCGACCTGGCGGGAGGGTCAGGACAGCGCCGATCTCCAGGCCGTCGGCAGCCTTGTAGCGGATCATGCGCATCGGGCCCACGTCGCCCGGATTGATCGCATAGCTGCTGCCGAGTGGATCGGCGCGCCCCGTCTTGATGTCGACGACCCAGTAGCTCTGCGGATCGCCGGGGCCATCGGTCCGAACGATCATGCGGTCGAAGGCGGCGTTCGCGTCGATCAGCCGGACGGTCGCGCCCGGAAAGGCGCGGCGGGCGCCCGCCATCCGCTTTTCGTGGCGCTCGTCGAAGAAATGATCCTCCTGAACATCCCCATCGCGGGTATAGCCGATCGTCAGCCGGCTCTTGTCATCGGTCAGGAGGCGGTCGGTCGCCTCGTCGGGCAGCAGTTCGACGGCTGCCCCGCCGGCCAGCGGGATCTCGAAGACCGTACCGCGCCCTTCCGCATCACGATCAAAGTATAGGACCGTACCGGGCGTGCGGCCGAGGCTGAGCAGCGAAATGTCGCCAAGGGGGGATCGGCCGGTCGCGATCGAGCGTCGCTGACCATTGTAGAGCGTCCAGTCGCCCTTCGTCTCCTCGAAGTCGAGATAGGCGGCCAGACTGCCGTCCGCGTTCACGACCCAGTCGCGCCATGTGGAAACGGAAGGCGAGCGATTGGAGATCAGCCGAGATTTGCGTGTTTCGAGGTCGACTTCGTACAGTTCCGCCTTGGTGCTCCCGAGCGTGAAATCATAGCCGGTGCGCTGCAGGGTGATCCCGCCGAAATAGCCGTACCAGCGTCCGTCGCGCTCGATCGCCCCGAAATAGCCGCGTATGCCGCCGGTGATCCGGTCATCCTTTTGGAAGATCGTCCATGGGGCGCCCTTACCGAGGTTGACGACGACCATAGAGCTGAGTTCGGTCTTGTCGGTCGTGAAGCCGAAGCCAAGGGCATAGGTGCTGGTGGCGTGCATGAGCAGTGTTTCGTCGCCCGCCCAGTGAATCGCACGCAGCTTGTAGTCGCCGACCTCCACCGCAGTGAGCAGCTTGCGGTTTCCGTCGGTCACCAGCAGCTGGCGCTTGCCCTGGAACATGCCGATCAGCGCGATCCGGTCGCCCGATGGCGACATGGCGGTCATCTCGAGCGTGGGCAGCTTGCCATAGACGTCGATCGGGGGCGCTGCGGCCACCGCGACCGAAAGCAGCATGACAAAAGCGGCCGCGAACCGCGCAAACCACGAAAACACGATCATAAATGCCCCCTGTGCCTCGCAGGAATAGCGCGGCTCGGGAAAGCGACCATGTTTGATTGCTCCGATACGGAGCAATCGGCCCGCTATTCGGCGGCTTCGGGCAACGAGGCGGCGGTCGTCCAGCCGAGGCGCGGAATGTTGATCGAGCGCTTGCCCGACAGGTCGGTGCGCAGGACGAAGATCCCCTGTTCTTCCATATAGGCGATCAGCCGGCGCACGCGGCCGAGGGAGTGCGTGCCGTAGACCTGCGCCATAACCGTGTCGGACGGCGCCTCCTGACCATCGCGCGCGGCGCGGGCGACCAGCAGGAAGGGGGCGAGCATGTCGTCGGGCAGCGAGGCGCCGATCGCGAGTGCGTCGAGCCAGCCCTCGTCGAGTTCGCCGTAGAGGCCCGCGCGCGCCATGGCGAGGCGGCGGCGGAAGCCCGCGAGGTCCAGGCCGGGGCTGGTCAACCGCTGCATCCGGCAGCGCACCGCGAAGTCCTGAAAGAGGACAGCGGGCTGACGATAGGTCGCCTCAGGATCCTCCACCATTTCGCGCAATACGGCGTCGATGACGGCATCACGCTCTTCGTCGGGCATGGCGGGGCCGCCCGGCGCGGCCGACGGCGTCAGGACAGGACCCGAGCGGCTGATCGCCCGCAGCAGGTCGTCGCTGGTCGGCGTTGGAGCCCTTGGCGGCGGGGGCGGGGGTGGCGCGTCGTCGCCGGGGGCGAACAACAGGCCCTGCAGATCGCCGGGTGCTGCAGACGGCAGCGGAACCAGCTTCGGGCTGCCGCTGCGCGCTGAGGTCTGTACCGCGCCGACCGTTACCGCAACCGGTCGGCGGGAGACCGCCGGGCCGAGTGCGAGGAACTGGCCGCGCGGCAGATCGCGGATCTGTTCTGCCTGGCGGCGGTCCATGCCGAGCAGGTCGGCCGCGCGCGCCATGTCGATGTCGAGGAAGGTGCGACCCATCATGAAGTTGGAGGCTTCCGCCGCGACATTCTTGGCGAGCTTGGCGAGGCGCTGGGTCGCGATCACGCCGGCCAGCCCGCGCTTGCGGCCGCGACACATCAAATTGGTCATCGCGCCGAGCGAGGCGCGGCGCGCCTCGTCGGAGACTTCGCCGGCGACGGCGGGGGCGAAGAGCTGGGCCTCGTCGACGACGACCAGCGCGGGATACCAGAAGTCGCGGGGCGCATCGAACAGGGCCGACAGGAAGGTCGCCGCGCAGCGCATCTGCTGTTCGATCTCGAGTTCGTCGAGCGCGAGCACGACCGAAACGCGATGCTCGCGGATGCGGTTGGCGAGGCGGACGATCTCGGCCTCGCTATGGTCGAAGGCCTGGATCACGACATGGCCGAAACGGTCGGCTAGGGTGACGAAGTCGCCTTCGGGATCGACCACCACCTGCTGGACGACATTGGCCGATTCCTCGAGCAGCCGGCGCAGCAGATGCGACTTTCCCGAGCCCGAATTGCCCTGGACGAGCAGACGGGTGGCGAGCAGCTCCTCAACGTCGAAATGGACCGACTGGCCCGGGCCGCTGGTGCCGATGTCGATTCGTGCGGTCACGTGCCGCTGTCTGGCGGATGGCGGCCCCCTTGTTCAAGCCGTCTGCGGCAGAAAGCTGTGGATGACTCGCCTTTGTCGGTCGGCCGCTAGCCGTCGGCGGGGATGACGACCCCGCTGGCGGCCGCTATATCGGACAGATGACCGACATCGCAGACCTCACCCGCGTTCCCAGCACGTCGCTGGCGACCGCAGACCATGACGCCGCTGGCTTCGCGCAGGCGATCGGGCGGGCGTTCGAGCGCTTCGGCTTTGCCGTCGTCGCCGATCATGGCATCCCCGCCGATCTGATCGCGCGCGCCGAAGCGGCGGCGAAGGCCTTTTTCGCGCTGCCGGAGGATGTCAAGCGCCGCTACCATGTCGCGGGCGGCGGCGGGCAGCGGGGCTATACGCCCTTCCGGGTTGAGACGGCGAAGGATTCGACCGAGGCGGACCTCAAGGAGTTCTGGCATGTCGGCCGCGAACTGCCGGCCGGGCATGTCTATGCCGATCAGATGCCGGCCAATCTCTGGCCGCAGGAGATCGTGGATTTCCGCCAGACCTATCTCGACCTGTTCGCCGCCTTCGAGCGGACGGGCGCGCGGATATTGTCGGCGATCGCGCTCTATCTCGACCTGCCCGCAGATTATTTCGTCGATCCGGTGCGCGACGGCAATTCGATCCTGCGGCTACTCCACTATCCGCCGATCGGTCCCGATGCGCCGGGTATCCGGGCGGGCGCGCATGAGGATATCAACACGATCACGCTGCTGCTGGGCGCCGAGGAAGGCGGCTTGCAGCTTCTCGATCGCGACGGCCGCTGGCTTGCGGTCGACATCGCGCCGGGTGAGCTGGTGGTCAATATCGGCGACATGCTCCAGCGGCTGACCAATGGCCGGCTGCCGTCGACCAGCCATCGCGTGATGAACCCACCGCCGGAACGCCGCGGCTTTGCGCGCTATTCGATGCCCTTCTTCCTGCATTTCCGCCCCGATTACCTGATTGAGACGCTGCCGCAGACGATCACGCCGGAACGGCCGAACCGCTTTCCCGAACCGATCACGGCCAATGACTATCTGCTGGAGCGGCTGCGCGAGATAAAGCTGATCTGACCCCGGGCATCGGTTCGCGGGGCAGCCGCGCCGGCGCGTGAGATTTCACGCTTTCCCTCGCGGCGAAAGCTGGGCTAGCCTGTTCTCCTACAAGGGGATTCCGGAAATGCGCCTGACCACCAGCCTCGCCGCTCTCGCCATTGCGCTCGCGCCGTTCGCGGCGCACGCCGCCGACAAGAAGAAGGACGAGGAGGCGGCCGCCGCGCCCGCGCCCGTTCCGCCGCCCACCGTTTCGGTGACGAAGCATAAGGGCGTATTCGGCGGCCAGTCGATCGCCTACACGGCGACGACCGGCGAAACCTATCTGAACGACAAGGACGGCAAGCCGGCAGCGGCGATCTTTTCGACCGCCTATGTCAGGGACGGAGGGGATCCGAAGACCCGGCCGGTGACCTTCCTCTACAATGGCGGTCCTGGTTCGGGTTCGCTGTGGCTCCACATGGGCGCTTTCGGTCCGAAGCGCGTCGTCCTGCCCGACGCCAAGGACGATGGCGCACCGCCCTATCCGCTCGTCGACAACCCGGAAAGCCTGCTCGACGTCACAGACCTCGTCTTTATCGATCCGGTCGGCACCGGCTTCTCGCACACGCTCGGCGGCAAGGACCCCAAGGACTATTGGGGTGTCTCCTCCGACGCCAAGTCGATCTCGGACTTCATCCGCAAATGGCTGAGCGAGAATGGCCGCTGGGCCTCGCCCAAATATATCGGTGGCGAGAGCTATGGCACGACCCGCTCGGTCGCGCTGATCAACGAACTCGAGGGCAGCTATAACGACGTCGCGGTCAACGGGATCATCCTGATCTCGACCATCCTCGACTTCGCAGCGCCGGCCGAAGTGCAGGGCAATGAGATGCCCTATATCCTCAACCTGCCGTCGATGACGGCGACCGCCTGGTATCATCGCAAGCTGCCCAATCCGGCCGCGACCGTTGCCGAGGCGGCGGCGCAGGCGCGTGCCTTCGCGATCGGGCCCTATGCCGCCGCGCTGCTCAAGGGCAACCAGCTGGGCGCGGAGGAGCGGGCATCGATCCGCGCCGAACTGGCGCGGCTGACCGGACTGTCCGAGCAGTATCTCGACAATGCCAATCTGCGCGTGACGCCGGGCCGCTTCTACAAGGAGTTGCTGCGGGATCGTGGGCTGACGGTGGGGCGCCTCGATTCCCGCTATACCGGCGTCGATTATGATCGCGCCGGGGAAGAGGGCGACAACGACCCGAGCTTCTACGGCATCGACGCTTCCTACACCTCAGCGGTGAACAGCTATCTGCGCGGCGACCTGAAATATACCACCGACCGTCAATATGTGACGATCGGCGGGGTGCGCGGCTGGGACTGGAAGCTGGAGGGGCAGGGCGGCCGCGACGGCGAGGTCTATGTCAATGTCGCGCCCTATCTCGGACGTGCGCTGCGCGAGAATAGCGGGCTGCGCGTGTTCGTCGGCCAGGGCTATTATGATTTCGCGACGCCCTTCTTCGGCGCCGAATATTCGCTGAACCGCCCGGGCTTCGACCCGTCGCGGATCCAGTTCCATTATTATGACGCCGGCCACATGATGTATGTGCGGCAGGAAGATCTGCGCAAGCTGAGCGCCGACGTGAAGGCGTTCATCCGCGCGCGCTGACGCGAGTCAGATGGTGGGTTCAGACCCCTCCCTGCCGGGGAGGGGTCAGCCCCGACCGCGATAGCCGGGGACGCCCTGATCGGGAACCCACAGGCCTTCGGGCGCGGGGCCCGACTGCCAGAAGACGTCGATCGGTATGCCGCCGCGCGGATACCAGTAGCCGCCGATGCGCAGCCAGTGCGGCTTCATCTCGTCGAACAGCCTCTGGCCGATGCCGACGGTGCAGTCCTCGTGAAAGCCGGCATGATTGCGGAAGGAGCCGAGGAACAGCTTGAGAGACTTGGATTCGACGATCGTTTCCGCCGGCGCATAGTCGATCACCAGATGCGCAAAATCGGGCTGGCCGGTCACCGGGCAGAGCGAGGTGAACTCGGGCGCCGCGAAGCGCACCATATAGAGCCCCTTGCGCGGGTTCGGGACATAATCAAGGATCGCGTCCTCGGGCGTGGCGGGAAGCGTGCTGGTCTGGCCGAGATGGAGCGGTTTGGACATGTGGCGCCCTTAGCGGAGCGTCGATCCGATCGCCACATCTGTATGAAAATTACAAATAATACGTTCAGGAACAAATATACTTGCCACACATTCTCACAATACGTAACTAAGCGACGCCTCCCCAGGCGTGTCGATTCGTTAAGTGAAGGCGTGGCGCTCTGTCGCGTTCGTTTGAGGAGGTTATGATGGACATGCTGGTTTCGACCGAATGGCTTGCGGGCGAGCTCGGAGCGAATGATCTCCGCGTCGTCGACGCGACCTATTTCGCGCTCGATGCCGGGCGGGATGCGCAGGGCGAATATGAGGCGCGCCACCTTCCCGGAGCCGTATTCCTCGACCTGGGCAATCTCAAGGACGAGACGTCCAGCCTGCCTTCGATGCTGCCAAGCGCGGAGAAGTTCGCCAGCCGCATGCAGTCGCTGGGCCTGGGCGACGGCAGCCGGATCGTTCTCTACGACAACAGTCCGCACCACACGGCCGCGCGCGCTTGGTTCATGTTCCGCATGTTCGGGGTGAATCAGGTCGCGATCCTCGATGGAGGGATCGGCAAGTGGATCGCCGAGGGGCGCCCGCTCGAGCAGGGCAAGGTGGCCTTGCGCCATCGCCATTTCACAGTCTGGCGCGATCCAGCCCCGGTCCGCGATCTGGCGCAAATGAAGGCCAATCTGGCGAGCGGTGCGGAGCAGGTCGTCGATGCACGCGGCGCCAAGCGCTTCTCGGGCGAAGAGGTCGATCCACGTGGCCTCGCGGCGGGCCACATCCCCGGCTCGCGTAACCTGCCCTATGAGCGCCTGTTCCAGGAGGACGGCACCTTCAAGGACAAGGCCGCGCTGCGCGCCGAATTCGACGCTGCGGGCGTCGACTGGAACAAGCCGATGATCACCACCTGCGGTTCGGGCATCACCGCCGCCGTCATCCTCTTCGCCGCAGCCTTGCTCGGCAAGGAAGACGTGGCGCTCTATGACGGCTCGTGGAGCGAGTGGGGCTTGCTCCCCGACACGGAAAAGGCGATCGGTCCTGCGTGAACGCAGATGATCGCGACAGGTTGAAGACGGGAACCCGGCTGGCGACGGCCGGGCGACCGCATGGCGAACGCCGGACGATCGTCAACACCCCCGTCTGGCGCGCCTCCACCATATTGTTCGACAGCGTTGCCGAACTGCGCGCCGCCACCCGTAAGCCCGACGATGGCCTGTTCTACGGCAGGCGTGGCACGCCCAGCCAATGGTCGCTCGCCGAGGCACTGACCGAGCTTGAGCCCGGGGCGGGGGGAACGCTGCTCTATCCGTCGGGAGTGGCGGCCATCGCGGGGACCCTGCTGGCGCTGCTGTCGCCCGGCGACGAACTGCTGATGGTCGACAGCGCTTATGAGCCAACCCGCGCGCTGTGCGGCGGCCTGCTCCGGCGGATGGGCATCCGCACCCGCTTCTATGATCCCGGCATCAGCGCCGGAATAGCGGAACTGATCGGTCCCGACACGAAATTGATCTTCCTCGAAAGCCCCGGCAGCCTGACTTTCGAGGTGCAGGACGTGCCGGCGATCGTGGCAGTCGCGCGCGAGCGCGGGCTGCTCACCGCGATCGACAACACCTGGGCGACGCCTTTGCTTTTTCCGGCGCTGTCGCACGGCGTCGACGTTTCGATCCTCGCCTGCACCAAATATGTGGTCGGCCATTCCGACGCGATGATGGGGTCGGCGACTGCGACCCCGGCTCTCTATCCTCGCCTGCGCCAGACGGCGACGGCGCTGGGGCAGACCATCAGCGCCGACGATGCTTTTCTCGCTCTGCGCGGCCTGCGCACGCTCGAGGTCCGGCTCCGCCGCCATGAGGAGAGCGCCCTGCGGGTGGCCCGATGGTTGTCCGAGCAGCCGCAGGTCGCGCGCGTTCTCCACCCGGCCTTGCCCGACTGTCCCGGGCACGCGCTGTGGGAACGTGACTTCGCAGGTGCCTCAGGCCTGTTCAGTTTCATGCTGAGCGGCGGCGATGACGCCGCGCGGGCCGCGCTGATCGACGGGCTGCGCCATTTCGGGATCGGCTTTTCCTGGGGCGGTTTCGAAAGTCTCGCCCTGCCGGTCGATCCGCACTCGCTGCGCACGGCCACGTCCTGGCAGGCGGAAGGGCCGCTCGTTCGCCTGCATATCGGGCTGGAAGACCCCGACGACCTGATCGAGGATCTGCGGCAGGGGCTGGAGCGCTTCGCGGCTGCGGCAGGCTGAACGCCGCACGCCCGGTCAGGCGATGGCGGGCGACAGCGTCGAGCGGATGCGACGGGCGATGTCCTGCAGCGCCTTGTCGAGGGCGGCGACGGCGCCCTGGCTTCCCTGCGGCGGGCGTGCATCCCGCGCCGCGACGGCGCCCAGACCCATGGCAGCGATCAGCTCGGCTTCGCGCAGCAGCGCGTCGATGCGTCGCCGCGCGACCGGATGCGCGCCGGCATAGGCCTCGGTCAGGGTCGAAAGCAGAGCGGATACGCCCTCGCGGGCGGCGATGTCGGCCGAGCGACCGAGGGTACGGTCGAGCAGTTCGAAGCAGTGCTGGGCGGTTGCGGGCGTCCCTGCATCGATCCGTATCGCGCGCTCGAACATGGGGGTCTCCGGCCTGTGATTGCGCGCCGACGATGGATCGGAATGCTTAATATCCGGTCAACCCTGGTCTCACCGGCCATTGCGGAAAACCGAAATCGGCCGTCAGGCGATGCCTGCGTGCGACCGGCTCGCCTCGATCAGCTGGCGTGTGATGTCATGGCGTGGCGCGTCGATCAGCGCCTCCGCGGGGCCTTCCTCGACAATGCGGCCGCGGTCCATCACGACGATGCGATGGCAGAGCCGGCGCGCGACGGGGAGGTCGTGGGTGATCATCAGGATCGCGAGGCCGCGCTCGCGCTGGAGCTGGCCGAGCAGGTCGAGGATGGTGCCGGCGACGAGCACGTCGAGCGCCGACGTCGCCTCGTCGAGGAGCAGCATCGCCGGATCGGGCCCGAGCGCCCGGGCGATCGCCACGCGCTGCGCCTGTCCGCCGGACAGCGCCGTGGGGCGACGCGTGGCGAACTCGGGGGTCAGACCGGTTTCGAGCAGCACGGCACCGACGCGCGCGTCGATCGCGGCGCGGTCCAGATCGGGCCGCAGGCGGGTCAGCGGTTCGGCGACGATATCGCGCACGGTCCAGAGCGGATCGAGGCTGGCGACCGGATCCTGGAACACCGGTTGCAGACCGGCGCGGTCACGGGCGCGCATCGCCTTGCGTTCGGGCAGGGGGGCACCGCGCCAGTGCACCTCGCCGCTGTCGATCGGGCCCAGGCGGGCCACGGCGCGGGCGAAGGTCGACTTGCCAGAGCCGGAGCCGCCGACGATCGCAACCGCTTCGCCCTCCGCGACGTCGATCGAGACGCGGTCGACCGCCTGCAGGCGCCCGCGCGCCCAGCCCGGCTTGCGGAAGGATACCGAAACGTCGCGCGCTTCGAGCAGCGGCGCACCGACCGGACCGAGCGCCGGTGCCGGCTGGTCGAGGCGGGGGCTCGCGGCGACGAGGGCGCGGGCATAGCCGGTCGTCGGCGCATCGACGACCGCGCGCGTCGGTCCGCTCTCGACGATGCGGCCATTCTCCATCACCGCCACAGCGTCGGCATGGTCCGAGACCGCCGCCAGATCATGGCTGACCAGCAGCAGAGCCATGCCTTCCTCACGGCAGAGGCGGCTGAGCAGCGCCATGATCTCGGCGCGCAGGATCGCGTCCAGCGCGGTCGTCGGCTCGTCGGCCACGAGCAGCTTGGGGCGGTGCGCGATCGCCATCGCGATCAGCGCGCGCTGTCGCTGACCGCCCGACAGGCGGTGCGGATATTGGTCGAGCCGTTCGCCCGGCCGGTCGAGACCGACGCGTTCGAGTGCTGCCTCCATCTCTGCCCGTGTCGGCGGCGGAGCGCCTGCCTGCGCCCAGGCCTCGCGCAGTTGCGCGCCGATCGTCATATGCGGGGTCAGCGCGGTCAGCGGTTGTTGGAACACGAAGCCGACCTGCTGGCCGCGCACCTGTCGCAGCCGGGGCTCCGGCAGGCCGACCAGCTCTTCGCCGGCCAGTTGGAAGGATCCGGAAGCGATGCCCACGGAAAGGCCGAAGGGTGCGAGGCAGGTCTGGCTCTTGCCCGATCCCGAAGCGCCGACGAGGGCGAGGCTGCGGCCGGCTTCCAGCGTGAAGTCGAGGCCGTGCACGACGGGCCGGCCGGCGATGCCGACCGACAGGTCGCGGGCGACGAGCAGGCTCATCCGACGAACCGGTCGCGCAGCCGCTCGCCGATGCGCGTCAGGCAGAGCAGCAGGGCGACGAGCACTATGGCGGGAACCAGCATCGCATGGGGCGCGATGTCCATGTCGTCGACCCCGTCCTTGAGCAATATGCCGAGCGACGTCATCGGCTCCTGTACGCCGAGGCCCAGGAAGGAGAGGAAGCTCTCGATCATCACGACCTGCGGGATGGTGAGCAGCAGATAGGCGATGGCGACCCCGGCGATGTTAGGCAGCATGTGGCGCAGGACGATCGCCACGGGCGGGGTGCCCGCTGCCTCGGCGGCGATCACGAAGGGGCGTTCGCGCAAAGCGAGCATCTGTCCGCGCACGACGCGCGCCATGGTCAGCCACTCGACCGCACCGATGCCGAGGAAGACGAGCAGGATCGACCGACCGAACAGCACCATCAGCAGGATCACGACGAACATGAAGGGCAGCGCATAGAGCGCGTCGACGATCCGCATCATCGCCTCGTCGACCCGGCCGCCCTTCCAGCCGGCGATGGCGCCCCAGCCCACACCGATGACGAGTGAAACCAAAGCAGCGGCCAGCGCGACACCCAGCGTCACCCGCGTGCCGATCAGCGTCCGGGCCAGCAGGTCGCGCCCGACGCTGTCGGTGCCGAGCAGGTGGCCGGGGGACAGGGGGGCAGCGCGGACTGCGTCCCAGTCGATGACGTCATAGCGCCAGTCGATCAGCCAGGGGCCTATCAGGGCCGCGAGCAGGATAAGCGCGAGGATTGCGAGCGGCGCGCGCATCAGCCGCGCGTCCGGGGATCGAGCCAGCCATAAGCGAGATCGGCCAGCAGGTTGAACAGGATGATCAGGCCCGCATAGAGGGTGACCACGCCCATCACGAGCGGATAGTCGCGGTTGAGCGCGCCCTGCACGAAGTAGCGGCCGAGACCCGGCAGCGCGAAGACCGTCTCGATGACGACCGCGCCGGTCAGCAGGCCCGCCGCCGCCGGGCCGAGATAGGAGGCGACCGGCACCAGCGCGGGGCGAAGCGCATGGACGAGCAGGATGCGCTGCCAGCCGAGACCCCGCGCGCGGGCCATGCGGACATGGTCCTGCGCCAGCACCTGGGCGAGGCCGGCGCGCGCCAGCTTGGCGATCGCGCCCGCCGTCGGCAGCGCGAGTGCCACGACGGGGAGGACGAGATGCGGGACGTCCCCGTCGCCCCAGCCCGAGACCGGCAACCAACCTGCCCACAGGCCGAGCAGAAGGACGAGCAGGGGGCCGACCACGAAAGCGGGAAGTGCGGTGAGCAGCGTCGCGATGAGCATCAGGCTCCGGTCGGTCCGGCTCCCCGGCCGGATCGCGGCCGCCATTCCCATCAACAGGCCCAGGAAAAGCGCGAGGATCAGGGCGAGCCCGCCCAAGGTCAGGGAAACCGGCAATCCGCGCGCGATCAGGTCGGTGACGGTGAAGTCGCGATAGACAAGCGAGGGGCCGAAATCGCCGTGGAGCAGCCGCCAGACATAGGTGCCGACCTGAACGTGGAGCGGCTCGTTCAGGCCATAGGCGGTCATCAGCGCCTCGCGCGTCTGCGGATCGAGCGGGCGTTCGCCGTCGAACGGACCGCCGGGCGCGAGGCGCATCAGCAGGAAGGACAGGATGATCACGGCGGCGAGCGTCGGCAGCGCCGTCAGCAGCCGTCGCCGGATCAGGTCTAGCATTGAGATATCGCCGTCGCGGCGGCTGATCGCCCGGCTTGCGCCGGGCTAAATCGCGTCAGGCGGGGCGCCCCGGCGGTCAGTTGCCGAGCGAGACGCTGGCCGTGTCGTTGGTCGTCGCGGCCGCAGCGAGGATGGTGCGCGTGGTGTTGCCCTTGTCGACCGTCGACTGGCTGATCTCACCGACCGACGACCGGATGCCGGGCTCGGGCACGGTCTTGGTCAGGCCGATGATGTCCTTCTCGGTCTGGCTCTTCGGTGCCTGGGTGTTGCCGAACAGCGCCGACAGCGCCTGCTGGCTCGAATCGGCTTCCTGCGGGCGCGAGGCGCCCGGCTTCGGCGGGACCAGCGCGAAATCGGGCGGAATGGTGAGCGGCGCGCGCTTCGACACCGCGAAGGCGTCGAGATTGGACGAGCGGCCGGCCATGACGCCGGGGCGGTCTCCACGGCTGCACGCCGCGAGCAGGGTCATCGCGACCAGTGCCGAACCCAGAAGCAACTTAGACCGCATCGATATTCTCCGAACCGTCCCGGGACTCACGCGCGAAGAGAGCGCGGGCGACCAGGATCACTACACCAATGGTAATCGCGGCGTCCGCGACATTGAAGACCAAAAAGGGATGCCAGTCGCCGATATGCGGATCGAGGAAGTCGGCAACATAGCCGAGCCGTGTCCGATCCGCGATATTCCCCACCGCGCCGCCGAGGACGAGGCCCAGCGCCGCGACGTCGATCCGCGCCGTCTCCCGCCACAGCCAGACGATCACGCCGATCGCGATGGCCGAGGTGAGGCCGACCAATATCCAGCGCTCGGCGTTCGATCCGGCCACCAGAAAGCCCATCGAGATGCCGTAATTCTCGACCCAGCGCAGGTCGAAGAAGGGCATGATCGGGATCAGCCCGCGCTGTGGCAGGGCGAGCGGACCCATGATCAGCCATTTGCTGACCTGGTCGGCGACGAGGACGAGGGCGGCGACGATCAGCCCGAAGGCGCGATGGGGCCGCCCCTGTACGTTAGCCATGGACCACCGACTCGCACCGGTCGCACAGCGCGCCTTCGGTCGTCACCTCGGGCAAATGCCGCCAGCAGCGGCCGCACTTCTCGGCCTCGGTCTTGGCGACCTCGAAGGCGATCGGATCCGATCCGCCAGCCAGCTCGGCTGCGGCCGGGTCGCCGTCGACGACCTCGATCTTGGCGACGATGGCAATCTCGGTGAAGTCGACCGAACGGAGCAGGGCGGCTTCGGCGGGATCGTAGCTGATCGCCGTCACGTCGACCTCGAGGCTCGACCCGATCACCTTCTCGCGGCGCAGCGGCTCGATCTGGCCGGTCAGCTTCAGGCGGTAGCGGCGCAGCAGTTCCCAGCGCATGCGCAGGTCCTCGTCGCGCCAGCCGGCCTCGACCTCGGGCCAGGTGAGCAGGTGGACCGAACCGCGCTCGGGATAGCGCGTCGTCCACACTTCCTCGGCGGTGAAGCAGAGGATCGGCGCCGCATAGCGGACCAGCGCGTGGAACAGGATGTCGAGGACGGTGCGATAGGACCGACGCTTCAGGTCCGACGGCGCGTCGCAGTAGAGCGAGTCCTTGCGGATGTCGAAGAAGAAGGCCGATAGGTCGTTGTTCGCGAAGTCGCTCAGCGCGCGGGCATAGCGGTTGAACTCGAACGCGGCGGTCGCCTCGCGCAGCTCGGCGTCGAGCGACGCGAGCAGGTTGAGGATATAGCGCTCCAGCTCGGGCATGTCCGCCGGGGCGACGCGCTCGGCCTCGTCGAAGCCGTCGAGCGCGCCGAGCAGATAGCGGAAGGTGTTGCGCAGCTTGCGATAGGCGTCCGAGGTGCCGGCGAGGATCTCCTTGCCGATGCGGACGTCCTCGAAATAATCGGTCGAGGCGACCCACAGGCGCAGGATGTCGGCGCCGCTCTCGTTGATGATCTTGAGCGGATCGACGACATTGCCGACGCTCTTCGACATCTTGCGGCCCTGCCCGTCGAGCGCGAAGCCGTGAGTCAGCACCGCGTCATAGGGCGCCCGGTCGCGCGTACCGCAGCTTTCGAGCAGCGACGACTGGAACCAGCCGCGATGCTGGTCCGAGCCTTCGAGATAGAGGTTGGCGCGGGTGCCGGCGCCATAGCGCGCCTCGACCGTGAAGACATGGGTGCAGCCCGAATCGAACCAGACATCGAGGATGTCGTTGACCGGCTCATAATCGGCTGCGTCGTAGTCGGCGCCGAGCAGCTGCTGGTGATCGGCGGTGAACCAGGCATCGGCACCGCCGGCCTCGAAAGCCTCGATGATGCGGCCGTTGACCGCCGGGTCGCGCAGATAGTCACCGCTCTTGCGGTCGACATAGAGCGCGATCGGCACGCCCCAGGCGCGCTGGCGGCTGATCACCCAGTCGGGGCGGCCCGCGACCATCGCATGGATGCGGTTGCGCGCCTTCTCGGGCACCCAGCGCGTCCGCTCGATCGCATCGAGCGCGGTCTCGCGGAGCGTGGCGCCGTTCGTCTTGCTAAGCCCCTCCCCTTCAGGGGAGGGGTTGGGGTGGGGACTACTCTCCCCACCAACGCCAGACTCTGCGAGACCCTGAGGCCCCACCCCAGACCCCTCCCCTGAAGGGGAGGGGCTAACGGCCCGATCCATCGGGATGAACCATTGCGGGGTGCATCGGAAGATCACCTTGGCCTTGGAGCGCCAGCTGTGCGGATAGCTGTGCTTGAAGTCCGCGCTCGCCGCGAGCAGTGCGCCCGCTTCGCGCAGGTCGGTGCAGATCGGGCCGTCGGGTGCGGTAAACTTGGCGTTGATCACCGAACCCTGTCCGCCGAGCCACGCCCAGTCGGCGCGGTACTTGCCATCGCCCTCGACCGCGAACACCGGCTCAATGCCATGCGCCTTGCACAGGAAGAAGTCGTCCTCGCCATGGTCCGGCGCCATGTGGACGAGGCCGGTGCCCGCATCGGTGGTGACGAATTCGCCCGGCAGGAGCGGACGCGGCCTGGCGAAGAAACCGCCGAGCTCGTGCATCGGGTGGCGGGCGATGGTGCCGGCGAGCTGGGAGCCTTTGAAGCGCTGGATCACGTATCCGGGCGCCATGCCATGCTGCGTGCGCGCTCTGAAGCTGTCCAGCAGAGCTTCGGCAACGATAAACCGATAGTTACCCATTAGCGGCGTTGCTTCGCCGGGTTGCACAACTTGGGCGAATGTCTTGGTAGATTCGACCAAGACGTAGTCCACCTCCGGGCCATAGGCCAAAGCTTGGTTGACTGGGATAGTCCAAGGTGTGGTTGTCCAGATGACCGCGTAGACTTTTTCACCTGCGTCGATCGATGCTTGGATGTCAGGCGCATTAGGCGCCTCGACGATCTCGAACGCCACGTCGATCTGGGTCGAAACGATGTCCTCATATTCGACTTCGGCGTCGGCCAGCGCGGTCTTTTCGACCGGGGACCACATCACCGGCTTGGCGCCGCGATAGAGCTGGCCGCTCTCGGCGAACTTGAGCAGTTCGCCGACGATCGCCGCTTCGGCGTCGTACTTCATCGTCAGATAGGGATCATCCCAGTCGCCGTCGACGCCCAGCCGCTTGAACTGCTCGCGCTGCACCGACACCCATTTCTCGGCATAGGCGCGGCATTCGGCGCGGAACTGGACCGGGTCGACCTCGTCCTTGTTCAGCTTCTTCGCGCGATAGGCCTCCTCGACCTTCCACTCGATCGGCAGGCCGTGGCAATCCCAGCCGGGGACATAGGGCGCATCCTTGCCGAGCAAGGACTGGCTGCGGACGATGATGTCCTTCAGCACCTTGTTCATCGCATGGCCCATGTGGATGTCGCCATTGGCGTAGGGCGGGCCGTCGTGGAGGATGAAGCGCTCGCTGCCCGCGCGCGCCTTGCGCAGCGTCCCGTACAGGTCCTCCGCCGCCCAGCGGGCGAGGATCGCCGGTTCCTTCTGGGCGAGGCCGGCCTTCATCGGGAAGTCGGTCTTCGGCAGGAAGACGGTGTTGCGATAGTCGGGTGCTGCGTCGGTCATTCGAAGATCTGTTCCACAGGCCGCCGGTCAGGCGCGGCGCCGAGACGGTCTCGGCGGCGTCGGACAGGTTCGGGCTTTGCCGGCAGGCCCTACGCGACCGGGCTGGACGCGGCAAGTATCCGCTTGGCTTCGGCGCAGTCGCGATCCATCTGCTCGGTCAGCGTCTCGAGGCTGTCGAACTTCGCTTCGGGCCGGATATAGGCGATCAGCTCGATCTCGATCGCCTGATCATAGAGGCTTTCGGCGAAGTCGAAGAAGAAGACCTCGAGCAGTTCCTTGGGCGGGTCGAAGGTGGGGCGGATGCCGACATTGGCGGCGCCGTCGATCACACGTCCATCGGGCAGGCGGCCGCGCACCGCATAGATGCCGTAGCGCGGGCGCAGATAGCGATCGAGCGCGATGTTCGCGGTCGGATAGCCGATCGTGCGGCCGACCTTGTCGCCATGCTGGACGGTGCCGGCAATGCGGAAGGGGCGGGTCAGCAGGCGCGCGGCCTCCTGCGGATCACCCTCGGTCAGCGCGGCGCGGATGCGGCTCGACGAGATCGGGCCCTTGTCGTCGCTGACCGGGCCGATCGCAGCGGTGGTCATGCCGTGGCGCGCGCCGATTTCGGCCAGGATCGCGACATTGCCCGACCGACCCTTGCCGAAGGTGAAATCCTCGCCGGTCACGACATGCGCCGCGCCCGCGCGCTCGATCAGCAAATCGGCGACGAACTGTTCGGGCGTGAGACTGGCGAGCGCTCCGTCGAAACGGAACACGAGCATCGCGTCGGCGCCGGCCTCGGCGAACAGCCCCGCGCGCTGGTCGAGCGTGGTCAGCCGGAAGGGCGGGGCATCGGGGCGGAAGAAGCGGACCGGGTGCGGATCGAAGCTGGCGACGAGCACCGGACGCCCGGTCGCGCGGCCATGCGCGATCGCTGCGCCGACGACCGCCTGATGCCCCCGGTGGAAGCCGTCGAAATTGCCCAGGGCCACCACGCCCCCGCGCAGATGCGCAGGCACGGGGCGATCGCATGTCAGTCGCTCCATGCGCCGCCTATAGAAAGGGGCGGAGGCCCGCGCAATCAGCGCCTGACCAACGTCACGAAAGTGTAGGCCGGGCGCCCATCCTCGGCGGGATGCGCCTCGCGCGCGACTTCGGTCCAGATGGCCGGGTCGAAGGGCGGGACGACCGTATCGCCCTCGGGCTCCAGCTCGACCTCGGTCAGTTCGATGCGGTCGGCATGGTCGAGCGTCAGCGCATAGATTTCGGCGCCACCGACGACCGACAGGCGCGGGGCGTTGCCGGCGGCGGCGATTGCCTCGTCGACGCTGTGGACGGTCTCGGCCCCTTCCGCTTGCCAGGCGGGGTCGCGCGTCAGGACGATGTGGCGCCGACCGGGCAGCAGGCCGGGCAGGCTCTCGAAGGTCTTGCGCCCCATCAGCATCGGCGCGCCCTGCGTCAGCGCCTTGAAGCGGCGCAGATCGGCCGGCAGCCGCCACGGCAGATCGCCGTCACGCCCGATCACGCCGTTGCGCGCCCTGGCGAGGACGAAGACGATCTCCGGCCGGCTCACCGCGCTCATCTCGCTCAAACCGCCACCGGCGCGGCGATGTGCGGGTGCGGGTCATAGCCCTCGATCACGAAGTCCTCGAGCGCATAGTCGAACATGCTTGTGGGTTTGCGCACCAGCTTCAGCGTCGGGAAGGCGCGCGGTTCGCGCGACAGCTGTTCTTCGACCAGATGGCCATGGTTCGAATAGACATGGGTGTCGGCCCCCATCCACACGATCTCGCCCGGCTCCAGATCGGCCTGCTGCGCCAGCATCCGCACCAGCAGCGCGGCTTCGAAGATGTTGAACGGAAAACCGAGGCCGAGGTCGCAGGAGCGCTGGTAGAGGATGCCCGATAGCCGCCCGTTCGCGACATGATATTGATAGGTCATGTGGCAGGGCGGCAGCGCCATGCCCGGCAGTTCGGGCACGTTCCAGCCGGTGAAAATCAGCCGCCGGGAGCCGGGATTGGTCCGCAGCGCCTCGACCAGTTCGGCGATCTGGTTGATGCCCTGCCCCTCGCGGCGGTAGAGCCCGTCGCCGGCGGGGGTGTAGCGCGGCCAGTCGACCCATTGCTTGCCATAGACCGGCCCAAGGTCGCCCCACTGCTCCGCGAAGGCGGGGTCGTCGATGATGCGCTGCTCGAACGTATCGCGGTCGATCGTCTCGCCGGTGGCGCGGCGATATTTATCGAGCGGCCAGTCGGTCCAGATGTGCACCTTCTGCTGCACCAGCGGGCGGATGTTGGTTTCGCCCGACAGGAACCACAGCAGCTCCTTGACCGCCGATTTCCAGAAGATCTTCTTGGTGGTGATCAGCGGGACCGTGCCGTCCGACAGGTCGAAGCGCATCGTGACGCCGAACAAGGCACGGGTGCCGACCCCCGTGCGGTCGGTGCGCTCGTCGCCGTCGGTCCAGGCGCGGCGCATGGCGGCGAGATATTGTCGTTCGGGATGGTCGGTCATGGGAAGGGCGTAGCCGCTTACGCCCCCGCCTTTCAAGGGAGCGGGGATGTCGATGGGGCACTGGCATTCGGATCGCCCGCTCGCTACATCGCTCCGATATGGCCAAGCTCAAGATCGCTTCCTGGAACATCAACTCGGTCCGCGCGCGCATCGACATCGTGCGGCAGTTCCTCGAGGAGCAGCAGATCGACATCTTGTGCCTGCAAGAGACGAAGGTCCGCGACGACGTCTTCCCATTCGAGATGTTCCGCAAGCTCGGCTATGCCCATTTCGAGATCAACGGCCAGCCGATGCACCATGGCGTGGCGATCATCTCCAAAGTGCCGCTGCACGACAATGGCCGTCACGACTGGCAGGACAATGGCGAGGCGCGTCACATCGGCGTACGGCTCGACTGCGGCATCCGGCTGGAGAATGTCTACATACCGGCGGGCGGCGACGTTCCCGACCGTGAGGTCAATCCCAAGTTCGGCCAGAAGCTCGACTTTCTGGGGCGCATGATCCGCTGGTCCGAGGAGCTGCGCGAGCCGACCCTGCTGGTCGGCGACTTCAACATCGCCCCGCTCGAATGCGACGTGTGGAGCCATAAGCAGCTGCTCGACGTGGTCAGCCATACGCCGATCGAGGTCGAGACGCTGGCGCGCCTGCAGGCCAGTCATGACTGGGTCGATCTCGGCCGAACCTTCATCCCGCCGCCCGAGCGGCTCTACACCTGGTGGAGCTACCGCGCGCAGGACTGGGCCGCGTCCGATCGCGGACGGCGCCTCGACCATATGTGGGCGAGCCCGTCTGTCGCGAAGCAGGCGACCAACCATTATGTGTGCGAACCCTGCCGGTCGTGGCTGCGCCCGTCCGATCACATCCCTCTGGTGACCGAGTTCGAATTTTGACCGCTGCAAGAGATGCTGCCCGCGCGATCGACGCGCTGAAGCGGGGCTGGCCGGTTGCGGTCAGCGCTGATGACGGGCGCGTCGTCGTGCTCGCGATCGAGACCGCGAACGATGTTTCGCTTGCCGCCTTCGATGGCGGGCAGCCTGCGGACGTGCTGCTGTCCGCTGCGCGCGCTGCGACACTCAACCTCGCCAACCAGCGCGATGCTGCGAGCCCGGCTTGTCCGGCGATGATCGAGCGGGTGCCGTGGATCGACCTGCCCACCGCCATCGCGCTCGCCGATCCGGTGCGCGACATGGCGACGCCGCTGAAAGGGCCGTTCCGCGCCAAGGGCGTTACCGCGGCCGCAGCCTGCGCCGCAGCACTTCGCCTTGCGCGCCTCGCCGGTCTGTTGCCGGCGCTGTTCGTCCGCCTGGACGGCGCGGTCGAGGCCGAGCTCGAGGCTGCGTCGCTCGACGACTATGAAGATCCGGCGCATCTGGTGATCGCCTCGCAGGCACGCCTGCCGGTCACGGTGAGCGAGCGGGCCGAGATCGTCGCCTTCCGCCATGTCGCCGACGCGGCCGAGCATGTCGCGCTGATCATCGGCACGCCCGATGGCACGCCGCCGCTCGTCCGCCTGCACAGCGAATGCCTGACAGGCGACGTGCTGGGTTCGCTCAAATGCGACTGCGGACCGCAGCTCAACGGCGCGTTGAAGGCGATGACGCAGGCGAGCTGGGGCATCCTGCTGTACCTGCGGCAGGAAGGCCGCGGCATCGGTTTGATCAACAAGCTGCGCGCCTATGCGCTGCAAGATCAGGGATTCGACACGGTCGACGCCAATCTGCGGCTGGGCTTCGGCGTCGACGAGCGCGATTTCCGCGTCGCGGCACGAATGCTCTCGCTGCTGGGGCAGCTGAAGGTGCGGCTGCTGACCAACAACCCGCAGAAGGTCGCCGGGCTGGAAGCGGCGGGCATCGCCGTCGCCGAACGCGTGCCCCACAAGATGGGCGAGAATCCGCACAACAGCGCCTATTTGGCGACCAAGCGCGACCGGACCGGTCACGTCCTGTGAGCGATAGCCGGCCGTGACCGACATCCGGGTGGACGTCGACGCGCTGACGCTGACGGGCCCGGACGGCGTGGCCGTTCCCTGTGCGATCGGGCGATCAGGCGCCTGCCCCGCCGATGAGAAGCGCGAGGGCGACGGGAAGACACCGCTCGGCCGCTGGCCGATCCGGACGATCCTGTTCCGCAAAGGCGCGGCGGTACCGCCACCCGGCTTGCGCCTGCCCTGGCGCTGGATCGGCCCCGACGATGGCTGGTCCGACGGCGTCGACGATCCCGAATATAACCGGCCCGTCCGCCACCCGCACGCGCACTCGGCCGAGCGGCTGGTGCGCGACGACGGCGCCTATGACGTCATCGTCGTCCTGGGCCACAATGATTCGCCGCCGGTACCGGGCAGCGGCAGCGCGATCTTCCTCCATTGCAGCGAAGGCCGTCCGACCGCCGGTTGCGTCGCGGTCGAAAAGCCGGCGCTGCTCGCACTGTTGCCGCTGCTGGCGCCGGGGGACGCGGTCGAGATCCTCTGACCGCCGACGTCAGCGCTTGGCGGGGCGGACCGCCGTCACTTCGAGCTCGACCAGGAACTGTGGCGCAACGAGGTTCGCCACCTGGAAGGTCGAACGGGCGACGGTGTCGGGATTGTCGGCCGATCCGAAAAACTCCCGGAAGCCCGCGTTGAAGCCGGCGAAGTCGATCTTGCCGAGCTTGGGATCGGCGGCGAGGAAGGCCTGCATCTTCACCACGTCGCGGATCGAATAACCCTTCGATTCGAGCAGCGCCTTGATCTTGCGCAGCGTGCTGACGGTCTGCGTGCGGGTGTCGCCGAAATCCTCGACCGTCTCCTTGCGCGCCGGGTCGATCGGGTCGGCGAGCTGGCCGGAGAGGTAGAAGGTCTCATAGCCGCCAGGGATGATCACGCCCTTCAGGATCAGGCCGGGTTTCCCGTCGGGGCCGGGGCTGGCGATCCGCTCGATCGGGGCGGGTGACTGCGCCACGGCGGGCGTGGCCGATGCGGTAAGAACGACAAAAGCAACGGTAAGGGCGCGGTGCATGGTGAAACCTCGATGCGGTTGGCGTCGAGTTCGGAGGTTAGGGACCGGGAAGGTGAGCGCAAGCCAATTGAGCCTGCGCCGCAAGAAGCCGGGTCAGCGCGCTGCGGCGATCCTGGCTTGGCACTGCCCGACGATATCGCGGAGCTCGCCGAGCGTCTGGTCGAGTGCCTCGCGCTGCGCCTCCAGGGCGCCGACGCGCTCGTTCACGCGGGCGAGCAGGCGCTTCGTCTGTTCGAGATGCAGCGGATCGGCGTCGTAGAGATCGAGGAACTCCTTGATCTCCCGCAGCGAAAAGCCGAGCCGCTTGCCGCGCAGTATCAGCTGGAGTCGGGCCACCTCGCGCCGCGAATAGACCCGCATCGTGCCGACGCGTTGCGGGTCGAGCAGACCCTTGTCCTCGTAGAAGCGGATTGCGCGGGTCGTCATGCCCAGTTCGTCGGCGACGTCCTGGATGGTCTGGAGCGCGTCGCGCTCGCCTTTTGCCGTCACCCCCTGATCCATGCCCCTAGCCCGCTGCCTTCTTCGCTTCTTCGGCCACCAGTTCCTTCTTGGACAGTTTGCCGATCAACGTCTTGGGCAGGCTCTGGCGGATTTCGATCTCGCGGGGAAGCTCGATTTTGGACAGGCGGGTCTTCAGGAATTCGGCGATCTCGGCGGTCGATGCCGACTGGCCGGGGCGCAGCACGACGAAGGCCTTTGGCGCCTGCCCGCGATAGTCGTCCTTCACCCCGATCACCACCGCCTCCAGGATCGCGGGATGCTCGTACAGCGCCTCTTCGATGACGCGCGGATAGACATTGTAGCCCCCGCAGATGATCACGTCCTTGATCCGGTCGACCAGGAACAGATAGCCGTCCTCGTCCAGATAGCCGACGTCGCCGGTCCGGATCGCACCGTCGACGAAGACCTTCTCGGTCTCCTCCGGCTTGTTCCAATAGCCCTTCATCACCTGCGGTCCGCGCGCGCAGACCTCGCCACGCTCGCCTTGCGGCATGATCCTGTGCGGATCGTCGAGGCTGCGGATCTCCAGCGTGGTGCCGGGGAAGGGCGGGCCCGCGCTGTTGTCCTTCACGACGCCGGTGATGGGGTTGCAGGTGAGGATGGGCGACGTCTCGGACAGGCCATAGCCCTCGACGACACGCGCGCCGGTGACGCGCTCGAACTCCTGCCGCACGTCGAACGGCAGCGGAGCGCCCCCCGACACGACGAAGTCGAGATCGTCGAAGTGGACATCCTGCGACGCTGCGGCCTTGTTGAGCGCGGTCAGCATCGTCGGCACAGCCAGAAGCTTGGTCGGCCGGGTGCGCTTGACGGTCTTCAGGAACTGCTTGAGCTCGAAGCGCGGCAGCAGGATCATCTCGGCGGCGGTGTCGACGCTGAAGTTCAGGACCGTGGTCAGCGCGAAGACGTGGAACATCGGCAGCACGCCCATGATCCGGTCGTTTGCCTCTGCGCCATGGCCGACGTGAAGCGTCATCTGGTGGCTGTTCGCGGTCAGATTGGCGTGGGTCAGCATCGCGCCCTTGGGCACGCCGGTGGTGCCGCCGGTATATTGCAGCACGGCCACGTCGTCGGGCGTGACCGCGACGGGCTTGAACGATGCGGGATTCGCCCTAGTCAGGTCGCCGAACGCCATGTGCCGCGCGTCCGCCGGCCAGCGGGCGATCTCCGAGCGCTTGAACAGGCGATAGAGCAGCGACGTGAAGGTCGGGAGGATGTCCGCCAGCGGGCAGACGATGATCTTCTCCAGCCCGCTTTCTTCCGCCACCGCCGCGACCTTGGCGTGGATCGACGCCACGTCGATGACCGCCATGACCGTCGTGCCCGAGTCGCGAATCTGGTGGCGCAACTCATGCTCGACATAGAGCGGGTTGAAATTGACGATGGTCGCGCCGCAGCGGAGCGCCGCGAAATAGAGGATCACGAAATAGGGGGTGTTCGGCAGACACAGTCCGAAGCGGACATCGGGGCCTACGCCCATCGCCTGGAGCCCGGCGGCGGCGCGGTCCACGAGAGCGCCGATCTCGGCATAGGTCCAACGCCGACCGAGAAAATCGATCGCGCGCCGTTCACCATGGTCGCGAACCGCGCTGTCGATCAGGTCGGTCAGCAGCCGAGGCGGAATCGGCGGAGACGCTGGCACGCCTCCGCCGTCCGGAAGTGCGGCACCGCGACCGGAGGGAAGTGGGTCAGTCACGGTGTCGCGGGAAGTCATCTCGAAAGGTCTCCTGATCAGAAGGTCATGCGTCCGCCGACGGCGAGGATGATCGCACTCGCGCCGGTCAGGCTTCCATTCGGACGGACGATCGTCTGCGCGGGGGTGCCGACATAGAAGCCGCCGAGCCGGTCGATCGACGAGTTCTTGAAGTCGACATAGTTGGCGGCCGCATCGAGCGTGATCGACTCGGTGATCGCATAGGAGGTACCCACCGCGAAGTTGATGCGGCTGGCGTCCGGCACGCGGGCGTCACGCGATCCGTTGCGCGTCGGGGTCTGGTCCCACTGCACGCCGCCGCGCATCGTCCACTGCGGAGTCACAGCATAGTCGACGCCACCGGCGACGCTCCAGCTGTTCTTGTAGTTCTGGTCGAGCGCAGCGTTCACCGGCGCGCCGAGATCGATCGCATCGAACTTGTTCCAGCCGGCACGGACGACCTGGCCGTTCAGCGTCAGCGCTTCGCTGACATGGACGCGGGCGCTGGCGATGGCCTGCCAGGGGGTGCGGAACGTCGCGGTGATGCCTTCGATGCGGCCGTTCTGGCCGGCGAGGGGACCGAGCAGGCCGGCGGTGGTGATGCTGCCCTTCAGCTTGTGCTTCACCGACGACTTGTACGAGAAGCCGAGGTCGATCAGCGGGCTCGGGTGCAACTGGACACCAGCCGACCAGCCGAAATCCCAGCCGTCGCCGCGCAGCGTCTGGTGTCCGTCGGGCAGAGCCGGGGACAGGTTCGGCAGGAAGTTCGACAGCGACGCCTTGCTATATTCGACGTTCAGGCCGACGCCGATGCCGATGATCGGCGAGGGCGCATAGGCGATCGTCGGCTGGATATCGATCGTCGTCAGCTTGGTCTTGTCGGCAGTGTAGCGCGCCCAGCTGGTATTCTCGTAATTGGTCGCGAAGCTGTAGGGGGCGGCGACGGAGACGCCGATCGACCATTTGTCGTTCAGCTTGTAGCCAATCGCACCCGACGGCAGGAAGCCCTTGTTCAGCGGATCCTTGGAAACCTGATTGCCGGTGATGCCGGCGGGGGCCTGACCGGGGCGGATGATCACCGAGCTGTTGTTGCGAACCTTGCCCTTCGGAAGAATGGCGCTGAAGCCGCCATAGAGGGTGTTGGTTTCGTTGCCGGCGATCGCGGCCGGGTTCCACCAGAGATTCTGTGCGCCCTGGTCTGCGGCTTCGCCCGAAAAGGCGCGGCCTGCTGCGACAACCGACTGCTCCTGCAGATAGAAGGCCGAGGCGTTGGCCGTACCCGCTGCGAGCAGCGCGGCAGCGGTGGATGCGCCTGCCAATGCTGCGCGGCGGATGGTGCTGTGGGACATGAAAGATTCCTCTCTAAAACGGTACAGGCGCGCGGATCAGCGCACGCGGGTCCAGGTCTGGTTCTTGCAGAGCGGCACGAAGATGCAGCCCCGGAGCTTCAGGGTGTTGGCGTCGATGGGTGTGATGCGGGCGGAATAGGTCTTGCCGTCTTCACCATTGTAGATGGTGCCGCCGTCCCAGAGACCGTCCTTGTAGGAAAAGCCGCTCAGCATCTGCATCCCCTTGATCGGACGATTGCGGAGCTTCGGATCCTTGTTGTTGACGTCCATGAGATTCGGATTGGTCGCGAGACCGTCAGACGTGACGATCTTGCCGCAGATAGAAGGGCCGCAGCGGGCGATTTCGATAATGCCGCCACGGGTCTCGGTTCGCCAGCGGCCGACGACCACGTCGGGGTTGCCGACGGCTGCGGCGGCCAGGGCCATTAAGGTGATGCTCATGCGCTTTCGTCATCCTCCTGACGCCTGATGCTGCGATCAGGTCGTTCCCTATGGTGCAGCATGGATTGCACAAAAAAGGATTGACGTATAGGGGAGACTTCATACCTTTAAGAGAAATCATCCGCGGCTGTTGTAAAAATGCCGCGCCTAGGGAGATGGTTCCATGCCGACTGCCGTCATCGCGGGCTATGCGCGCTCGCCTTTCCACCTTGCTAACAAGGGCGACCTCGCCCGCGTCCGTCCCGACGATCTCGCCGCCCAGGTGATTCGCGGACTGATCGCGAAAACCGGGGTGAAGCCCGAGGATATCGAGGACATCGTGCTCGGTTGCGCTTTCCCGGAGGCCGAGCAGGGCCTCAATGTTGCGCGTCTGATCGGGCTGTTGGCCGATCTGCCGCTCAAGGTCGGCGGGATGACGGTCAACCGCTTCTGCGGTTCGTCTATGAGCTCGATCCATATCGCTGCAGGCCAGATCGCGATCGGTGCGGGCGACGTCTTCGTCTGCGCGGGCGTCGAGAGCATGAGCCGCGTGCCGATGATGGGCTATAATCCGATGCCTAGCCCCGATCTCGCGAAGAAACGCCCCGGCGCCTATATGTCGATGGGCGAAACCGCCGAGAATGTCGCGACCCAATATCAGGTCTCGCGGCAGGCGCAGGAAGAGTTTGCGGTCCAGAGCCAGAAGAAGGCCGCCGCCGCCCGCGAGGCGGGTCGCCTGACCGACGAGATCGTGCCGATCAAGACCAAGAAGGGCGTCGTCGACACCGACGGCACCATCCGTCCCGAGACCACCGCCGAGGCGCTGGCAGGCCTGAAGCCGGCGTTTGACGCCAATGGCTCGGTCACCGCAGGAACCTCCTCGCCTTTGACCGACGGTGCGTCCGCCGTGCTCGTCACCAGCGAGGATTATGCCCGGGCCAACGGCCTCACCATCCTTGCGCGCATCAAGAGCGTCGCCGTGTCGGGCTGCGAGCCCGAGATCATGGGCATCGGTCCTGTCTCGGCCTCGCGCAAGGCGCTTGAGCGCGCTGCCCTTACCGCTGCCGATATGGACGTTGTCGAACTGAACGAGGCTTTCGCCAGCCAGGCGCTGGCGTGCAGCAATGAGCTTGGGGTCAAGCCCGAAGCGGTCAACATCGACGGCGGCGCGATCGCGCTCGGCCATCCGCTTGGCGCCACCGGTGCGCGCATCGTCGGCAAGGCTGCGGCACTGCTGAAGCGCGAGGGCGGCAAATATGCGCTCGCCACCCAGTGCATCGGCGGCGGGCAGGGCATCGCCACCGTGCTGGAAGCGATCTGACCATGGGCGCGGACAGCAGCAATCCGATCCGCAAGGTGTGCGTGATCGGCGCAGGCACCATGGGTGCCGGCATCGCAGCGCAGGTCGCAAATGCGGGCGTTCCCGTGCTGCTCCTGGACATTCTTCCCAAGGATGGCAGCAACCGGAACGCCA
The DNA here is from genome assembly GCF_011044255.1 of Rhizorhabdus phycosphaerae. Taxonomy (NCBI): domain Bacteria; kingdom Pseudomonadati; phylum Pseudomonadota; class Alphaproteobacteria; order Sphingomonadales; family Rhizorhabdaceae; genus Rhizorhabdus; species Rhizorhabdus phycosphaerae. The sequence continues at coordinate 3,514,531 of NZ_CP049107.1, forward strand.
TAGCCGAGGGTGCGGTCGCGCGCATGCTCAAGACCGATCCGGCGCCGTTCATGTCGAAGGCGGCGGCGAAGCTGGTCGAGACGGGCAATATCGAGGACGATCTCGCCAAGGTCGCCGAGTGCGACTGGGTGGTCGAAGCGATCATCGAGCGGCTCGACCTGAAGCAGGCGCTCTATGCGAAGCTCGAAGCGGTGCGGAAGCCCGGCACGGCGGTGTCGTCCAACACCTCGACGATCCCGCTGGAGAAGCTCACCGAGGGCCGGACCGATGCCTTCGCGGCGGATTTCCTGATCACCCATTTCTTCAACCCGCCGCGCTACATGCGTCTGGTCGAAGTGGTGACCGGGCCGCGCACCGACGCGACGACGGCTGGCCGGGTCAGCGACTTCATCGACCGCATGCTCGGCAAGCGGGTCGTGCCCGCGCATGATCGCCCCGGTTTCATCGCGAACCGGATCGGCAGCTACTGGTTGCAGGTCGCCTATAATGCGACGGTCGACCTGGGGCTGACGATCGAGGAGGCCGACGCGATCGGCGGGCGTCCGATGGGCGTTCCCAAGACCGGCATCTTCGGCCTGCTCGACCTGGTCGGCATCGACCTGATGCCGCTGTTGCTCAAGAGCTTCACCTCGACGCTGCCCGAAGGCGACCCCTATCTCGCGACGGTTCGGCCGCTGACGCTGGTCGAGAAGATGATCGCTGAGGGCTATACCGGTCGCAAGGGGAAGGGCGGCTTCTATCGCCTCAACCGCGAGGGGGGGAAGCGCAAGGAGGCGATCGACCTCGCGACTGGCGACTATCGCCCCGCGATCAAGGCCGAGGTTCCTCGCGCCAAGCTGCCCCAGCTGGTGGCGCTGCCGGGCAAGACCGGCGCCTTTGCCTGGACCGTGCTGAGCCAGGTTCTGGGCTATGCCGCCAGCCTCGTCGGCGAGATCGCCGACGACATCGTCGCGATCGATGATGCGATGAAGCTGGGCTACAACTGGAAATACGGCCCGTTCGAGCTGATCGACCAGCTCGGCGCGGCGGCCTTCGCCAAGCGGCTTGCGGAAGAAGGCAAGCCGGTCCCCGCGATCCTCGCGACCGCCGGTGATCGCAGCTTCTACCGGGTCGAGGGCGGCAAGCGCCAATATCTCGGCACCGACGGGGCCTATCATGACGTCGTCCGGCCGGATGGCGTGCTGCTGCTCGAGGATGTGAAGCTGGCCGCCAAGCCGATCCTGAAAAATGGCTCGGCGGCGGTCTGGGATATCGGCGACGGCGTCGCCTGCTTCGAATTCACCTCGAAGATGAACGCGCTCGACGGCGAGACGCTCAAGCTGCTCGGTCAAGCGGTCGAGCATGTCGCGAAGAGCATGAAGGCGCTTGTCGTCTATAATGAAGGCGGCAATTTCTCCGCCGGCGCCAATCTCGGTCTCGCGCTCTTCGCGGTGAACATCGCCGCCTGGGGCGAGATCGAGAAACTCGTGAGCGGCGGGCAGCAGGCTTACAAGGCGCTCAAATATGCGCCCTTCCCGGTGGTGTCTGCGCCGGCCGGCCTTGCGCTCGGCGGCGGGTGCGAGATCCTGCTCCATTCGGACGCGATCCAGGCGCATGCCGAAAGCTATATCGGCCTCGTCGAATGCGGCGTCGGCCTCGTCCCCGGCTGGGGCGGCTGCGGTGAATATATCGACCGCTGGCAGAAGTCCGGATTGCTGCCCAAGGGCCCGATGCCGGCGGTCGCCAAGGCGTTCGAGACCATCTCGACCGCGACCGTCGCCAAGTCGGCCGCCGAGGCGAGGGAACTGCAGTTCCTGCGCAAGCACGATGGGATCACGATGAACCGCGATCGGCTTCTGGCGGATGCCAAGGCGCGCGCCCTGGCAATGGTCGACGGCTATCAGCCGCCGAAGCCGCCGGAGTTCCGCCTGCCGGGCGCCAGCGGGCGTGTCGCACTGGGCATGGCTGCAGAGGGCTTCCACAAGCGCGGCATGGCGACCGACTATGATATGGTCGTGTCCAACGCCCTCGCGACGGTGCTGACCGGTGGCGAGGCTGACCTCGTCGATGTGGTGACCGAGGAGCAGATGCTGGCACTCGAGAAGCACGCGTTCATGAAGCGGGTGCGCGATCCGCGCACCATGGCGCGGGTCGAGTCGATGCTCGAAACCGGCAAGCCGCTGCGGAACTAAGATGATGCGCGACGCCCCCATTCCTCCCCGGAGCGGGGAGGGGAACCCCCGCAGGCGGGGGCGGGGCATGCGCGACGTTGGGATTTCCCCTCCGCCATGCTGCGCATGGTCCCCCTCCCCGTTCCGGGGAGGAGTTGTAGGAATTGAGGAGCAAGACGATGCAAGTCTATGAGGCCCCGCTGCGCGATATGCGCTTCCTGATCCACGAACTGTTCGCCAAGGATGAATATGGCGCGCTGCCGGCCCATGCCGAGTTCACGCCCGATCTGGTCGATGCCGTGCTCGAGGAAGCGGCGCGGCTCGCGAAGGACGTGCTGCTGCCGCTGAACGCCAGCGGCGACGAGGAGGGCTGCCTCTGGGATAATGGCGTCGTCCGCACGCCGAAGGGTTTCAAGGAAGCCTATGACCAGTTCCGCGACGGCGGCTGGTGCGCGCTCGCCTCCGACCCGAAATGGGGCGGCCAAGGGTTGCCGGAGACGGTCAACAAGGCGGTCGAGGAGATGATCAGCTCGGCCAATATCTCCTTCGGCCTTTATCCGGGCCTGACCCATGGTGCGGCCTCGGCGATCATCGGCCATGCGTCGGAGGATCTGCAGCAGCGCTATCTGCCCAACATGGTCGCCGGCGTCTGGTCCGGCACGATGTGCCTGACCGAGCCGCATTGCGGAACCGACCTCGGCATGCTGCGCACCAAGGCGGTGCCGCAGGACGACGGCAGCTATCTGATCACGGGCAACAAGATCTTCATTTCGGCGGGCGATCACGACCTGACCGAGAATGTGATCCATCTCGTCCTCGCCCGCTTGCCCGATGCGCCGAAGGGCGTGAAGGGTATCAGCCTGTTCCTCGTGCCGAAATTCCTGCCCAAGGAAGACGGCACCGTCGGTCCGCGCAACGGTGTCCAGTGCACGGGCATCGAGCACAAGATGGGGCTCAAGGCCTCGGCGACCTGCCAGATGAGCTTCGACGATGCGAAGGGCTGGCTGGTCGGCGAGCCGCATAAGGGCCTCGCGGCGATGTTCACGATGATGAACACCGAACGCGTCTCGGTCGGCACGCAGGGCCTGGGTGTCGGTACCGCCGCCTATCAGAGCGCGGTCGCCTATGCGAAGGACCGTGTCCAGGGGCGGTCGTTGTCGGGCACCAAGCGTCCCGACCTTTCCGCCGATCCGATCATCGTCCACCCCGATGTCCGCCGCATGCTGATGACCATGCGCGCCTACACCGAGGGCTGCCGCGCGCTGCAGATGTGGGTCGCGCGGGCGCTCGACGCCGAACGCCATTCGCCCGATCCCGAGCTACGCCAGCGCGCCGAGGACATGACCGCCCTGATGACTCCGGTCGTCAAGGCGCTGCTCACCGACCTCGGCCACGAAGCGTCGCAGATCGCAATCCAGGTCTATGGCGGCCACGGCTACATCCGCGAGCATGGCGTCGAGCAATATGCGCGCGATGCCCGCATCACGATGATCTACGAAGGCACCAACGGCATCCAGGCACTCGATCTCGTCGGTCGCAAGATGCCGACGCACGCCGGGCGATATCTGCGCTCCTTCTTTCATCCGGTGTCGGAGTTCATCGAGAAGAACAAGGCCGTGCCGGGCATGGAGAAGATGGTCGACGCGCTGGAGAAATCCTTCGGCGCGCTCCAGCTGGCCACAGCCACGATCGCGCAGAAGGGCATGGCCGACCCCGAAGAGGCGGGTGCCGCCGCGACGGATTATCTGCGTCTGCTCGGCCTGGTCGCGATCGCCTATCTTTTCGCGCGCTCGGCCAAGCTGGCCGGCATGAAGAAGATGATGGGGCAGGATCCCGACGGCTTCTATGCCGCCAAGATCACCACCGTGCGCTTCTTCTACGAACGCATCCTGCCGCAGGTGGCGGGCCTGCTGACCGCGATCAAGGCAGGCAAGCGCTCGACGATGGAGCTTCCCGAAGAGGCCTTCTGATCGAGCGTCCCGGCCTGCTGCCGAACGTCAAAGGGGCGCCTCGCGGCGCCCCTTTTTGTGTCTGTTCGATAATGCGTCAGCGGCGCGGCGGACCGCGGCGGGGGCCCGGGCGACCCTGGGGCGGTCCGTTGGGGCGCCGGGCGTCGCGCGGCGGGCCGCGACGATCGGACGGCGGCGGCGGCATGTCGCCCGCGGGCTCGATCACGACGCTCTCGTCCTCGCTTGCGGTGCGCTTGACCGCCGACATGAACTTGGAGACCAGCGCCTTCGGAATCTCGAACCGGGTTTCGTTCGGGAAGATGCGGATCGCGCCGACGTCGCGCTTGGTGATGTGCCCGCGACGGCAGATGAGCGGCAGGAGCCAACGCGGATCGGCGCTGCTGTTGCGGCCGGCGTTGATCCGGAACCAGCTGACGTCCTCGAAACCTGGGCGCGGACCCTGGTCGCGCGTGGCCTGCGGCGCGGGGCTGGCGTCGGCCAGCTCCTCCGGCGAAGGCAGGCTCTGCCGCTGGGCGCGCACGAAGGCTGCGGCGATGTCCTCGGCCGAACGCGATTCGAGCAGCTTGCGGGCCACTTCGCGGTCCTCGTCGGATATTTCGATCGCCGCGAGGCTCTCGATCAGCCGTTCGTCGTCGCGCGCATGGATGTCCTCGGCGCTCGGCACCTTGTCCCAATTCACCTGGACGTTGGCGCCGCGCAGCAGGCGCTCGGCGTGGCGGCGGCGGGTATAGGGTACGACCAGCACGCAGGTGCCCTTGCGCCCGGCGCGGCCGGTGCGGCCCGAACGGTGCTGCAGCGTCTCGGCGTCGATCGGCAGCTCGGCATGGATCACCAGTTCCAGACCGGGAAGGTCGATGCCGCGCGCAGCGACGTCGGTCGCGACGCAGACCCGGGCGCGACGATCGCGCAGCGCCTGCAGCGCATGGTTGCGCTCGTTCTGGCTCAGTTCGCCCGAGAGGGTGACGGCCGCGAAACCGCGCTCGGTCAGTGCGGCCGAGAGCCGGCGGACATTTTCGCGCGTCGCGCAGAAGATCATCGCGCCCTTGGCTTCATGGAAACGCAGGATGTTGACCACGGCATGCTCGATGTCGCCGGGGGCGACGGCGACCGCGCGATAGTCGATGTCGGCGTGACGCTCGCGCTCGCCGGTCGTTTCGATCCGCAGAGCGTCGCGCTGGTAGCGCCGCGCCATCACTGCGATCGGCTTGGGCATGGTGGCGGAGAAGAGCAGCGTGCGGCGCTCCGGCGGCGTCATGTCGAGGATTTCCTCGAGGTCCTCGCGGAAGCCGAGGTCGAGCATCTCGTCGGCCTCGTCGAGGATCACCGCGCGCAGCGATCCGGGCTGCAGCGCACCGCGCTCGAGATGGTCGCGCAGGCGGCCCGGTGTGCCGACGACGATGTGGCAGCCATAGCTGAGCTGGCGCTGTTCGACGCGGACGTTCATACCGCCGACGCAGCTGACGACACGGGCGCCCAGCTTGGCGTAGAGCCACTGCAGTTCGCGCTCCACCTGGAGGGCGAGCTCGCGGGTCGGCGCGATGATCAGGGCCAGGGGTTCGCCGGGACGCGGCAGGGTGGCCTGGCCCTTGAGCAGGGTCTCGGCGATGGCGAGGCCATAGGCGACGGTCTTGCCCGAGCCGGTCTGGGCGGAAACGAGAAGGTCGCGATCATTGGCTTCGGCGGCGATGACCTGGGCCTGGACGGGAGTCGGCGCGGTGTAGCCACGCTCTTCAATGGCCTCGGCAACGGGCCGCGGCAGGGTCGAAAAAGGCATGTTGTATCCGATATGTCTTGGTCGCACCGATTTTGCGCGGCGGAACTTCGCCGTCCCTATAGTCCGAGAGGTGCCGCAAGGCCAGCGGGGATAAGTACGGCAATGTCGCCGCCCCCGTGGACGGCCCTTTTTCCCGGATATGGGAAGCTTGCCCGCAGCTCATTCGTACAGGCCGGCATGCGCCATGGCCAGGAGGACGCGAATGCCGGATCGACAGCCGGATGAGACTGCGAAGCGCGCCGTCCCGCCGCCGGGGCGGCTCGTCGACGCGTGCAGCCCGAGTTCAGCTATCGGCGCGTTGCATGTTCGGATGAACGGCGAACATACCTCTCGCAGGCCGAGCATCGGCACGCAGAAAGAGCCGGGACTGCCCCTGTCCCAGGCGATCGGCGTGGCACGGCTCATTTGTATTCTGGGCATCGTCTACGTCCACGCCTGGACCGGCATCGGCGGGGAACAGATGTCGCGTCTTGCCGAATCGGCGCAGGGCATAACGCGCTGGTCGGTCGTTGAACTGTTCGGGCGGGCGTCGGTGCCGTTGCTGACCATGATCTCCGGCTGGTTGGTCGCGGCATCGATCGGGCGGCGTGGGACGCCATCTTTCGTCGCGGGCAAGGCGCGGGCTGTCCTCGCGCCGATGCTGTTGTGGAATGCGATCGGGATCGTCGTGGTGATGAGCGCGTCACGCGCGGGATGGGTTGTCGGACCGGTCCGCGGTGACTTCATGTTCTTCGCGAACAACCTTTTAAGTGTGACCCGTGGCGCGGACATCAACGTCCAGATGACGTTCCTGCGCGACCTGTTCCTGTGCATGCTGGCTGCGCCTTTGCTCGTCAGGCTTTCCAGCCGCTGGCTCATCCTGCTTATCGCGGCAACGACGCTATGGGTGATCGTCGGCTGGCAGCTTTACCTGCTGCTACGCCCTTCGATCCTGATCTTCTTCATCGCCGGACTGCTTGCCCGCCGCCATCATCTCGCGGAGGCCGCCGCCCGGCTTGCGCCATGGCAGGCGGCCTTGCCCTTCCTGTTGATCGGCCCCCTGAAGATCGGCTTGTCGGTCGCGATGGACGGACGGGGCGGCCTCGACCTCCATGTGCTGGCAGCGGTCGATCTGGTCACGCGCGCGGCGGTTGCGCTGCTCGTCTGGCGGCTCGCCATAGGGCTGGCCCGGCGGCCGCTCGGAGAGCAGCTACTCGGGCTCGAGCGCTACGCCTTTTTCCTGTTCTGCTCGCATCTGCTGTTCATGTGGCTGGTGGCGCCGCAGCTGGGCCAGATCACGGGTCCGATGGGACATCCGGCTTGGCTGGGCCTGTTTCTCGTCATGCCGCCGCTGGCGCTCGTCTTCGCGATCGTCCTTGCGAAAGCGGTGGAAACGCTATCGCCGACGGCTGCCGACCTGCTGAGCGGCGGTCGGCTGGGGCGCGATCAGATCGCCAGTCCGGCAGCACGTCCGCTTGCCCAGGCCCACTGAAAATTATAGCCGCCCAGCCATCCGGTCACGTCGACCGCTTCGCCGATGAAATGCAGGCCGGCTACCGTCTTGGCCATCAGCGTGCGTTGATCGAGGCCATTGGTGGACACGCCGCCGATCGTCACTTCCGCCTTCGCGAAACCTTCCGAACCATTGGGGGTAAAGGGCCAGCCGTTGAGGGTGCGGCCCGCCTCGACCAGCTGCTGGTCACGCTGCCCATGAAGGGCGCCGGTGAGGCCCAGCCTGTCGGCCAGAGCATCGGCGAGCCGGTCCGGCAGCTTCTCGCGCAGCAAGGTGCGAGGCTCGGCTTTAGGCCGGGCACGCTTGCCCTCGGTTAGCAGAAGCGCGGCGTCGCAGTCGGGCAGCAGGTCGAGCCGGATCGTGTCGCCGTGGCGCCAATAGCTGCTGATCTGCAGGATGGCCGGGCCGGAGAGCCCCCTGTGCGTGAAAAGCGATGCTTCGCGAAAGGCGGTCTTGCCCAGGCGGGCGACGCTGTCGACCGCGACGCCGGACAGGCTTTCGAACAGCCTGTCCGAAGCGCCGAGCGTGAGAGGCACGAGTGCAGGGCGCGGCTCGACCACCTTCAGGCCGAACCGCCGTGCGACGTCATAGGCGAAACCCGTCGCGCCCATCTTCGGGATCGAGGGCCCGCCTGTCGCTATCACAAGTGCGCTGGTCTGATGCAGCCCGCCCGACGTGTCCACCGAGAAGCGGCCGTCGCCATGCGCGATCGAGCGCACCAGCGTCGACAGGCGAATCTCGACGCCGCCGCGGGCGCACTCCTCCTCCAGCATCGCGACGATCTGCCGCGCCGACCCGTCGCAGAACAGCTGTCCCAGCGCCTTCTCGTGCCAGGCGATGCCATGGGCATCGACCATCGCGATGAAATCCGACGGGCGGTAGCGCGATAGCGCCGAGCGGGCGAAATGGGGATTGGCGGACAGGAAGCGGTCGTGCCGGTCTGCCTCCAAATTGGTGAAGTTGCAGCGTCCGCCGCCCGAGATCAGGATTTTTGCGCCCACGCGATCGAGATGGTCGAGCAGCAGGACCCGCTTTCCGCGCTGCCCCGCTGTCAGCGCACACATCAGGCCGGCGGCACCCGCGCCGATGATGATCATGTCGTAATTCAGGTCTAGCATCGGCTGCTTTCGGTCCGCCTGTGCCCGAAGACGGGGGGCAGGGCGGCGCTGGGGCTTATGTCGGTCGCCGAAGGCTGCTATCGGCCCGCGCCATCATGAGCAAGCCGAACCGCCCCGACCGCCGCACCTTCGCGATCATCTCGCACCCGGATGCCGGCAAGACCACTCTGACCGAAAAGCTCCTCTATTTCGGTGGCGCCATCCACCTGGCCGGCGAGGTCAAGGCGCGCGGCCAGAACCGCCGTGCCCGCTCCGACTGGATGAAGATCGAGCAGCAGCGCGGCATTTCGGTCACCTCCTCGGTCATGACCTTCGAGCGGAACGGCATCACCTTCAACCTGCTCGATACGCCGGGCCACGAGGATTTCTCGGAGGACACCTATCGTACGCTGACGGCGGTCGACTCGGCGGTGATGGTCATCGATGCGGCCAAGGGTATCGAGCCGCAGACCCGCAAGCTGTTCGAGGTCTGCCGCCTTCGTTCGGTGCCGATCATCACCTTCATCAACAAGGTGGACCGCGAAGGGCGGCCGCCCTTCGAGCTGCTCGACGAGGTCGCCGACGCACTTGCGCTCGACGTGGCGCCGATGAGCTGGCCGGCCGGCATGGGCGGCACGTTCGAAGGCATTTACGACCTGGCGCGCGACCGGCTGCATCGTCCGGCCGACGATGCGACCGGCGCGTTCGAGGGCGATTCGACCTCGGTCTCCGGTCTCGGGGACGCCCAGTTGGAAGAGCTGCTGTCGGCGGAAGCGGTCGCGCTGCTCCGCGAGGAGGCCGAGCTTGCGCAGGGTGGCTATGCGGCGTTCGATGAGGAAGCCTATCTCAACGGCGATCTGACCCCGGTCTATTTCGGCTCCGCGCTCAAGGATTTCGGGGTCGAGCAGTTGATCGACGCGCTCGCCGATTTCGCACCCAGCCCCCGGCCCCAGCCGGGCGAGCCGCGCGACGTCGATCCGGGCGAGCCCAATGTCGCGGGCTTCGTGTTCAAGGTTCAGGCCAATATGAACCCGCAGCATCGCGACCGCGTTGCGTTCATGCGGCTATGCTCGGGCAAGTTCCGCCGCGGCATGAAGCTGAGCCAGGTCGGTACCGGCAAGGTCATCGCGGTGCACAGCCCGATCCTGTTCTTCGCCCAGAATCGCGAGCTGGCCGAAGAGGCTTTTCCCGGCGACATCATCGGCATCCCCAACCATGGGACGCTGCGCGTCGGCGATACGCTGACCGAGGGCGAGGCGATCCGCTTCACGGGCTTGCCCAATTTCGCGCCGGAAATCCTGCGTCGCGTCAAGCTTGCCGACCCGACCAAGACCAAGCAGCTGCGCAACGCGCTCAACGACATGGCGGAGGAGGGGATCATGCAGGTCTTCCATCCGCAGATCGGCTCGCAGCTCGTCGTCGGCGTGGTCGGCCAGCTCCAGCTCGACGTGCTCATCTCGCGATTGCAGGCGGAATATAAGGTCGAGGCGAGCTTCGAACCCTCGCCCTATGACACCGCGCGCTGGGTCACTTCCGAGGATCCCAAGGCGCTGGACGAATTCATGGGGCTGCACCGCTCCGCCATGGCCAGCGATCGCGACGAAGCGCCGGTGTTCATGGCCAAGGACGCCTGGGAACTGAACTATATCCAGGGCAAGTTTCCCGCCCTCCACTTCTCGGCTACCAAAGACCGGCGCTGATCCGACGCCCTCTCGGAACGGCGCGATCGGGGAGATGCGCCATGCTTCGACTGCTGACGACATTATGCCTGTCGCTCGCCCTGTGCGGCGCGTCCGCCCGCGCCGCTTCGATCGAGGCGGTGACGCTCGCGCAGGTCGATGCGATCTTCGCTCGCTGGGCGCTCGACTCCCACGTTCCGGGAATGGCCTATGGGGTGGTGGCCGATGGCCGGCTCGTCCATTTCGGAGGGCTCGGCGTCCAGGATATCGAAGGCCGCAAGCCGGTCGACCGGCGCACGCTGTTCCGCATTGCCTCGATGAGCAAGGCCTTCACGGCGCTCGCCATCCTGAAGCTGCGCGACGAGGGGCGGCTCTCGCTCGATCGCCCCGCCGAAACCTATGTGCCCGAACTGCGCGGCTGGACCTATCCGACCAGAGATGCCCGCCGGCTTACCGTGCGCGATCTGCTCAACCACAGCGCCGGCTTCGTCGACGACAATCCCTGGGGTGATCGGCAGCAGTCGTTACCCGAAGCCGATTTTACCGCGATGCTGCGGGCGGGCGTCCCCTTCTCTCGGGTGCCCGGCAGCGCGATGGAATATTCCAACTTCGGCTATGCGACGCTCGGTCGGATCGTCTCCAACGTCTCGGGCAAGCGCTATCAGGATTATATCGGCGATGCGCTGCTGCGCCCTCTCGGCATGGCGTCCACCAGCTATGACATAGCGAAATCCCCGCTCGAACGACGCGCCATCGGCTATCGCTGGGAAGATGATCGATGGGTGCGCGAGCCCGATCTGGCGGACGGCGCCTTCGGAGCGATGGGCGGGATGGAAACCAGTGCGGAAGATTATGTCCGCTGGATATCCTTTCTCCTTTCCGCCTGGCCGGCGCGGGACGATGCCGATACCGGGCCCGTGGCTCGGGCGACGGTAAGGTCGGTCGTCGAAGGATCGAACTTTGCTACGGGCACCATGCGGGCCGCTGCGATCGGCGGCGCGCCCTGTCGACAGGCGGTGGCCTATGCGATGGGCTGGCGAGTCATAGACGATTGCGACCTCGGCAGGGTGGTGACCCACACCGGCGGCTATCCCGGCTATGGTTCGGTGGTCATGTTGATGCCCGACAAGGGTGTTGCGCTTTTCGCCTTCGCCAACCGCACTTACGCGGCTCCCTATGTTCCGGCCTTTCGCGCGGCGCTCGCGCTCCAGTCCGCCGGTGCGATTGCCGACCGGGTGGTCCCCGTCAGCGCCGGGCTCAGCGAAGGCTATGCAGCCGTGGCGCGGATCTGGGCGGCGGGCGATGTGCTGGCGGCGCAGGATCGCCTGGCCATGAATTTCCTGCTCGACCGCGATGCGGCGCATTGGAAGGCGGATCTCGCCCGGTTGCGGACCGCAGTCGGCGCCTGTGACACGAGCGCCCCACCGACTCCGCTCACGGCGATGGGCGCCCGCTTCCAGTGGACCTGCGAGCATGGCCGGATCGATGGAAGCATCCTACTGGCACCCACGCCTCGGCCATCGATCCAGGAGCTCAAGCTGGCAGTGGCGCAGCCTTAGGCGCCAGCACCGCGTTTCGCGGGCGGGTAGCGAGAAACATGAGCAGCGCGGCGGGTGAGCCGAAAGCGAATGCCATGGTCGACAAAGCGAGGTCGAGACGCTCTGCGCCGAACAGCCTGTCGGTCAGCAGGCCGACCAGCACCGAGCCAAAGGCACCACCGGTGAGGTTCACCAGCGCCATATAGAGACCCGTATATTGGCCGCGCAGCGCGGGCGGAACGATCGTCACCAGCAGGATGAACACGGCGGTCACCGACAGCGCGCTCACGAAGAGGTTGACGAACGCCATCGCCACCGCGCCGGCAACGGTCGGCATCAGCGGGCCGACGATGGTCGTGAGGCTCAGCATGCTCATCGCCGCGAAGCAGAGATGATAGGCGGCCTTGTCGCCAGACTTGCGCTTCAGCGCCCGATGGCAGGGATGCGCGAACAGGCAGCCGCCGACGCCCGCGAACAGAAAGGCGGGGCCATAGGTCGATGCGACCATGGCCGGCGTCATGTCGTGCGACCGCATCAGCATGGCCGGATACCAGTTGAGCAGTCCATAATTGTTCATCGACCAGGCGATGATGCTCAATGCGAGCAGGGTCAGGGGCCTCCGGTTCGCCTTCGCAAAGGCCAGCGCATCGCCGCCCGATCTCTTGTCCTCTGCCCGTGACGGCGCACCGTCCTTTACCGACAGCCAGAGAAGGAACGCCAGTCCCACCCCTGGCAGGGCGAGCAGCAGGAAGACGAGGCGCCATGGTTCGGCATCCTTCAGAAACGGCAGGTCGTAAGGTCCCCCCGCCGCGAAGCGGGCGAGCAGCTGCGCACCGAGCATCATCGCGAGGCCGCCGCCGACATAGAGACCCGTCGTGAACAACCCGATCGGCTTTTGCAGGCGGTCCTGCGGAAAGCGGGAAGAAATTATGCCGATCGCCGCCGGATTGAGCCCGGCCTCGCCGACCCCGACGAACATCCGCGCCACGAACAGTGCGACGAAGCCGGTCGCAAGACCGCTGGCCGCCGTCGCCAGCGACCAGGTCAATATGCACAGCGACAGGATCGCAATGCGCCGGCCCCGGTCGAGCTGCCTGCCGATGAACACGCCGCCGAACACGTAGAGAAGGGCGAACGCCGCCCCGGTGACCGCTCCGACCTGCCAGTCGCTCAGGGCCAGGCTGGCCTTTATCGGTTCCGCGAGAAAGCTCAGTATGACCCGGTCGATATAGCCGAGCACCGAGGTGGCGAAGAGAATGGCCACGCCATACCAGTCATAGAACGACGGGGCACCCGCGCGGCTTCTCTTTACGGACTCCAGCTCGGCCATCGCAGTCACTCTCCAGCGATGCCTTTTCTGTGATTTTCCGGAGGATCGCTCCTCGTCGTGCGGCACCGGTGGAGAGAGGATGACGCTCCAGCCCTCACGTCCAGCGGATAGGCGGTGATCGCACGACAATCACATCCGTGCTGATCGCGGTTCGAGGTAAACGGAAAGAAAAGCGGAGCCGCACGTTCTTCCGACGTCACGATCGAAGGAATTCCGTGTGCGTCTATTTTCCGTTCTCCTGTTCTCTGCTGCCCTGACCGTCCCGATGGCGGTGTCCGCCCAGACGGCAAAGCCGGATCAGCGCATCCTCGGCGCGCAGGTGCTGCTCGATCGGCTCGGCTTCGGTCCGGGCGTGATCGATGGCGCTAGCGGAAGCAGCTTCGCCAAGGCGCTCAACGGCTGGCAGCAGGCGAAGGGTCTCACCGTCACGGGCACGCTCGACGAGGCCACGGTGAAGAGCTTCGAACCTTTTCGGGAGATGCCGACGGTCATCGAGGTCAAACTGACGCCAGAGATATTGGAGGGGCCCTTCGTCGGCGCGATCCCGTCGAAGGAGTCACAGCAGGCCAAGATGAAGAGCTTGGGCTATTCGGACGCGATGGAGAAGCTTGCGGAGCGCTACCACACGACGCGCCAGACTTTGATCGCGCTCAACTCGCCGGGCACGAAGCTGGTGCCGGGGACCGTCATCCGGGTGCCGAATGTGATCCCGCCCGCCCAGGCCTTTGCCGAGGACATCAACCCCGGTTGGCGCAAGACATTGTGGACCCTCAACGTCGGTTCGGACCAGCCCGAAGTGGCGAAGGTCGTGGTCGACAAGTCGGACGGCGTGCTGCGCGCGTTCGACGCGGCGGACAAACTCGTCGCGCAGTTTCCGGCCACCATGGGCAGCCAGCATGATCCCCTGCCGATCGGCAGCTGGAAGATCCAGGGGCGCGCCTACAATCCTCCATTCCACTACAACCCGAAGCTGTTCTGGGATGCCGACAGCAAGGACCAGAAGGCGCTGCTGCCGCCTGGTCCCAACGGGCCCGTCGGCGTGGTCTGGATCGACCTCGACAAGAAGCATTATGGCATTCATGGCACACCGAAGCCCGAGAATATCGGCAAGACCGAAAGCCATGGCTGCATCCGCCTGACCAACTGGGACGCGGCGCGGCTCGCGGTGATGGTCAAGCCGGGCACGCCGGCAATTTTCCAGGAGTAGGCGGTCGATGATCCGCAGGCTCGCGATCGTCCTGGTGGTGCTGATCCTCGGCTATGTCGGCTGGGTCGTCTTGCTCAATCTGCCTGGCCGGGACCGCGCGTCTGAACCTGCGGCGGGGACTGCTAAGTCGGTCTCCACCGCGGGTAGCCCGGCCTTGCCTTCGCCATCCCTCCGCCCCTCCGCGTCCGACCTCACGATTCCGGTCGAGGGCGTCGCGGCATCGCAGCTGTCGGACACCTTCGACGATGCACGCGGGGAGGGCCGTGTCCATGACGCGATCGACATCATGGCGCCGCGCGGCACCCCGGTGATCGCAGCGGCCGCCGGCACGGTCGAAAAGCTGTTCGACAGCAAATTGGGCGGCCGCACCATCTATGTGCGCCGTACCGGCGGGCAGTGGATCGACTATTACGCTCACCTCGACAGTTATGCGCCGGGGCTGGCGGAAGGGCAGCGCGTCGAACGTGGCCAGCGGATTGCAACGGTTGGTTCAACAGGCGATGCGAGCGACGACGCGCCGCACCTTCATTTCGCAGTCAATGCCATGGCGCCCGGGGAGGGCTGGTGGCAGGGCAAGGCGATCAACCCTTATCCGCTGCTGAGGTCGTCCCGCTAATCTTTGGAGGAAACGGGGCGCCAGCCTTTGCCGGCGCCCTGCGTCGATCAGAAAGAGTAGCCGAGGCCGATGTTGACCCGGGCATCGTCCTGACCCCGGCCCCAGCGACCGCGGGCCGCGAAATAGCCCGACAGGCGCCCCTGCTGCATGGCAAGGCGCAGCTCGCCGAACACGCTGTCGCGCTCCGTGTCGCCAAGCGGCAGGGCTACGGTCGCCATGCTGTGCTGAGCGGATGCAAGGCGGACAGTGGCGACATTGTCGCCCTTTTCGCGCTCGAAGCTGTAGCCCGCGCGTATGGCGGGGCGGATAGCACCAAGCTGGGTCGCCAATTCGCCGCCGACACTGACGATCATCTTGCTGAACTTCCGATCCGGGAACAGGAGGTTCGACACCGATGCGCCGGTTTCGGTATATCCATCCAGGTCCATGTTCGCATAATCGAGCGCGGCGAACGGGCCGAAGCTGATCGATCCTGTCGGCATCATCCAGCCGATTTCCGCGCTGGCAGCCCAGCCGTCACCCTTGGTGCGTCCCTTGGCGGTCTGACGATAGGCCGAGGCCCGATCGAGGCGGCGGAACTTGACGTCGCCCAGCCATGCGGCCGAGCCCTGCGCGTAAACGCCCATCGGCAGTTCGACAGCCGCATAGCCTCCCGCCGTCCAGGCGCGTGCCTCGATCGGGGAACCGAGGCTGATCTGTCCGTCGAGATTGCGATAGCCAGCGGTCGCGCCGATGCGGGCAACCGAACCGAGCGGAAGGTCGAAGCCGAAAGTGGCGCCCTGGGTGGTGGCGTCGAGATCGGTCAGCGGGGATGTGCCGGCGCCGATCCGGCTCCATTCGGTGTCCAGCCAGATCTGCGGGCGACGCTCCTGTCCGGTCCAGCCGCGCTGCGCGTTCAGGAAGCGGATGGCAGGTTGGGTGGCGCTCAGGCCGAGACCGGTCATAGCCAGGCGCGTGCCGTACAGCATGTTGGGCGCCGTCGCATTGAGCGCGGAGAGCGCCATCGGATCGACATAAGTCGGGAGCGTCAGGCGATAGACGAGGAGGACGCTGTCGTTATTCCCCGTTCCGTCAGCTGCGCCCGACGTGCCGGGGACGCCGTTGAAGTTGATGTCCGTAGCCTGGAAGTCGTTGTCGTTGCCGACGAACAGGAAGAAATCCTGAGGCGCGCCTTCTTCCAGTACCGGGGCGAGAGCCATCGCTTCGAGCTTTTCGCCGATCGTGGTGGCGGTGGTGAGCGGCAGGCGCGTGATGTTCATGCCGACGCGGCCGAGCTGCGTCGGGTTGAGCATGTTGACCAGTTCGACCTGTTGCACGGCGGTGATGCCGGCCACCAGAGTGCCGTTGCTGGCCACCGGCGTGTTCCCCGTCTCGTAGGTCGTTCCCGCAAGGTTGGTCGCGCCGCTCGTGTCGACCAGCAGGATGCTCTTGTAGATCGGCGTGGTGCTGGTGCTGGCGTTGGCGGCGACACCGCGACCCAGGCCGTCGCGCGCTAGCACTAGGAACTGCGTGTCGTTCAGGGCCAGCATCTCGGACTGGGCGGCGGTCCGGTCCGGGGCTCCACCGGTCCCGTTATTGTTGAAAATCGGGAGCTGAAGCACATAGTGGCCGACCGGGTTGGTCGGTGTCGCGTTGCTGCTGATATCGTAGACTAGGATGCGCGTGTTGTTGCGGGTCTGCTGATTGCTGCCATTAGTGTCCTGAACGGTCGCCGACTGCTGGATCGTCACCAGCTTCTTGTTGTCCGGGGTCAGCGCCATCGCTTCGAGACCCTGATTGTTTCGCCGTCCGCTCTGGCCGGGCGTGGTGCTGTTGAAGTTGATGGCTCCTGCGGTGCGGGGCAGCATCGCCGACACCGTCTGGATCGCGCCGATCTGCTTGCCGGTCGCATCGAAATAATAAATGCCGTCGGCATATTCGTCGGAGACGTAGAAAGTGCCGTTTGGCAGGAACGCGATCGCCTCTGCGTCGAGGGCGACCCGACCGGCGGCGGTTCCATCCGTCGCGACCGGATAGACGATTCCGTTGCGGGTCACCGTGTTCGCGCCGGGATCGCGACCCGTCATTTCCACGCCGAGCGTGTCCTTGAGGGTGAAGCCACCGGTGGGCGTGATGGTAATCTGGTTCTGCGACGCCGTGGTCTGCGGCAGCGCGCCCGAGTTCGCCGCGAGCGGACGGAAGGTGATGTCGCTGGTGTGAACGCGGTTGCGATAGTCGATCGCGCCATCGAACGGTCCGCGGTCCGGCAGGGTGAAGATGCTGCCGCTGTAGCTACCGTCGGCGTTGCGGCCCCAGGTCGCCAGATTCAGCGCCATGCCAGAGAAGCTGCCGAGCGTCTCGTTGCGGAAGTCGCGTGTGCTGGCGCTCAGCCGTCCTGCTCCCAACAGACCCTGATTGACGAAGGTCGTACCGTTGAGCGTCGAACTAACCGCCCCGGCGGCGGTCGAGATATTTGCCGTGGTGAAGGCCTTCGACTGGGCAAAGCCAGGCGCCGCAACGGCAACGGCCAGAGCGAGCAGTGATCCGCGTACAAGAATGGAATGATTGAGCATGATGTCCCCCCGGTTTGTGATCCACCCGGGCGGCTAGCCAGAAGCTGCGAATGATCGGCGGCATTTTCGTTACGGATTTGCGATGCCGCCCTATCCGGGCGCGCTTGCGCAAGCCCCATCGACAAATCGGTCGTCCGACCCGATATCAAGCAGATGATGTTTTTTCGTGCCCTCGCTTTCCTCGCCCTCACAATGCTGCCGGCCGCCGCGCAGGCAGCCGACAAGCTGGTCATCGCCTTCGGTGACAGTCTTACTGCCGGCTACCGGCTGCCGCCGGGGCAGGGCTTCGCGCCACAGCTCGAAGCCGCGCTCCGACGCTCCGGGGTGGCCGCGCGCGTACAGAATGCGGGTGTCTCCGGCGACACGACCGCCCAGGGCAAGGCGCGTCTCGCCTGGGTGTTGTCTGCTGCCAAGGTCAAGCCCGACCTGGTGATCGTCGAACTGGGCGCCAACGACATGCTGCGCGGGCTCGACCCCGAACGAGCGGAGGCCAATCTCGACGCGATCCTGGCCGAACTGTCGCGACGGCGAATCCGGGTGCTCCTGGCCGGCATGGTCGCGGCACCCAATCTGGGGCCGGACTATGCCAAGCGCTTCAACCCGATCTATCGACGGCTGGCGACCAAGTACAAGGCCACCCTCTATCCGTTCTTTCTCGAGGGTGTAGTGGGGGATCGTTCGCTGCATATCGGCGATGCCATTCATCCGAACGCTCGCGGCGTAGCCGTAATCGTTCGGGGGATAGCGCCGCATGTCAAATCATTACTGGGCTGATCAGTGACGTTGCAGCCCGATCGTTCCGGCCCTAGGCTTGGATTCGCAACGGAGCGGGGGAGTGCTTCGATGGAGTGGACCGCCGCAACTGTTGGCCAGCGGCTCGTGGCGACCCCACGGGGCGATATCGAAGACGGCGATCGCGATCTCTTTCTCGAACATCTGCGTCATGGCGTTGCGGAAGCCGTCGCCCGTTCGGTCCCGCTGATCATCGATCTGGCGGCTGTCGGCCATATGTCGGCATCCGTCCTGATGGCATTGACGATCGCGCGGAAGGATGCGGTCGCGGGTGGCATAAAGATCATCCTCGCGAGACCGGGGGCGGCCTTGCGGAAGATATTGGAGATCAGCCGCTATCAGCTCATCTTCGACATCATCGAGGATCCGAACGACGGGGGAGAGTAGGCGTTGGGGGGGATGTTGGTCCGCTTTTGGGGAACGCGCGGCTCGCTGCCGGTGGCGCCCCGTGCCGGTGCGATCGAGGCGAAGATCGTCAACGCGCTGATGCGGGCGCAGGGGCGGCGTTTCGCGGATGAGCGGGATGCGCGCCGGTTCGTAGCCGAGGAACTCAGTTTCGGCGAAGGCCGGACCTATGGCGGAGCGACAACCTGCCTGGAGCTGGAAGGCGCCGACGAAAGCTTCTTCGTCCTCGACATGGGGTCGGGGCTGCGCGAGCTGGGCAACGACGCCTTTCGCCGCTTCGGCCAGGGCCGGGCGCGCAAGTTCAACTTCTTCATGTCCCACCTGCACTGGGACCACATCATGGGCTTTCCTTTTTTTGGGCCCGCCTTCGATCCCGAAACGCAGATCGTCATCCATTCGGGCCATGCCGACTGCGAAGCTGCGCTGCGTCGCCAGCAGGAGGAGATCAGCTTCCCCGTCGCGTTCGACTGGCTGCGCGCCAAGATTGAGTTTCGGGTGCTGACGCCCGGAGAGCGCTATTCGATCGACGGCATCGACGTCGAGCTGATGCCGCAGGACCATAGCCATGTCTCCTATGCCTGGAAATTCCAGCGCGACGGCAAGACCTTCGTCTTCTCGACCGATGCCGAGCACCGGATGGACGACCTCGACGATCAGCGCGCGTTCGAGACCTTCTTTCGCGATGCCGATCTGGTGGTGTGCGATACGATGTACTCGCTCGCGGAGAGCATCACGCTCAAGGCCGACTGGGGCCACTCGTCGAACGTGATGGCGGTGAATCTCTGCCACGGGGCAGGGGCCCGAAAGCTCGCTCTGTTCCATCATGAGCCGACCAGCAACGACGCCGATATCGACGCTCTGCTGGCCGAGACGATCCAATATGAGGCGCTCAGCCGCAAGGACCGCCA
Organism: Rhizorhabdus phycosphaerae; assembly: GCF_011044255.1. Taxonomy (NCBI): domain Bacteria; kingdom Pseudomonadati; phylum Pseudomonadota; class Alphaproteobacteria; order Sphingomonadales; family Rhizorhabdaceae; genus Rhizorhabdus; species Rhizorhabdus phycosphaerae. Next base: position 3,534,041 of record NZ_CP049107.1, read on the forward strand.
GCCCCTCGAGGTCGTCTGCTCCTACGACAGCCTCGAACTGGCGGTCTGACCCGCGTCCGCAATGCCTCGACAGCCGGTGGTGGCGCGGATAGATCCGCGCGATGCACGGCTGGATCATCATCGACAAGCCCGTCGGACCGGGGTCGACCCAGATCGTCTCCGCGGTCAAGCGCGCGCTGCGCACCGGCGGATATGGCAAGTATAAGGTCGGTCATGGCGGCACGCTTGACCCGCTGGCGTCCGGCGTACTGCCGATAGCCCTGGGGGAGGCGACCAAGCTATCCGGGCGCATGCTCGATGCGGACAAGGCCTATGAATTCACCATCGGCTTTGGCGTGCAGACCGATACGCTGGACGCCGAGGGCGTGGCCGTAGAAACCAGCGACGCGCGCCCGACGCGTGCGGATCTCGAGGCGGTCCTCGATCGGTTTCGGGGAGCGATCGACCAGGTGCCGCCGGTCTATTCCGCGCTGAAGGTCGATGGCGAGCGCGCCTATGATCGTGCGCGGGCTGGCGAAGCCGTCGAGATGAAGATGCGAGCGGTGACGATCCACCGGCTGGAACTTGTTTCGGCCGCTCCAATCGGCGAAGGGGACGGCCTGGCCGAGGCGACCTTCTCCTGCGCCGTGTCCAAGGGAACCTATGTCCGCAGCCTTGCGCGGGATATAGCGCAGGCTGCCGGAACCGTGGGGCATGTGACGATGCTGCGCCGCACCAAGGCGGGGCCGTTCACGCTGACCCAGGCGATTCCACTGGACAAACTGGAGGAACTTGCTAAGGGCCGGCACCTTGAACAGATACTCTTGCCGCTGACGGCGGGGCTGGACGACATCCCGGCTCTACCCGTCACCCCCGATCAGGCAAGGGCGCTCCGCGAGGGGCGCAAATTGGTCGGGATCGCCGCACCTTCCGGCCTTAGTCTTGCGATCGACGGTGATATGCCGGTGGCGCTCGTCGAGGTCGAGGACCGAGAGGTCCGCGTGGTGCGGGGTTTCAATCTGATGTCGAAGGAAGAGAAATGACCGTTACCGCCGAGCGCAAGACCGCCATCATCGCCGACAATGCCCGTGCAGATGGCGACACCGGCAGCCCCGAGGTCCAGATCGCGATCCTGACCGAGCGGATCACCAACCTGACCGAGCATTTCAAGACCCACGCGAAGGACAACCACTCGCGCCGCGGTCTGCTGATGCTGGTCAACAAGCGCCGCAGCCTTCTCGACTATCTCAAGCGGAAGGACGTCGACCGGTACACTGCCCTCATCGGCAAGCTGAACCTGCGCAAGTAAGCAAGTTTCGGAACGGCCCCGGTCTCCGGGGCCGTTCTCATTCCGGCCAGGAACAATTCGGTTCCGGGCAGGACGGCGGGCAGACGATCCCGCCATGGCAGGCCGAAGGAGGCCTGCCCTTCGGGTGACGCGGAGCAGGGCTCCGGTCGCCCTCATAGGCCCCGGGCGCATAGGGCGTTCGGAGACAAGGAAGCCAGATGTTCGATACGAAGAAAGTTGAAATCCAGTGGGGCGGCCAGACCCTCACGCTGGAAACGGGCCGCGTTGCCCGCCAGGCTGACGGCGCGGTGCTCGCGACCCTCGGCGAAACCGTCGTCCTCTGCGCCGTGACTGCGGCGCGCAGCGTCAAGGAAGGGCAGGACTTCTTCCCACTGACCGTTCATTATCAGGAGAAGTACTTCTCGTCGGGTCGCATTCCCGGCGGCTTCTTCAAGCGCGAGCGTGGCGCGACCGAGAAGGAGACGTTGGTCTCCCGTCTGATCGACCGCCCGATCCGTCCGCTGTTCCCGGAAGGCTTCTACAACGAGATCAACGTCATCGCTCAGGTGCTGAGCTATGACGGCGAGAACGAGCCCGACATCCTCGCGATGATCGCTGCCTCGGCCGCCCTCACCATCTCGGGTGTTCCGTTCATGGGCCCGATCGGCGCTGCCCGCGTCGGCTACAAGGATGGCGAATATCTGCTGAACCCGACCGACACGCAGGTCGCCGAGGGCGAACTCGACCTGGTCGTTGCCGGCACCTACGACGCCGTCATGATGGTCGAATCCGAAGCCAAGGAGCTTTCGGAAGAAGTCATGCTGGGCGCGGTCATGTTCGCACACAAGGCGTCCCAGGACGTCATCAAGGCGATCATCAAGCTGGCCGAGAAGTCGGCCAAGGATCCCTGGGAAATGGCTCCGCAGGCCGATCTCTCGGCTGCCAAGACCAAGCTCAAGAAGCTGATCGGCAAGGATATCGAGGCGGCCTACAAGCTGACCAACAAGTCCGAGCGCTCGAACGCGCTGAACCTGGCGCGCGCCAAGGCTAAGGAAGCTTTCGCAGAGGCGACCCCGCAGGACCAGATGGCGGCGATGAAGCTCGTCAAGAAGCTGGAAGCCGAGATCGTCCGTACCGCGATCCTCAAGGAAGGTCGCCGCATCGACGGCCGCGACACCAAGACGGTCCGTCCGATCGTTGCGGAAGCGCATTTCCTGCCGCGCGCCCACGGTTCGGCGCTGTTCACCCGCGGCGAGACCCAGACCATCGCGACCTGCACCCTCGGCACCAAGGATGCCGAGCAGATGATCGATGGCCTGAACGGGCTGCGCTACGAGCATTTCATGCTGCACTACAACTTCCCGCCCTATTCGGTCGGTGAAGTCGGTCGCTTCGGTGCGCCGGGTCGTCGCGAAGTCGGCCATGGCAAGCTGGCATGGCGTGCACTGCACGGCGTGCTGCCGACCAAGGAGGAGTTCCCCTACACCATCCGTCTGACCTCGGACATCACCGAGTCCAACGGATCCTCGTCGATGGCGACGGTGTGCGGCGGCAGCCTCGCGATGATGGATGCCGGCGTGCCGATCAAGCGCCCGGTCTCTGGCATCGCCATGGGCCTGATCCTGGAAGGCAAGGATTTCGCGGTTCTCAGCGACATCCTGGGCGACGAAGATCATCTCGGCGACATGGACTTCAAGGTTGCGGGCACGTCCGAAGGCATCACCACGATGCAGATGGACATCAAGATCGCCGGCATCACCGAGGAGATCTTCACGGCCGCGCTGCATCAGGCGAAGGAAGGTCGCGCCCATATCCTGGGCGAGATGGCCAAGGCGCTCGATCATAGCCGGACCGAACTGTCGGCGCATGCGCCGCGGATCGAGACGATGTCGGTTCCCAAGGAGAAGATCCGCGACATCATCGGTACCGGCGGCAAGATCATCCGTGAGATCGTCGCCACCACCGGTGCGAAGGTCGACATCGACGATGACGGCACGGTCAAGATCTCGTCGTCCGACATCGCCCAGATCGAAGCCGCCAAGAACTGGATCATCGGCATCGTCGCCGAGGCCGAAGTCGGCAAGATCTACAACGGCAAGGTCGTCAATCTCGTCGATTTCGGCGCGTTCGTGAACTTCATGGGCGGCAAGGACGGTCTCGTCCACGTCTCCGAGATCAAGAACGAGCGCGTCGAAAAGGTCGCCGACGTCCTGTCCGAAGGCCAGGAGGTCAAGGTAAAGGTTCTTGAGATCGACAATCGCGGCAAGGTTCGCCTGTCGATGCGCGTCGTCGACCAGGAGACCGGCGAGGAACTGCCCGACACGCGTCCGCCGCGTGAAGAGCGTCCGCGTGGCGAACGCAGCGACCGCGGTGATCGCGGCGATCGTGGGCCGCGCCGTGACGGCGACCGTCGTCGCGAAGGCGGCGGCGATCGTGGCCCGCGTCGCGACCGTCCCCGCCGTGAGCGGTCGGAAGGTGGCAGCGAGGGCGGTGATCCCGAGTTCGCGCCGGCGTTCCTTACCCGCGACGACGACTGATCGTCCGCATAACGCAAAACGGGAAGGGGGAGCCTTGCGGCTCCCCTTTTTCGTTGGCTCACCGACGTATCGGGAGCGACTATGATCGCATGTTGCCCCGCAGCGTCGATTGCGCTTAGTAGCTAGGGACGATTTCGGTGGAGAAATGGCCTTTGAAGGACGAACAGACGTCCTTTCTTGAACGCTTGCCACTCGGCCGGAAGCGGCCGGGGCTGCGCTATGGAGCGACGCTGGTCATCTGCGCGGTCTGTTTTGCGGTACGCGCCCTTGCCGATCCTGTGATGCCGGCCGGCTATCCTTTCGTCACCTTCTTCCCCGGCGTCATTCTCTCGACCTTCCTGTTCGGTGTCGGCCCCGGAGCGCTGGCCGCCGTGCTGTGCGGCATCATATCCTGGTATTGCTTCATTCCGCCGGCCTTCTCCGTCAAGTTCACGGGCGGGGTGATGTTCGCGATGGCCTTCTATGCGCTGGTCGTGCTGATCGACGTTGCCCTGATCGACTGGCTGCAGCGGATGAATCGGCGGCTCGCCTTTGAGCGGGAGCGAAGCCGGCGTCTCGCGGAACGGGGAGAAGTCTTGTTTCGCGAACTGCAGCACCGCGTCTCGAACAATCTTCAGGTCGTCAGCGGGCTGATCGCCCTGCAAAAGAAAAGCGTGACCGATGGCGCGGCCCGGGCCGCGCTCGAGGAGGCGTCGCGACGCCTCGGCCTGATCGGCCGCATCCATCGGCAGCTCTACGATCCGCAGGGCGACCAGCTGCACATCCGCGATTTTCTCGACCAGTTGGGCCCGCATCTGATCGATGCCAGCGGCAAGCCGGGGATACGCTGCCACGTCGCGGTCGAGGAGGATTTCGCCCTGTCTCCCGACGCGGCGGTTCCGATGGCGCTGATCGTCGCGGAAGCGGTAAGCAACGCGATCGAACATGGCTTCGGCGATCGTGACGAAGGCCAGGTCGACATATCTGCGCTGCGGGCGGCGGACGGCATGCTCGAGGTGCGCGTGACCGATGATGGGGCGGGCCTGCCCGAGGGTTTCCGGCTCGACCAGACCAACAGCCTGGGGCTGAAGCTCGCCCAGGCACTCGCCCGCCAGCTCGGCGGAAGCTTCGACCTGACCGCCGGTCATGTGACGACAGCGCTGCTGAAGCTGCCCGAAACCGAAGCGGCCTGACCTCGGACGTGCGGCTGCGGTGCGCAGTCGGACAGTCCCGTTGCCTGAGAGCAGTCGCTCAGCTTGCCTCGGCGATGGCGCCCGGCGTCAATATGATTGCCATGATGATGAGCGCGACGGCGACATAGGCCCACAGGCCCATGCCCGACCAGGCGAGCCTTGTGGCGCTCGCTTCCGCTCGATCCGCCTTCTGTACGCGCTTGGCGTATATGATGGTGCCCGTTACCGAGAGTGCGGTCATCATCAGGCCGAAGATGAACCAGATAGCCTTGGTGGCCAGCCCACCGAATGTTCCAAAATGCAGCGGATCGGCCATTTCCGAAACGCGCTGATGTACGGAGAGATCACGACCGTCGAGCTCGGCCAGAATTGCGCCGCTGTTAGGATCGAGCACCAGCCCGTTGGCGCGATCGCGGACCAGCCAGGCCTGGTCCTGGCCGAGCAGGATCACGCCGTTCTCCCTGGTAAAGCGGATCTCCCGAATATCGAGTGTAGGGCGGGCCTGCTGGCCAATATGAACCAGATGGTCTAGCGCGCGCCCTGTCGGAGGGCGAGTTGAGGCGCCCTGTGCGATTTCGGGAAGCTTCGGGACGGCGGCGTTGCCGCCAAGCGTTTCCACCAAGTACCACAATCCGGTCAGCGAGATGAGCGCGACGAACCACAGGGACCATAAGCCTGCCAGTCGGTGAAGGTCGCCGTTCAAGCGCCGCGTGTCCCCGCGGCGCGGCATGCGCAGAAAGCCGCGCCACCATTTCTTATAGGTTATGGTTCCGGTGACGAGCGACGCCAGCAGCAGCAGCGCCAGCGAACTGACGATGGGAATTCCAATCCGTGTCGGCAGCATGAGATGGCGGTGGAGCTGCCGCAGGAAGCGGTGAACGTTCGCCCATCCGTGCGTGCCGGTCACCCTGGCGGTCCAGGGATCGAGATAGACCCTGCGCGGGCTGCCCTTGCCGACTTCGACCCAGGCCTCTGCGGCAAACCAAGGGTCGATCGGCGCATATAGGATCTGGAGGCGCCCGGACGGTTCGGCAGCTGCTGCGGCCTCGGCAAGTGCACCCCAGCTCGCGACGGGACGCTCTTGGACTTGGACACGCATCGCCGGTGTAACCAGCCAGTCGAGCTCATGGGCGAAGACGGCGATCGTTCCCGTGGCGAGGATGAAGGTCATGAAGATGGACAGCTTCAATCCTGCCCAGCTGTGGACCCGCCACCATAGCGATCTGGGCTTTTGCGTGCGCGACTGCTCCACGGTCAGAACTGGACGCGTAGCTCGGCCAGGAAAGTACGCGGCTCGCCGGGGAAATGGCCGCTCTGGGCACTGAAGCCGGAGGCCGCATAGGTCTTGTCGAAGATGTTATCGACCCTGAGCAGAAGCTCGGCAAAGCCAAGCCCCTTGATGATCGAGGCATCGAAGATGGTGTAAGGCTTCACGGTCTGTCCCGACAGGCTGATCCGCCGCGACACATGTTCGCCACCGAATGCGAAAGCCGTTTCGATCGCCTTCACCTGATAGCGGGTCCAGAATCCGACCTTGTGCTTCGGGGCGTTGGCGAAACGATTGCCGACGGCATTGGTGATCGCCTGTCCGGCGACGGTGCCGGTAATCTTCGTGTCGTTATAGCCATAGTTGACGAGAACAACCCAGTCGGGCGTCACGTCGGCGGCAAGGTCGAACTCGAAGCCCTTGCTGGTCACCTCTCCGATCGGTGCGAGCTGATCGACGCCGCTCACCGGCGGGAGTGAAGGATCGACCTGCAGGATGTTGCGGCGCAGGATCCGGTAGACGGCAGCGTCGGCCTGAAGGCGGCCGCCGAACAGTTGCGTCTTCACACCAGCTTCGATCTGATTGCCGGTGACGGGTGCAAATGGACCACCAGCGTTGCGGTCCTGGCTTGCCGCAGACTGCGGCTCGAAGCTCTCCGACCAGCTGACATAGGTCGAGATGTCCGAGCGTGGTTTGAACAATAGGCCGGTGCGGAAGGTAACGTCGTCGTCCTTGTAGGTGGGGCGGCTGCTGACCGTGCCCCCCGTGCTGGTGGTCACGCCATCGCGGAAATTGTCATAACGCACGCCGCCGACCAGCAGCAGCGATTGCATCAGGCTGATCTGGTCCTGGAAATAGGCGCCCTTGCGTTTGGTCCGCGTGTCGGTCCGCGTGAAGGGCAGCAGTGCGGCGCGTGCGGTATCGGTCGAGGAGGTGCCATAGATCGGATTGGACAGGCTGAGCGACGTGACGCCGGTACGCAGGATGCGCGAGTCGAGAATATTCTTCTCGTCATACCAGTCGGCGCCCGCCTGAATCTTGTGCTCCATTCCGAGAATGTCGATGCGCGCTGTCGCATTTGTCATGAAGGACAGGCCATTGACGGGACGGATCTGATCGCGAAATTCGCGGCGAACGAGGTCCGGATTATTGGGATCGAGACCGCGTGGCTCGTGATATTGCTGGACCTCGCGGGCTTTGAAGTAGCGTACCCCAGCGTCGAAGGTCACGCGCTCACCGATCGCAGTCGCATATCTGGCCTGATAGGCTTGGCTCTTCAGGTGCAGGAAGTCGGTGGGTTCGTTGGCGTTCCAGCGGATGTCGGTTAGGAAGTTGCCGGCATCGTCGGTAAGGACGCCGCGCAGGCGGTTGGCCCTCAGATAATTGTCGTAGATCGCCGCCTGGAGTGTGAGCTTGCCGCCTTCATTGGTCTTGATGGCGATCCCGCCGTCGGCGATGCGGGACTTGTTCTGCGTGTTGACGCGGTAAGGATCCATCGATTCATAGAATCCTCCGAGGCGATAGGTGACGATGCCATTGGCATCGACCGGCCCGGTGGCTTCTGCCGAAATGCCGATGCGATCATAATTTCCGGCGGTCGCGACCATGCGCAGCGATGGCGTATCGGACGGCGTCTTCGAAACATAGTTGATGATGCCGCCCGGCGATCCGGGACCGAAGAATAGCCCCGCGGGGCCCTTGAGCACTTCGACCCGCTCGATGTTGAACAGTTGCGGGACGGAAAATCCGATGAAGGGATTGCCGCGCTGTCCGTCGTAGAAGGACTGGTCCTGCCTAAAGCCCCGGAAGGTCACGCCGGCATAGCTGAAGAAGCTGACGCCAGAGATATTGCGATAGATGTCGGTGGCGTCGCGGGCCCCCTGGTCTGCGAAAAGATCCGAATTGATGACCTGCAGCGCCTGCGGAATGTTCATGGGATCTTCGGCAGCCTTGCCGACCGTCGTTTCCTCAGCCCGGTAGAGGCGCTGGACGCGTCCGGTGACGATGATCGCGTCGCCGGGGCCGACGCCGATATCGCCGCCGGCGTTGGCGTCGAGTTCGCCGGCGAGTGTCGGGCATGCGCCCAGCGCAGCGGATGCAAGAAGGATGAAACGGCGCAAAGACAAACGGACCCCCTGAATATTCGCTAATGAGAACGAGTCGCATTATCTATTCAAGCGGCTTGTTACAAGCGGATAAGAGCTCGCTTTCCCTATGTGATGCGCAGTGGATGATCGAGGCGTTCAAGCGGCGCAGGGCGATTGTCGGGCATCAGTCATGCGTGTGCCGGCCGACCCGCGAAGTTGGTTGTCAGTTTGCAGCACTGGAACACATGGCGCGCGAGAATATCTGGCCAGTCCCGCCTCCGACTGCCAATCGCGTGTAGCGATAGCGTTACTCTACCACGCTGCCCCGCCGCAGGCCCATCTGTTCGGCGTAGTGCCGCCGGCATAGAGCTACGTAGCGCTCATTGCCGCCGATCTCGATCTGCTCGCCCTGTTTGACGGGGTAACCCTGATCGTCGATCCGGAGGTTCATCGTCGCCTTGCGACCGCAGGCGCAGATCGCTTTCAATTCGACCAGAGTGTCGGCAATCGCGAGCAGCGCCGCGCTGCCCGGGAAGAGCTTCGCCTGGAAGTCGGTCCGCAGGCCGTAGGCGACGACGGGGATATTGAGTTCGTCGCACACAGCCGCAAGCTGGAAGACCTGCGCACGGGTCAGCCACTGGGCTTCGTCGACGAGCACCGCATGAACGGGACTTTCGGCTATCTCGATGCCTACCTCCTCGAACAGGTCGGTATCCTCGTCGATCGCAGCGGCATGGGCGGAGAGCCCGATCCGCGACGTGATCTTGCCGGGCTCGAACCGGTCGTCGAAGGCGGCGGTGAAAAGCAGCGTCCGCATGCCCCGTTCACGATAGTTGAAGTCAGCCTGCAACAGGGTGGCCGACTTGCCCGCATTCATCGCGGCATAATAGAAATAGAGTTTCGCCATGTCCCCATCCTAGCGTCCGTCGGCGTCGCAGCAATCGTCGCGAGCGCCAACCCCCCGGCTGCCGACAGTAGCGGGGATTGGCTCGGCTTAAAGAGTCTTTGCTGGCGGAGGAGCCCCTTTCGGGGAATAGGCGGGCGGATGAGCTCCAATATCACCGGCGCGGCATCATCCGCCTTCGCGCACCTCCGGCGCGCCCTGGGACGGTTGGCCGGAGATCGCGCGACCAATGAGCGCATCGTGGCGGGGGTGGGTGCGTTCGTCGGGATCGCGGCCTTCGCCTGGTTGCTGCACCGGCTGGTCGGCAGCGGCCATGGGCCTTTGCTGATCGCGCCGGTGGGCGCCGCTGCGGTCCTCGTCTTCGCTGTTCCTGCAAGCCCTCTGGCCCAGCCCTGGGCCCTGTTCGGGGGCAATCTGGTGTCTGCGCTGATTGGAGTAACGGTCGCCCATATGGGGCTCGATCCGTGGCTGGCTGCCGGCCTGGCGGTCGGTGGCGCTATATGTGGCATGGCCTTGCTGCGTTGCCTTCATCCCCCTGGCGGAGCGGTCGCGCTGACCGCCGTGCTGGGAGCTCCGGAGACCATGGCGAGCGGCTATGCGTTCGTGGTGATGCCGGTGGCGGTGGGCACGCTGCTGCTGTTCCTCGCGGCCTGGGCCTATCACCGCTTTTCAGGGCACAGCTATCCGCATGTCGCGACGGCGCGCCCGGTGGCAGTCACCAGCCCCCTGGAGTTCACCCGGACTGATCTGCTGCGGGCAATAGACGACTATCCCGACCTGCTCGACGTCAATGTGGAGGATCTGGAACAGCTGCTTCATGCCGCCGAGACGCATGCGGTCGAGCGGCGTCGCGCGTTTCGCTGAGAGCAAGGCGGGCGCCTTACTCGCCTTCGGACGCCTCATCGCGATGGAGGTCGCGCGCTACGGTCGGTGCGCGCAGCAGGCTGTCGATATGGCTGCCCTCGTCGAAGCTCTCGTCGACCAGGAATTTCAGCTTCGCCGCATATTTGGTGTTCACGCGGCGGGCCACCTCGCTCTGGAGGAAGGCGGTGTTGGTGCGCAGCGCCTTGAGTACGGCCTCCTCGTCGGTTCCGAGCAGTGGCTTCACGAAGATGGTCGCGTGGCGCAGATCGGGCGACATCCGGACCTCGGTCACGGATACCATGTGCCGGGCGAGCACGTCATCATGCACCTCGCCCCGCGCCAGGATGTCGGACAGCGCATGGCGAACCTGCTCGCCGACGCGAAGCAGGCGAACCGAACGCCCTTCCTGTGTCTCGTTGCGCCGCATGGCTGAACCTTTCCCGCTGATATGAGGTCATCGGCCGGACGGCGCCATGCCGGACGCGCATATTACGACGCCCGGCATGGTGCGATCGGCAGGACCCGGCCCGGCCGCACCCTTACAGGGTGCGTGCGCGCTCCTCGACCTCGAAGGTCTCGACGATGTCGCCGGGCTTGATGTCGGTCGTGGCTTCCAGCGTGATACCGCACTCCAGGCCGGCGCGAACCTCAGGAACGTCGTCCTTGAAGCGACGCAGCGACGAGATCGAGCCGTTGTAGATGATGACGTCGTCGCGCAGGATGCGAGCGCGCAGCTTCTGGCGGATATAGCCTTCCAGAACCAGCAGACCGGCGGCCTTGCCGTGCTTGCCCGCGGAGAAGACTTCGCGGATTTCGGCGCGGCCCACGACATGCTCCAGATATTCCGGACCGAGCTGGCCGGCCATCGCTGCCCGGATCTCGTCGAGAAGATCGTAGATCACGTCATAATATTTGAGGGCGACGCCGTCGCGCGTCGCAATCTCGCGGGCCTTGGCGTTGGCGCGCACGTTGAAGCCGATGATCGGCGCGCGCGAAGCTGCCGCCAGCGTGACGTCGCTCTCGGTGATGCCGCCCACGCCGGCATGCAGGATGCGGACTTGGATGAGATCGGTCGAGATCTTGTTGAGCGAGCCGACAATAGCTTCGACCGAGCCCTGGGCGTCCGCCTTGACCACGACCGGATATTGCTGCGCCTTCTGCTCGCGCAGGGCGGAGAACATCGATTCGAGGCTGGCCGGGGCGGCGGTGGTCCGCTTCTGCTGGATGACGCCGGCACGATAGGCCGCGACCTCGCGTGCGCGGGCCTCGTTCTCGACGACCGACAGCTGATCGCCGGCGCTCGGGACGCCCGAAAGACCCAGAACCTCGACGGGCAGCGACGGTCCCGCTTCCTTCACGTTGCGACCCTTGTCGTCGATCAGCGCACGGACCTTGCCGCTCTCCGCGCCGACGACGAAAATGTCGCCGACCCTGAGCGTGCCGCGTCCGATCAGGATGGTCGCGACGGCGCCACGGCCCTTGTCCAGCGTCGCCTCGACGACGGTGCCTTCGGCCGCGCGGTCGGGATTGGCCCTGAGTTCGAGCAGTTCGGACTGAAGCTCGATCTTCTCGATCAGCTCTTCGAGGCCGGTCTTCTTCAGTGCCGAAACTTCAACTTCCTGGACGTCGCCGCCCATGCTTTCGACCTGCACGTCATATTGCAGCAGCGCTTCGCGGACGCGCTGGGGGTTCGAGCCCGGCTTGTCCATCTTGTTGATCGCGATGATCATCGGCACGCCCGCCGCACGGGTGTGGCTGATCGCCTCGATCGTCTGCGGACGCAGGCCGTCGTCGCCCGCAACGACGATCACGACGATGTCGGTGATGTTCGCACCGCGTGCGCGCATGTCGCTGAATGCTTCGTGGCCCGGCGTATCGAGGAAGGTGATCTTGCTGCCGCTCTTCACCTGCACCTGATAGGCGCCGATGTGCTGCGTAATGCCACCGGCTTCGCCCGATGCCACGTCGGTGCCGCGCAGGGCATCGAGGAGGCTGGTCTTGCCGTGGTCGACATGGCCCATGATCGTGACGACCGGCGGACGCGTGACCAGCGTGTCGTCGGAATCCACGTCGTCGGCGGTGACGAGGTCGACGTCGGAGTCGGACACGCGCTTGATGTTATGACCGAACTCGGTGACGAGCAGCTCGGCGGTGTCCTGGTCGATCGACTGGTTGACGGTGACGGGCATGCCCATCTTGAACAGCGCCTTGACCAGATCCGCGCCACGCTCGGCCATGCGGTTGGCGAGCTCGCCGACGGTGATCGTCTCGGGGACGGCCACGTCGCGGACCTGCTTCTGCTGGACCGTGCCGGCCTGGTGGGCCCGCTTGTCCTTTTCGCGGGCGCGCTTGAGCGCTGCCAGCGAACGCGCGCGGGCGCCGCTGTCGTCGTCCAGCGCGCGGGTCACGGTCAGCTTGCCCGACTGGCGGCGATCGTCGCCCTTCCGGTCACGCTGCTGCGGACGCGGCGGCTCGGGGCGCTTGGCCGGGGTTACCGGGGTGAAGCGACGGGGCGGGGGAACGCTGCTGGTCGGGCGCTCGGCCGGTGCGGCGGTCTCGGCTGCAGGCGCTGCCGGAGCGGATGCGTTCTCCTGCGCGGGTGCGGGGGCCGGGGCCTCCTCCACCGCAGGCTGGGACGCCGGCTCCACGGCTGTCCGTCCGGCCTCTTCCTCCGCGCGACGATTCTCTTCTGCGCGACGGCGTTCTTCCTCGGTGGCTTCAGCCTTGGCACGCTCTTCGCGACGACGCGTCTCTTCGAGCGAGGCCATCCGAGCTTCCTCGGCCTCGCGCAGCAGACGCTCCTGCATCTCGCGGCGCTCGAGCGGGGACATCGCGCGCGTGATCGGTGCGGGCGCGGGGCGCGCTGCAGGCGGCGGAGCCGCCGGGCGCGGTGCAGGCGGGGTCGCAGCAGCTGGCGCACGGGCCGGCGCCGGGGCGGCGGGCGCGGGTGCCGCGACCTCCTCGACCACGTTGGGCTCGGCTTCGCCCGGCCGACCGAGGACGCGGCGACGCTTGACCTCGACGACGACGGTGTTCGACCGGCCATGGCTGAAGCTCTGCTTCACCTGACCCGTCTCGACCGTGCGCTTGAGGCCCAGCGGCGCGCGCATTCCCAGTTTCGGCTTGTCGTTATCGCTCATCTGGTAACCGAACCCTTCACTTCGAACTTCAAAATTCCGTAGCGCGGATGGACCCTGCGGAGAGGTTCCGCAAGGCTGTAGCGCTTTCCGAACGTCCAATGAAACCGCACCAGCGGCTCAAAGCGTCTGCGACGCGCGCGGCGGATGCCGGCACAGTCACACCTATATGTACCACATTGTCGCGCCCGAGCGCCATCGACAATATGGTGCGATCCGCCGGAATTACTACCCCGCGCAGGTCTTCGCCTTCGGCATCGAGCCCCATGCGATAGGCCTGATCGAGCTTGCGATTGCCGTCCTCGGAGGCGTCGGCGGCGTGGATCAGCAGCGTCAGCTGTCCACGTCGCGCCGCATCGGCGATCCGGTCGCTGCCGGTCAGCACCGAGCCGGAGCGCATTTCCAGGCCGAGGCGATCGAGCGCGGCCCGGCGCAGGCCATCCTCGATGCGTTCGGGCAGATCGGGCGCGATGGTAATCTCGCCGGTCTTGAACGCGCGGGACAGGGCTCCCTTGAGCTTGCCCTTGGCGAGCGCCGTCTCAAGCGTCGGGCGATCCACGCCGATCCACGCGCCGCGCCCGGGGGCCTTCGCCCTCAGGTCGGGGAGAACCGCCCCATCGGGCGACAAGGCAAGGCGAATCAAGCTGTCGGGGGAGTCGCGCTCGTTCGACAGGATGCACTTGCGTTCAGGCGCGGCCTGCCTGCCCCCACCGGAACGGCGAGGTGCGGCGGTCGCGGCGTTTAGCGGATCATGGTCATCGTGGGCCATTCGCAGAAGCGACCTCCTGCGCTGGACTGGCCGGACGATCGGCGATCAGTATGCCGCCCGCACCGTAATTCTCCGTCGACACCTCGGTGATCGTGACCTGGACCGCGCTCGCCGGCTTGCCAAGATGCACGCCAAGGCTCGCCGTCACGTCCGCGACGATGGCGGCTTTCTGGGCGCGGCTGGCTGTGCCGGCGATGCGGATGTCGACGAAGGGCATGTGCGATCAGGCCTCGTCGGTGAACCAATGGGCGCGGGCCGCCATGATGATCTCGTTGCCCTGATCTTCGCTCAGGCCATATTCGGCCAGCACGCCACCCTTGTTGCTGTCTTCGCCGCCGCGATCGCCCCGATCGCCACGGTCCCCGCGGTCGTTCTGGCGACGGCGCTGGTCGGCGCGCTTCTTCTGGATGAGCTCGTCGGTGGCGAGATCGGCAAGGTCATCGAGCGTCTTGATGCCTGCCTTGCCCAGCGTGACCAGCATGGCTTCGGTCATATAGGGCAGCTCGGCGAGCGCATCCTCGACGCCCAGCGTCCGGCGCTCCTCGCGAGCGGCCGCTTCACGGCGCTCGAGGGCCTCCTGCGCGCGGCTCTGCAGCTCTGCACCCAGTTCCTCGTCGAAGCCTTCGATCGAGGCGAGTTCGTCGAGATCGACATAGGCGACCTCCTCGAGTGCACCGAAGCCCTCGGCCACGAGCAGCTGGGCCAGCGTCTCGTCGACGTCGAGCTCGTTCTGGAACATCTCGGAGTTCTGGATGAACTCCTTCTGGCGCTTCTCGCTGGCGTCGGCCTCGGTCAGGATGTCGATCGCCTTGCCGGTCAGCTGGCTGGCGAGACGGACATTCTGGCCCCGGCGGCCGATGGCGAGGCTGAGCTGGTCGTCGGGAACGACCACCTCAATGCGCTCTTCCTCCTCGTCGATGACGACGCGCGAGACCTGGGCAGGCTGCAGCGCGTTGACGACGAAGGTCGCGGTGTCGGGCGACCAGGGGATGATGTCGATCTTCTCGCCCTGCATTTCCTGGACGACCGCCTGAACGCGGCTGCCCTTCATGCCGACGCAGGCGCCGACCGGATCGATCGAACCGTCGTGGCTGATCACGCCGATCTTGGCGCGGCTGCCCGGATCGCGGGCGGCGGCCTTGATCTCGATGATGCCGTCGTAGATTTCGGGCACTTCCTGCGCGAACAGCTTCTTCATGAAGTCGGGGTGCGCGCGGCTCAGGAAGATCTGCGGGCCGCGATTCTCGCGACGGACGCTCAGGATCAGGCTGCGGACGCGATCGCCGACGCGAACGACTTCGCGCGGAATCTGCTGGTCGCGGCGGATGACGCCCTCGGCGCGCCCCAGGTCGACGACGACATGGCCGAACTCGACGCGCTTGACCACGCCAGTGATGATCTCGCCGGCGCGATCCTTGAACTCGTCATATTGACGCTCACGCTCTGCATCGCGGACCTTCTGGAAGATCACCTGCTTGGCTGCCTGCGCGGCGATGCGGCCGAATTCGATCGGGGGCAGCGGGTCGACGATGAAATCCCCGATCTCCGCGCCCTTTTGCAGCTTCTGAGCGTCGCTGACCGAAACCTGCTTGAAGAAGTCGTCGACCTGCTCGACCACCTCGACGACGCGCCACAGGCGCATGTCGCCGCTCTTGGGGTCGATCTTCGCGCGGATATCGTTCTCGGCGCCATAGCGTGCGCGGGCAGCCCGCTGGATCGCGTCCTCCATCGCCTCGATCACGATTTCGCGATCGATCAGCTTTTCGCGGGCGACGGCGTCGGCAATTGCGAGAAGCTCGGCCCGGTTGGCGGAGATGGCGGTGGCCATGACGACTTATCCTTCCAGTTGAATCTTGTCCGCGCCCTCGGTCGAGAGCGGCGCGGTGGCCTTGATGAGAGCGTCGGTCAGGATCAGCTTCGCGCTGGCGATCTGCGCCAGCGGTACCGCCACCTCACCCAATTTGTTTACACCGAGAGTCACCGAGTCGCCATCGCTCGCGATGATGCGCCCGTCGAACTGCTTGCGGCCGTCGAGCGGCGAGGCGAGCTTGACCCGTGCGTCGAAGCCGGCCCAGTCGATCCAGTCCTGAACGCGGGTCAGCGGGCGATCGATGCCGGGGGAACTGACCTCAAGCCGATAGGCTTCCTCGATCGGGTCCAATTCGTCGAACTTCTCGGAAATGCGCCGCGAAAGCGCCTCGCAATCGGATATGTCCAGCTGCCGCGTATCCGGACGCTCCGCCATGATCTGCAGCGTCGGATCGCTTTTGCCGCCGAAAAAGGCGACGCGCACGAGCTCCAGCCCCAGAGCTTTCGCTTCGGGCTCGATCAACGTGGTCAGCGCGGCGATATCCGCCATCATGGCTCCTGTTTGAAACGCAGCAGTTCTTGCGCCGGAAGCTTTCGCTACCGGCCTCGTCAGAGTTTCCAATGTCGAGAGGTGAGCGTGATATAGGCGAAAGCGTCGCGGGCGGCAATATGCGACGTCGACGTCAGGCCGAAAATCGCTCCAGCCTCTTGGTGCATGGCCGCATTAGGCATTCGCTAACCCCGTAAGCCTAGGAAGGAAGCCGAGATTTCCGCCCGGAACCGTGGATCGTCCGATTCGCAGTGCCGGCGGTCGTTACCGGAGATCCGATGCGTATTGTCGAACTCGACGTCCTGCGCCAGCGCGGGATCAAGTTGATCAGCTGGAGCAGCGCCGCCTTCACCGCGCTGCTGGCCCTGGCAATGTCCTTCGGACTGCTCGCGCCTTCACCTATGGCGGTCCTGCTGTCGGCCCTGGTCAATGTGCTACCCATGCGCGCCGTGGTGCGGAAGCGGCATGACGCGAAGAGCAGGATGATCGTCGGCGCGCTTGCGGCCGCGCAGCCGGCGATCCTAGTCTACAGCATGTCCGGTCATCAGTGGCAGATGGACATGCACATGTATTTCTTCGTCGCGCTGGCGAGCCTGACGATCCTCTGCGACTGGCGGCCGATCGTCCTCGCATCGGCTCTTGTCGCGCTCCATCACCTGATTCTCGATGTGGTGGCACCCCAATGGGTGTTTTCCGGTGACGGCAATCTCATGCGCGTCTTCGTCCACGGCGCCGCCGTCGTTCTGCAATGCGCGCTGCTCAGCCATATCGGGATGCAGCTCGCGGATCTGCTGATCCGCCAGGGACAGGCGCGGCACGAAAGCGATATCCTTGCGCGCGAGGCGGAAGCCGCAGCAGGTGAAGCGCGTGCGGCGCAGGATGCGGCCGAGCGGGCGCTGGCGGCAGTCGCGGCGGCCGAGTCGCGTACGGCTGCGGAGCGGCGCAGGCGCGAAGAGCGCGAGCAGGAGTTGCAGCTTGCCCGCCGGCAGGAGCTGGTGGCGCTTGCCGGCGAGTTCGAATCGTCGGTGCACGGGGTGGTGACCTCGCTCGGAGACGCGGCGCTCCAGCTCGAAGCGGCGGCATCGGCGCTCAACGAACTCGCCCATGACAGCAGCCACCAAAGCGCAGCTGTCGCACTGCAGGCCGCGAGGGCGTCGGATGCCGCCCGCACGGTAGCGCAGAGCGTCGGCCATCTTTCGCACTCGATATCCGGCATTGCGGCGAGCGTCGACCGGCAGGCGCAGCTTAGTGACCGGGCGCGGGCGAACTCCGCCACCGGCGACAAGGCGGTGCGGTCGCTTTCGGAACGCGCCACCGACATTGGCGAGTTCACCGGCAAGATCCAGTCTATCGCATCGAACACCAATTTGCTGGCGTTGAACGCGACGATCGAAGCGGCCCGCGCCGGAGAGGCCGGGCAGGGCTTTGCCGTCGTCGCCACCGAGGTAAAGAGCCTGGCAACACAGGCCTCGCGCGCGACCGAGGAAATCAGTGCGCTGATCGACGGTGTTCACGCCGGCGCGCGTGTCGCGGAAAGTTCTCTGGGGGACGTGCTCGACGTGGTGGAGGAGCTCAGCGTCGCTGCCGCGCGGATACGTGAGATGCTGGCGGCGCAACGCGATACCGCCCAACTGCTCGAAGCCAATGCGCGCCATACGGCCGAGGATGCGGACCAAATGCTCGCCCGCGTCAATCACGTCGCGGCGGTCGCGAGCGAGGCGGGTCAGCTGTCGAGCCAGGTTCGCGGCGCCGCCGGAGATCTGCTGGACCAGTCCCGCCAGCTGCAGCAGGTTACCGAGCGCTTCGTATCCCAGCTCCGCGCGGCCTGAACCCGGCTTTCGCGAGACGGTGACCGTCGGCGGATCACGCCGCCAGGCGCATCTCCATCCGGTCCCAGATTTCGAGCAGCGCTTGCGTCAGTTCGCGCATCATCTCTTCGCTGTGCGCCGGTCCCGGCGTGAAGCGGAGTCGCTCGGTCCCGCGCGGCACCGTCGGATAATTGATCGGCTGCACATAGACGCCATATTCGGCGAGCAGAATGTCCGAGATCTTCTTGGCCTTGACCGGATCGCCGACCATCAGCGGGACGATGTGGGTCGTGGTCTGCATCACCGGCAGTCCGGCATCGGCGAACATCTTCTTGAGCGTGCCGGCGGCGGCCTGCTGTCCGTCGCGCTCTTCCGACGATGCCTTGAGATGCCGGACGCTGGCCAGCGCTCCCGCGACCAGCACCGGCGACAACGAGGTCGTGAAGATGAAGCCCGGCGCATAGCTGCGGATGACGTCGATGATCATCTGATCGGCGGCGATATAGCCACCCATCACGCCGAAGGCCTTGCCCAGCGTGCCTTCGATCACGGTGATCCGGCTGGCTGCCTCGTCCCGATCGGAAATGCCGCCACCGCGCGGGCCGTACATGCCGACGGCATGGACTTCGTCGAGATAGGTGATCGCGTTATACTTGTCGGCGAGATCGCAGATCGCATGCAGCGGGGCGACGTCCCCGTCCATCGAATAGACGCTCTCGAAGGCGATGAGCTTCGGCACATCCGGATCTTCCGCAGCAAGAAGCTCTTCGAGATGGGCGAGGTCATTATGCCGGAAGACCCGCTTCTCGCAGCCCGAATTGCGGATGCCGGCGATCATCGACGCATGGTTGAGCTCGTCGGAGAAGATGACGCAGCCGGGCAGCACCTTGGCGAGCGTCGACAGCGTCGCTTCGTTCGACACATAGCCCGAGGTGAAGAGCAGCGCGCCTTCTTTGCCGTGCAGGTCGGCCAGTTCGGCCTCGAGGTCGACGTGATAATGGGTGTTGCCGCCGATGTTGCGCGTGCCGCCCGATCCGGCGCCGACGTCATGCAGCGCTTCTTCCATCGCCGCGATCACCGAAGGATGCTGGCCCATGGCGAGATAGTCGTTCGAGCACCAGACGGTGACCGGCTTCGGACCGTTATGGCCTGCGAAACAGCGCGCGTTCGGGAACATGCCCTTGTTGCGCAGGATATCGATGAAAACGCGGTAGCGACCTTCCGCGTGCAGACGATCGATCGCCTGGGTGAATACGCGCTGATAATCCAAGAGCCCTGCTCCCCAGCGCCCCGGCTTTCGCCAAAGGGCTAAACACCCGGCCTTTTACGGCGAGGGTCAGCCAAATACCAGTGCGAACAATTCCTAATATTCCCGATCACAGAATCGCGCATTCTCGATCACAGGATCGAGAGCCGGTCCAGACTGTGCGACGCAAGCGCCGAACGCAGGGCATCGGAGGTTTCGATCGGCGCGGTGAACACCGCCTCGCCCGACGGAGCTTTGGGCCAGCACTGCCCCTGGGTCAGATGGGCGATGCGCCGCGCGATTCCCGGGCCGCCATCGACGAAGCGCAGCGGCCTGGGAGCCGCAGCGGCCAGTTCTTCCGCGACCAGCGGGAAATGGGTGCAGGCCAGCACGACCGTGTCGATGCGCTCTCCGCCCGGCTGATCGAGCAGGCCGGAGAGCACCGCCCGATAATCGTCGACATAGGTCCGGTCGCCGCGCAACTTCGCTTCGGCCAGCTCGACGAGCCGTGCGGAACCATGCCGCAGCACGAGGCAGTCGGCAGCGAAACGGGCGGACAGGTCGTCGACATAGGGCTGGCGAACGGTCGCATCGGTACCAAGCACCCCGAAGGCGCGGGTGACCGACTGTTCGGCGGCCGGCTTGATCGCGGGCACCGTCCCCACCACCGGCAGGTCCAGCGCGGCACGCACGGCGGCCAGCACGATCGTGGAGGCGGTGTTGCAGGCGATCGTCACGAGCCGGGGCCGGTGGCGTTCGACCAGGCGCCCCAAAAGTGCGGGCACGCGCGCGGCGATTTCCGCCTCGCTCTTCGTTCCATAGGGGAAGCCGCCATTGTCGGCGACATAGACATAGGAAGCGGCGGGCAGCAGCGCTCTGGTCGGGGCGAGTACGGACAGGCCGCCCACCCCGGAATCGAACATCAGGATCGGACGATCATCGGCCATCGCGGCTCACTTAGGAGGCCCGCGCCGGCATCGCAACGGCTTATGCCCAGCCCGCCCGTCGGGCGCCTTTGCCGGTCACGTCGGTTGCGCCGCGACCGGCATCGACTATGCTGGACCGAACCATGTGGGGGAACGGGTTCACTGAATGCTGTCATTGACGACCATCCTGTTGCTGCTGGGCGGCTATCTTCTCGGATCCATCCCCTTCGGTGTCGTGCTGACGCGGTGGGGCGGTGCCGGCGATCTCCGCAAGATCGGTTCGGGCAATATCGGCGCGACCAATGTCCTGCGCACCGGCCGCAAGGGGCTGGCCGCAGCGACATTGCTGCTGGATGGCGGAAAAGGCGCGGCGGCGGTCCTGATTGCCGGCGCGGTGCAGCCCGAGGCCGCGCTCTGGGCCGGCGGCGCGGCCTTTCTCGGCCATCTCTATCCGGTCTGGCTGCGTTTTGCCGGCGGCAAGGGCGTCGCGACCATGCTGGGCGTCTCGCTGGCGGCCTGGTGGCCGGCCGGTCTGGCCTTCGCCATCGTCTGGCTGACCATGCTCGCCATCAGTCGGCGCTCGTCCGTCGGCGGTCTGTCGGGTGCCGTCGCCGCGCCGATCGCGGCCGCCATGGGCGGTCAGTCCGACGCTGTGCTCGTGATGCTCGGCATGACGCTTCTGCTGGTGTGGAAGCATCGCGGCAATATCGCGCGGCTGCTCGATGGCACCGAGCCCAAGGTGGGAGAGGGCTGAGCTGTCCGGCCAGCTGGATCATGACGAGCGGCTTGCCCGGCTTCGCCTGATCCGCACGCCGCGCGTCGGACCCGTCGCGCATGCGCAGCTCATCGCGCGTTTCGGGAGTGCGCGCGCCGCGATCGAGGAACTGCCCGACCTCGTCCGGCGCAATGGCGGCGCAGCGCCGGCTATCCCGGAACCTTCTGTTGCCCTGCTCGAGATGGAGCAGGTGGCGCGGCTCGGCGCGCGGCAGGTCTTTCGCGGCGAAGGCGACTATCCCGCCTGGCTCGACCGCTGCGATGGCGCGCCCGCCCTGCTGGTGATGCGCGGCAATCCGTCGCTGCTCGCGCGGCGGGCGGTTGCCATGGTCGGCGCGCGGAACGCCAGCGGCGCGGCGATGCGCTTTGCCCGGATGCTGGCGCACGATCTTTCCGCCCGGGGCTGGCTCGTCATATCGGGCCTGGCGCGCGGCATCGATACCGCCGCCCATGTCGGGGCGCTGGAGCATGGAACCGCGGCGGTGATCGCCGGGGGAATAGACGTCGTCTACCCGCCGGAAAATGACCGGCTGCAGGCGGAGATCGCCGAATGGGGCGTGCTGATCGCGGAACAGCCACCCGGCGTCGAGCCCCGTGCGCGGCATTTCCCCCACCGCAACAGGATCATCGCAGGGCTGGCCGAGGGCACGGTCGTCGTGGAAGCGGCGCCGAAGTCGGGTTCGTTGATCACCGCGCGCCTTGCCGGCGAATTCGGCCGCGACGTGATGGCGGTGCCCGGCTCGCCGCTGGATCCGCGTGCGCAGGGCTGCAACCTGCTGATCCGTGAGGGGGCGACGCTGGTCCAGTCGGCCGAGGATATCATCGAGTCGCTGTCGCCCATCGGCGGGGTATCGGTGCCGCCGACGCCGCTCTTCGTCGCCCGGCCGCAGCGGGATGTGGACGAGGCGGCACGGGATGCGCTGCTCGGTCTGCTTGGCCCCGTTCCCTTGCCCGTCGACGAACTCATCCGCCTGGGTGGCTTCGATGCACCGGCGGTTCATGCCGTGCTGCTCGATCTCGAACTCGCCGGCCGGCTGGAGCGCCACGCCGGTGGCAAGGTCAGCCTGACCGCATGACATTTCCGGGATGCCTGCCCTTGACGAGCGTCCGCCGGTCTAGCCACCTTCGTACGTGTACGCGTACGTAAGCCACCGGCCTATGTGCTCCCGAAGAGGATAGCCTGTAACCATCATGAAGCTTGTCGTCGTCGAATCGCCCGCCAAGGCCAAGACCATCGAAAAATATCTTGGTCCGGGCCACCGCGTTCTCGCGTCCTATGGACATGTCCGCGACCTTCCCGCCAAGGACGGCTCGGTCGATCCGGACAACGGCTTCGAGATGGAATGGGAGGCCTATGCCGATAAGACCCGCCAGCTCAAGGCGATCGCCGACGAGGCGAAAAACGCGGATGTCCTGATCCTTGCGACCGACCCTGATCGCGAGGGCGAGGCGATCAGCTGGCATGTGAAGGAGGTGCTCGGCAAGCGCCGGGCCCTTCCCAAGACGGTCCAGCGCGTGACCTTCAACGCCATCACCAAGCCCGCCGTGACCGAGGCAATGGCCAATCCCCGCGAACTCGACGAGGATCTGATCGACGCCTATCGGGCGCGGCGCGCGCTCGATTATCTGGTCGGCTTCACCCTGTCGCCGGTGCTCTGGCGCAAGCTGCCGGGCGCCAAGTCCGCCGGTCGAGTCCAATCGGTGGCGCTGCGCCTCGTGGTCGATCGCGAGCGCGAGATCGAGCTGTTCCGGCCCCAGGAATATTGGTCGATCACCGCCGACATGGAGCATGACGGCATTCCCTTCCTCGCGCGTCTCGTGCGCTGGAACGACCAAAAGATCGACCGGCTGACGATCGGCAACGGCCAGGATGCCCAGGCGGCGAAGGCGGCGGTCGAGGCGGGACGCTTCTCGGTCGCCACGGTCGAGACAAAGCCCCTCACGCGCAACCCGCCGCCGCCGTTCACGACGTCGACCCTGCAACAGGAGGCTGCCCGCAAGCTCGGCTTCTCGGCCAGCCACACGATGCGGCTGGCGCAGGCGCTCTACGAGGACGGCGCCATCACCTATATGCGGACCGACGGCGTGCAGATGGACGGCAGCGCCATCACCGCCGCGCGCGGGGCGATCGCCAATCGCTACGATGCGTCCTACGTGCCCGACAAGCCGCGCCAGTACACCGCCAAGGCAAAGAACGCACAGGAAGCGCACGAGGCGATCCGCCCAACCGATTTCTCCCGCGACCGTGCCGGCAGCGGCGACCATGGCCGCCTCTATGACCTCATCTTCAAGCGTGCGCTCGCCAGCCAGATGGCGTCGGCCAGGCTCGAACGCACGACGGTCGACATGACCGACGGCACCGGCCAGCAGGCGCTTCGGGCGACCGGCCAGGTCGTCCTGTTTCCCGGCTATCTGGCGCTCTACGAAGAGGGCCGCGACGACGAGGCCGACGACGAGAGCCGTCGCCTGCCGCGCATGAAGGAGGGCGATGCCCCCGCGAAGAAGAAGGTCAATTCCGAGCAGCATTTCACCCAGCCGCCGCCGCGCTATTCGGAAGCGAGCCTGGTCAAGAAGATGGAGGAGCTCGGCATCGGTCGCCCGTCGACCTATGCCTCGATCCTGCAGACGCTCAAGGACCGCGAATATGTGACGGTCGAGAAGAACCGCTTCCAGCCGAGCGAGAGCGGACGCCTCGTGACGAGCTTCCTGGAGCGCTTCTTCGAGCGCTATGTCAGCTACGATTACACCGCCCATCTCGAGGAGAGTCTTGACGACGTCTCGGGCGGGCGGGCGGGCTGGCAGGCCGTGCTGGAAGCCTTCTGGAAGGACTTCAAGCCGAAGACTGCCGAGGTCATGGACCAGAAGCCGTCCGAAGTGACGGCGGCGCTCGACGAGTTCCTGGCGCCCTATCTGTTCCCTGACAAAGAAGATGGCAGCGATCCGCGCCAATGTCCGGTGTGCGAGGCCGGACGCTTGTCGCTGCGCGGCGGACGCTTCGGCGCGTTCATCGCCTGCTCCAACTATCCGGACTGCAAATATACGCGCCGCTTCGCCCAGGCTGGGGCTGCGGATGCGGGTGCCGATGCTGGGCCTGTCGTGCTCGGTACCGACCCGGAGACCGGGTTGGAGGTCTCGCGCCGCGCAGGCCGCTTCGGTCCCTATATCCAGCTCGGCGACGGCAAGGATGCCAAGCGTTCGTCGATACCCAAGGACGTCGGCACCGACGCGCTCGACATGGAATGGGCAATGAAGCTGTTGTCGCTTCCGCGCCTGATCGGTCCGCATCCCGAGTCCGGCGAACCGATCACGGCGTCGATCGGCCGCTTCGGACCTTATCTGGCGCATAATGGCAAATATGCTCGCCTCGCGTCGACGGCAGAGGTTTTCGAAACCGGCATGAACGCCGCCGTGGTCAAGCTGGCGGAAGCCGCTGCGGGTGGCGGGCGTCAGCGCGGCAAGGCCGAGCCGCTGAAGCAGTTCGGCACGAGCCCGGTGACCAACGCCGAGGTCAAGCTGATGGCCGGGCGTTTCGGTCCCTATGTGACCGATGGCGAGACCAACGCGACGCTCCCGAAGACCGCCAATCCCGACGAGATGACTCTGGAGGCGGCGCTGGAGCTGCTCGCCGCGCGCGCAGCCAAGGGGCCGGGGACCAAGGCCAAGAAAAAGGCGGCCCCCAAAAAGGCTGCGGCTCCGAAGAAGGCGGCGGCGAAGACGACCGCCGAAAAGAAGCCGGCAGCCAAGAAGGCTCCGGCGAAGAAGGCAGCCGCAAAGGCTTGAGCCAGGAAGCGGCACCCCGGTCGGGGTGCCGCCTGAACCCGGCTGATTACAGGCCCATCGCCCGATAGGCGCTGGCGAGCGTCGGTGCGGCGAGCGTGCGCGCCTTCTCGGCCCCCTTGGCGAGGATCGCGTCCAGCTCGGCCGGGTCACTCTTCAGCGCCCGCAGCCGCTCGGCGATCGGGCCAAGTTTGCTGGCGAGCAATTCGCCGAGCGCCGGCTTGAAGCTGCCAAAGCCCTGGCCACCGAACTGGCCGAGAACATCGGCCGGGGTCGTGTCGGTCATGGCGGCGTATATGCCGACCAGATTGCGCGCTTCCGGCCGCCCTTCCAGCCCGTCGACGCTATCCGGCAGCGGCTCCGGATCGGTCTTCGCCTTGCGAACCTTGGACATGATCGTCTCGGCATCGTCGGTCAAATTGATCCGGCTCATGTCCGACGGGTCGGACTTCGACATCTTGGAAGACCCGTCACGCAGGCTCATCACGCGGGCGGCCGGGCCGCCGATCACGGGTTCGGGCAGGGTGAACAGTTCGACCCCGAAATCGGTGTTGAACTTGGTGGCGATGTCGCGCGCCAGTTCCAGATGCTGCTTCTGGTCTTCGCCGACCGGAACATGGGTCGCCTGATAGAGCAGCACGTCCGCCGCCTGCAGCACCGGATAGGCGTACAAGCCGATGGAGGCGCCCTCGCGGTTCTTACCCGACTTTTCCTTGAACTGGGTCATCCGGTTCAGCCAGCCGATCCGCGCGGTGCCGTTGAGGAGCCAGCAGAGCTCGGCATGGGCGGGAACGTCCCGCTGGCGAAACAGGACCGCCTTGTCGGGATCGATCCCGCAGGCGACGAGCGCCGCCGCCATCTCACGGATATTGTTCGTCAGCATCGCCGGTTCGTTGTGCACGGTGATGGCGTGCAGGTCGGCGAGGAAGAACAGGCATTCACCCTCGTCCTGCATCTGTACCCAGCGCTTGATCGCGCCGAGATAGTTGCCGAGATGAAGGTTTCCGGTGGGCTGGATGCCCGAGACTGTGCGCTTATGAGTCATGACAGCCGGGCTATTGGGGCGACGCCCGACCGAGTCAAGCGCGCCGTCCCCGACGCGCTCATCGGCGGCGCCGCAATTGCCCCTTCAGCGTGCTCAGCGAATAGGCCCCCAACCCGAAGACGAGGCCGAAATAGACCAGCATAGCCGCAGCGATCATCACGCCGAGCGCCGCCGCGCGCTCGAGCAGGCTGCGTCCGGTCCAGGGATCGATCCAGGGATTCAGGAAGAACAGCAAGGCGCCCATGGCCAGGGTGGCCGCGATCAACCGGATGCCCGTCCGACGGAGCCTGTCGTCGACCGCGAAATGGTCGCGGCGGCGCAGCGTCACATAGAGCAGGCCGGCATTCACCCAAGCGGAGATCGCGGTCGAAACCGCCAGGCCGACATGGGCAAGCGGCCAGATCAGGATCAGATTGAGCACGAGATTCACGAGCATCGCCACCAGCGCGATGCGGACCGGGGTTCTCGTGTCGGCCCGCGCATAGAAGCCCGGGGTGAGCACCTTGATCAGCACATAAGCGGGCAAGCCGAGCGAGAAGGCAGCAAGTGCCCGCGCGCTTGCGATCGTGTCGGCGGGGGTGAAGGCGCCATGCTGGAGCAGTGCTCGGATCAATGGCGTGGCCGAGACCATGAGCGCCGCGGTCGCGGGCAGAGTCAGCAACAGAACGAGTTCTATCGCACGATTCTGCGTATCCAGCGCCGCCTGCCGGTCGCCGCCCCCCAGCTGGCGCGACAGGCTGGGCAGCATCGCCGTGCCGACGCCGATGCCGATCAGGCCGAGCGGGAGTTGGTTCAACCGGTCTGCATAGTAGAGATAGGACACCGATCCTTCGGGCAGGAAGCGCGCGGCGAGGGTGGTCGAGATCAGCAGGTTGAACTGGACCGCGCCGGCACCGAGCGCGGCCGGGCCGATCAGCCTGAGCAGGCGCTTCACCTCCGGGCTGAGGCGCGGGAGGCGCACGCGCAGCCGGACACCGGCCTGCCAGCAGGCCAGGACCAGCCAAGCCAGTTGCAGGGCGCCAGACACGGTTACGGCGATCGCCTGGGTGCGCGCCGTGTCGACGTCGCTATGCCCGCGGAAGAACAGAAGGCCCGCGATCAGGCACAGGTTGAGCAGGATCGGCGCGGCGGCGTTGACCCAGAAACGGTTGAGCGAGTTGAGGATGCCGCCGAGCAGCGACACCAGCGAGATCAGCATGAGATAGGGAAAGGTGATCCGCGTATATTCTGTCGCGAGTGCGAATTTCTCGGGACCGCCGTCGCGAAAGCCGCCGGTCATCGCCCACACGATCGGCCCGGCGGCCAGCATCATGACCACCGTGAAGGCGATGAGAATCGGCAGCAGGACGGAGAGCACGTCCTCGGCAAAGTGCAGCGCCACTGGCAGCCCCTGTCCAGGGGCTTCCTTGTCGGCTTCCGCCACGGTCCGGTTGAACATCGGCACGAAGGCCGCCGAGAAGGCGCCTTCCGCGAAGAGAGCGCGGAACAGGTTCGGCAGGCGCCAGGCGATCAGGAAGGCGTCGGACGCGAAGCCGGCCCCAACGAAGCGCGCCATCAGCATGTCGCGGACGAAGCCGGCGATGCGGCTGACGAGCGTCAGCCCGCCGATGGTTGCGCTGGCTTTGAGCAGACTCATGCGATCAGTCCCCGGCCGCCTTTCCCGGCGGGGCGGGAAGGGCGGTCAGACGGGTCCATTCTGATTTCAGGCTTCCCCGGCCGGCTGAGCTTCGGCCAGTTCCTGCTGCTGCTGCGCCTGCTGCATGTAGAGCGCGCCGAAGTCGATCGGTTCGAGGACCAGCGACGGGAAATTGCCGTCGCGAATCGCATCGGCGGCGACGCGGCGGGCGAACGGGAAGAGCAGACGCGGGGCCTCGGCGAACAGGAATACGGGGATATGCTCTTCGGGCACGTTGCGGATACCGAAAAGGCCCGCATAGACGAGATCGACGACGTAGGAGGTCAGGTCGCCCTGGGTCGCCTTGATCTCGATCTTCAGCGCGACTTCGTAGACGTCCTCGCCGGCGAGCTGCGAACCGATGTTGAACTGGACGTCGATCTGCGGCTGCTCAGGCGCCTGATAGATGCCGGGAGCGCTCGGGTTCTCGAAGGACAGATCCTTGACATATTGGGCGATCATCGCGACCTGCGGCAGATTGTCCTGGCCATTACCCAGCGTTTCGGTAGCGCCCGTCTCTTCGCTCATTGCACGTCTTTCCATTGGTTCGTTGAGCCGGAGCAGGGGCCGCCCGCGCCCGGCGATGCGCTCCGCGCCTAGCAGGCAGGGCCGGGGCGGGCAATGGCACCATTGCCATCATCAAGCCTCTGTCGGCGACCGGCCAAGGCTACCCGAAAGGTCAGCCGGGCCGAGTCATTTGAAACTTGGCACCTTTGTCCCTATGTACTGTCCTCTCGTAGCGTGTTGGAGGTCTGGTGACCACGATTGTCATTCTCGCGATGGTGTTCCTCTTCGTGGCGTTTCGCCTGTGGAGCGTGCTGGGCCGTCGCACGGGCCATGAGCAGACGATCGCGCGTCCCGCCGAGACTGCGCCCGCTTCCATCGGTGCCGGACGATCCCTGCCGGACAGCGCGGCGCCGCTAGCCCCGGCGCGCCCGGCCACCGTCGAGCCGCGTGCCGAAGCCGGCGTCCGCGCGATCCAGGCAGCCGACGGCAGCTTCGACCCCGCGCAGTTCCTCGATGGCGCCCGTTCGGCCTATCGCATGATCCTCGAGGCCTATTGGCGCGGAGATGTCGATACGCTTCGCCGGCTGGTCGAGGATGATGTGTTCAACGCCTTTTCCGCAGCGATCGACGATCGCAAGGCAGCGGGCGAGACGCTCGACAATCGCCTGGTCTCGATCGAGAATGCGGTGATAGAGCAGGCGCGCATGAACGGGCAGATGGCCCATGTCACTGTCCGTTTCGATGCCGATATCGCTGCCGTTACGCGCGATGCCGAGGGCAATGTGCTCGCCGGTTCGCTGTCGGACGCGGTCCCCACGCATGACGTGTGGACGTTCAGCCGCCACGTGCGCGCGGACGATCCGAACTGGATGCTGGTCGAAACCGACGAGGCCGCGTGATCCGCCGCCTCGTCGCGGGGCTGTCCGCGCTCGCCGCCCTTTCGGCCTGTACCGTCGTTCCCAAGCCTCAGATCGCCGCTCCATCCCCGCCGGCTGTCCGGCCTCCGGCCGTTTCGTCGACGAGTCCGGGAAGCAATATCCCACAGTCCCCTGCGGCTCCGCGTACGGCGGTGGAAAGCGGCGTGCTGGCCGGACCGGCCTTCGCCACCTTCGGCATCGACGGCGGTGCTGCCCGCGCTGCGCTTGCGGCTTTCCGCACCTCCTGTCCCGCGCTCCAGCGGCGAACTGACCAGAGCGGCCTCACCCAGTCGGGCGACTGGACGGAGGCCTGTGTCCGTGCCGCGGGATGGCCCGACAGCGATGCCGCCGGTTTCTTCGGCAGCCAGTTGAGCGTGGTGCAGATAGCCGGGGGCAAGGCCTATGCGACCGGCTATTACGAGCCCGAGATCGCCGGGTCCCGCACGCCGGCACCCGGCTTCGATGTCCCCGTCTACAAGCGTCCTTCCGATCTGGTCGAGGGCGATCTCGGCGATTTCTTCCCCGACATGAAGGGCAAGAAGATCCGCGGTCGCGTTCAGGGCGGAAAGCTGTTGCCCTATCCCGATCGCGGCGAGATCGAAGACGGCGCACTGAAGGGGCGGGGGCTGGAGATCGGCTGGGCGGCGGACCCGGTGGAGTTCTTTTTCCTGCAGGTCCAGGGCTCCGGCCGGCTGCGCCTTCCCGACGGCTCGGTGATGCGCATCGGTTATGATGGGCAGAATGGGCGTGACTATGTCGGCATCGGCAAGCTGATGCGTGACCGTGGGCTGCTCGGCCCCGGCCAGCTTTCTATGCAGGGCGTGATGGCGTGGCTACGCGCCAATCCGGAAGAAGGCCGCGCGATCATGCGCGAGAATAAGAGCTGGGTCTTCTTTCGTGAACTTACCGGTGCAGGACCGATCGGGGCGCTCAACGTGCCCGTGACGGGCCGGGTGACCGTGGCGGCCGACCCGGCTTTCGTCCCGCTGGGGGCGCCGGTGATCCTGCAGCTCGACCGGCCCGAGGCCAGCGGACTGTGGGTCGCTCAGGATACGGGCGGCGCGATCAAGGGCGCGAACCGGTTCGACACTTTCTGGGGCGCGGGCGAGCAGGCCCGCACCATTGCCGGCGGCATGAGTGGGCGAGGTCAGGCCTGGCTCCTCATCCCGCGCACCGCTGCGGCGCGGCTGGCGGACCGGCATGAGCAGGCGGCTCGATCCTGACGAGGCCGCGCTCTGGCAGCGCGTGACCGCCACTGTGAAGCCGCTCCCGGGCAGGGTTGCGAAGGGCCAAGGCAAGGTTGCTGCGCCGCTGACCCCGCCGCCACCAGTCGAGCCAGCCGTGCCCAGAGCGCAGCGTGGCAGGGTTCCGCCGTTGCGGGTGCCTCCTTCGACGCCCGTGACACAGCAGAAACCCCTCCCCGATACGCTCGATGGAGGATGGGATCGGCGTCTCCGCCGGGGCATCGCGGCTCCCGACTGGACCGTGGATCTGCATGGCCACACGCTGGATAGCGCGCAGCGCCTGCTCGATCGAATCCTCGACCAGTCGATTGCCGAGGGTGTCCGCGTTCTTCTGGTCATCACGGGAAAGCCGCCCCGGCAAACCGATCGCGACTGGGATGGCCGGCCGCGCCGGGGGCTCATTCGCGCCTCGATCGGGCAATGGCTGGAGAGTTCTCGCCACGCCTCGCGGATTGCAGCGGTCCGCAATGCGCACCCTCGCCATGGCGGATCGGGAGCGCTCTATGTGATACTCCGACGCGCGAGAGAGATCGGTCGCTAGGCCAGAAAGCGGCTATACCAAAGTCTTAGGCAGGAGGCCGACGGGGAGGCGTGGCGAAAGGCGGCGGTTAAGCTTTTTTCGCTAGGCCCGAAGCAGCTATCCGAACCGGGAACAACTATCGTGAAAATGACTCGCTTCCTGCCCGCCACGCTGCTGCTTGCACTGCTGTCCTCTCCGGCAGTTGCGGAGCGCGGGCCGCTCGCCACCGCCCTGGGCGCGCCCGATAATCTGACGATCACTGCGGGCATGCGAACCCGGTTCGAGGCGTTTGGCGGCCAGTTCCGGCGGGGACGTGCGAACAGCGACGAGATGCTCTCGCTCAAGACGACGCTTGCCGCAGAATATGACGGCGGCGACGTCTTTTTCGGCGGGGAGCTCTGGGACGCCAGGACCTATGGGCAGGACCGACTGTCGAGCGCAGGCACGAGCGAGGTCAACGCTCTGGAACTGATCCAGGCCTATGCGGGCGTTAAGCTCGGCGACGACTCCAAGGGGGCCAAAACGGGCCACGGCAAGATCATGGCCGGCCGCTTCACGCTCGATATCGGCTCGCGCCGTCTCGTTTCGCGCCAGCGCTACCGTAACACGACCAATGCGTACACCGGCGTGTTTGCGGACTGGACGACGTCCAATAACTACCATCTGCAGTTGCTGTGGTCGATGCCACAGATCCGCCTGCCTGAAGATGCCGACGGGATCCGCGACGAGGGCGTCGAATGGGACCAGGAGACCACCGACCTGCAGTTCTTCGGCGCCCACCTCACCATGCCCAAGCTGCTGGGCGGCGTCGTCGAGGCCTATGGCTTCGGCCTTCGCGAGAAGGACAGCCCAGGCCGGCTGACGCGGAACCGTCGCCTGTGGACCGTGGGCGCCCGCGCCTTCCGCAAGCCGGCCAAGGGCAAATGGGATCATGACATCGAGGCGGCGTACCAGTTCGGCAAGACCCGGCGGACCACCGGCGTCACCGACCTTAGCGACCTCGATGTCGAGGCCTGGTTTGCCCATGCGGAGGTCGGCTATGGATTCGCCGACAAGCTCAAGTCACGGCTGTCGGCTCACATGGATGTCGCTTCGGGCGACAAGCGCGAGCCAGGAAAATTCGGTCGCTTCGACACGCTCTACGGCGCGCGGCGGTTCGAGTTCGGTCCGACCAGCCTCTATGGTCCGCTTGGCCGTGCCAACATCGTTTCGCCGGGCGTCCGCTTCGAAATTGCACCGAGCAAGACCTGGGATGCCTTCGTCATGGTTCGTGCGGCCTGGACCGAAAGCCGCCGCGACAGCTTCTCCCAGACGGGCGTCGTCGACGCGCAGGGCCGATCGGGCAGCTTTGCGGGTTACCAGGCCGAGGGGCGCTTCCGCTATTGGATCGTGCCGCAGCGCGTACAGGTCGACACCGGTGCTGCCTGGCTGTTCAAATCCTCGCTGCTCAAGAACGCCCCCAATGCGCCCGCGACCGGCGATGCCAAGGTCCTCTATCTCGACCTCATCCTGTCGATCTGAGCTTCGATGATCGAAAAGGCCGTGCCGCCTCCAGACGGCACGGCCTCCTCGGGCCCGTGAGACGGGTGCCGATAGCGGCGGGAGCAGATGGGGGGCCGACCCGCTCCCGTCGTTTCTAGCTCTTGGGTTGCGTCTCGGACTTTTCCTGCCGGCGGGCGGTCTGCTTGACCTCATTCTTGGTCATGGCCGACAGCAGCACATTGCCTGAACCGCTGAAATTGGCGGCCGGAAGAGTTGCGGTGCTGTTGCCCACTTCCATCACCACCGACTGAACCGCGCCTTGCGCCGTGGTCTGCACGTCACTGACGGTGCCGATGGCCTTCCCTGCCATGTCGCGGACCACCATTCCCGGCGCCACGTCAAAGCTGCCGGCCGCATTGGCGGCGGCACTGCCGGCGAGCGCAAGCTGACCGAGACCGGCCCGACCGGCGCCGTTGGCGGTGGCGCTCGACGTGCCACTCGCCGCAGTCGTCGCGCTTGAAGCGGCGGTCTGGGCGTTTGCGACGGTCTGCCCGACAGTTGACCGCGCGGCGCCTGCCGCAGAGCGCACGGCGTCGGTGCCGACCAGCTGGGCATCGGCGCTGCCTGCCGCCGAGCCGGTCAGAGCGGCAGCGGTGCCACCGGCAGCGGCACCGAGCGAACCTGTCGCACCGCCACTTGCAGAAGCCTTGCCCTTGCGACGATCGACCGAATGCGAAGCCGTGGCCGAGCCAGCGCCGTCGACCGTGCCGGACAGCGACGACCCGACGCGGCCAACGCCGCCGGTCAGATCGGAACCGCCCAGCGTCCCGCCGATCATGCCTCCGACGCCACCGCCGATCGCTCCACCCAGTCCGCCGCCGCCCAGCAATTGGGCCTGGGCAGGAACCGCATTCATCGCAATCACCGCGGCCGCGCCGCACATGATGGTCTTCATGATGTTCGTCATGCTCTCGTCCTTTCGCTTCGGTGGCGTGTCCGCCATCCCGAAGAGGCAACGAGGGCTCGTCGATCTTTAATCCGCCCTGCCCGAAATTTTTATGAGCGGCTCATCGCGTAGCGCATTTGGAGCAGACCACGCCCCGGCCCACCAGTGCGCCGCGGACATTGGCGGGCCTGACCGCAAGGCGGATCAGCGCAGCCACGGCGGCGCTTCGGTTTGCCCTTTGACGGGGGTCGAGATTGGCCAGCGTTCCGGCAACGAATGGGGCCGCATAGGATGTTCCCCGCAGAAGCCGGTAGCCTCCAGCAGCGTTGGCCCCGAGCAGGTCGGCGGCTGGGCCGGCGAAGTCGACATGCTTGGCGCGACCGGCCTCGATCAGCGGCCTGCCTTTCGCATCGACCCCGGTGACGGCGATGACCTGGGGGTAGGAGGCGGGATAGGCCGGAGGTGCAGCGGCCCCGTCATTGCCGACCGCCGCGACGACAACCACGCCCCTTTTGTCGACAGCGGCGATGGCCTTGGCCAGCAGGGGATTGTCGGGGCCGACAAGGCTGATGTTGACGATCCGTACTCCGGAGCCGGCCAGCCATCCGAGAGCGCGGGCGATCGATAGCGCGCTGCCGCCGCGCGGATCGCGGCCATAGACGTCGGCCGACAGCAGCGAGCCGCCGGGGACCAGCGCAGGAATCTTGCCATGGCCGAGGAGGATCGACGCGATGGCGGTGGCATGATCGTTCGCGACGGGCGCACCCGCCGCAAACCCCCGCGACGTCACGGCTCCGGAAAAGGACGGCAGACTGGCGACGCCGCCGTCGATCAGCCCGACCACGGCACGCGCTGGTGCCGTTGTTCGAGCAATAGGTTTCGACCCGATCCGCGGTGCGGCAATGTCCATGGGACGGTAGATGGGATTCGACTGAATCGTGGCGCCGCGCACGACCTGACGAAGCCGTCGCTCGGCTCGCGCAAGATCCATGCCTCCGGGAACGCGTAGCCGGACGGTGCGGATATCGAGACCTTCCACAGGGTCATCGCCGATCACGCCGAAACCGGCCTTCCGCGCGGCATCAAGCGCCTCGGCGTCGGGATCCAGCAACAGGAGTTCGTCGCTGACGGCTGGATCGCCGCGAAGGTCGAGTGCAAGATCGTCAGGATGCTGTCGGACCAGCGCCGAAAGATTGTCCAGTCGGGTGCGCCTGAGCCGCTCCAACGCGCTGTCGATCTCGCCCAGGCCCGATCCGAGGGGCCGGCCGGCCTGGCTCGCTGTCTGTGTGACATCGTCGAGCGTTCGTCCGATTGTCGTCCCCAGCGGAGGCGAAAGCTGTGGCAGCAACTGCGCGGCAGCCGCCGAAGCCGACAGGATCGCGATACCGAGCGCCAGGCTGGTGCGAAGGGGGAGCATCGGATCGGATTCCTTTCATGGCCGTTACGACAGAACGCCGTTCGCTTTTGTCGGTTGCCTGGGATGAAACGTCGCCCCGCCATCGTTTCATCCCACAGCGGCTGGTTGTGGAGGACAGGGAATGTGACGGGTTTCGAACGGGACTTGCTCGATCTTCTGCCCCGTTTGCGGCGCTTCGCGCGATCGCTGACGCTGGATGCCGCCGACGCCGACGATCTTTGTCAGCTTGCCCTGGAGCGGGCACTCAAGGCTGAGAACCAGTGGGCCAAGGGAACACGGCTCGATTCCTGGATGTACCGGATCATCCGCAATTGCTGGATCGACGAACTCCGTTCACGGCGGCGCCGGGGAGAGACTGTGGCCATCGATGTGGACGGTTTCGACCTGCCCGACGCCGGCGATCGCCAGATGGAGGCACGCGCGGAACTGAACAATGTCGACCGGGCGATGTCGGCCTTGCCGCCCGAGCAGCGCGAGGTGATCGCGCTCGTTCTCGTGGAGGGGCTCGCCTATCGCGAAGCCGCCGAATTGCTGGACCTGCCCATGGGAACCGTGACGTCGCGTCTCGTTCGCGGGCGCCAGGCGCTGATGGAATTGCTGGGAGAACAGGCATGACGGACGAAGAGATCATGGCCTATGTCGATGGCGAACTGTCGCCGCTCGAAAGGCTGCGTTTTGAAAAACGCATGCAGACCGATGCGGCGCTTGCAGAGAAGGTGCGCCGCCACGTCGCCTTGCGACAGACGATCGCCGGGCATTTCGCGCCGGTCGCCGAGGAACCTGTTCCCGGTCGTCTCGCAGGCGTTTTCGACGATCGCCCCAATGTCCTGGCACTACCGGCGCGAGGGCGGGCCAAGAGGTCCTATTTCCGGGCGGCGACAGCCCTGGCCGCAGCACTCGTCGCGGGAATCATGCTGGGGCAGCAACTGCCCGACCGGAACAGCGGACCCATTGTCGATCGTGCCGGCGTGCTGCTGGCTCAGGGCGATTTGGCGACTGCCCTGGACCGGCAGCTCGCCTCCGCTCCTTCGGGCGCCTATCGGATCGGCGTGAGCTTCCCGGCTGGCCCGCAAGGGACGCTCTGCCGAACATTTGCGGGGCCGGCCGGCGCCGGGATCGGCTGCCGCGCGAGCCAGGGTTGGAGGGTCCAGCGTTATGTGGCGGGCGGCCAGTCGGAACGCGGCACCTATCGCCAGGCCGGCTCCGCCGAAGCCACGATCATGGCGCAGGCTCAGGAAATGATGACCGGCGAACCGCTGGACGCGGCAGCCGAGCGTCGTGCGCGCGACATGCACTGGCTTCCCGACGGAAAATGAGCAGTCAGGTTTCACC
Source organism: Rhizorhabdus phycosphaerae (assembly GCF_011044255.1). NCBI lineage: Bacteria > Pseudomonadati > Pseudomonadota > Alphaproteobacteria > Sphingomonadales > Rhizorhabdaceae > Rhizorhabdus > Rhizorhabdus phycosphaerae. The sequence continues at coordinate 3,570,020 of NZ_CP049107.1, forward strand.
CGTGAAATAAGGCGGCAAAATCGCGCTCGCACAGGACGTCCACACCAACCCGGTGGAAAGGATGTCCGCCATGCCTCTTACCTCGGTCTCCAGATTGCCGAGTTCCGTCGCACCCGGAAAAGCCAGCGCTCTTGCCTGCGAGAACGGCCGCCATTCCGCCGTGAGCGGCAGCCGCGCCGAGATCAACGGCATCACCCATGCGGTATGTCGACATTGCGGGTGCGAACTCATGCGGCTGGGCTCGTCCCGCCGCTGGTTCCGGACGGGACGTATGGGCGGCTAATTCGTTCTCTATAAGAATGAATGTCGCGCATATTATCTCCATAGTTTCCAATCCACGCCTGCGCTAAGCGTCTCGCCTCTCATCTGGTGGCGAGGCTGACATGACGACGATGGTGGACAGGGCGGGTCTGAAGGTCGCGGACGAGCTCGTCCGTTTCATCGAGGAACAGGCGCTGCCCGGAACGGGGATCGACGCCTCGACCTTCTGGGCGGGCACCGCGGACATCTTTGCGCGCTTCGCGCCCGACAATCGTGCGCTGCTCGCGCGACGCGACGAACTGCAGGCGCAGATCGATGCCTGGCACCAGGACCGTGCCGGTCAGGCGATCGACATGGACGCCTATAAGGCATTTCTGCTGTCGATCGGCTATCTCGTGCCGGAGCCCGCGCCTTTCACTGTCGGCACCGCGAATGTCGATGCGGAGCTGGCGACGACGGCCGGGCCCCAGCTTGTCGTGCCGATCCTCAACGCCCGCTTTCTCCTCAACGCCGCCAATGCGCGCTGGGGCAGCCTGTACGACGCGCTCTACGGAACCGATGCCATTCCGGGGTCCCCGGCGGGTCCGGCCTACGATCCCGCGCGCGGAGCCCAGGTCATTGCCTGGGCGAAGGCCTTTCTCGACCGTGCGGTTCCGCTTGCCGATGGAAGCTGGGCCGATTGGGCCGGCGGGACGCCCGTGCTCGCGGACCCGGCCCAGCTGGTCGGCCGTGCAGGGGACAATCTGCTGCTGCGCCACAACGGCCTGCATATCGAACTGATCATCGACCGTGCTCATCCGATCGGGCGCGACGATCCGGCAGGCCTGGCGGACGTGGTCCTCGAAGCCGCGCTCACGACGATTTGCGATCTCGAGGACTCAGTCGCTGCGGTCGATGCGCAGGACAAGGTCCTCGCCTATTCCAACTGGCTCGGCCTGATGAAGGGCGATCTGGAGGAGAGCTTCGAAAAGGGCGGACGGACAGTCACCCGGCGCCTCAACGGCGACCGCGACTATGTCGCACCCGATGGTTCGGCCTTCACCCTGCCGGGGCGCAGCCTGGTGTTCGTGCGCAATGTCGGGCACCTGATGACCACGCCGGCAGTGCTCCTCTCCGATGGGAGCGAGGCGCCGGAAGGCATTCTCGACGGTATCGTCACCAGTCTCATCGCGCTGCATGACGTGCGGGGTCTGGGCCGTTTCCGCAACAGCGCGAAGGGGTCGATCTACATCGTCAAGCCGAAGATGCATGGCCCGGAGGAAGCCGGCTTCACCAACCGGCTGTTCGATGCGATCGAAGATCTGCTCGGTCTCGACCGCCACACGCTCAAGGTCGGCGTGATGGACGAGGAACGCCGCACCTCGGCCAACCTCGCCGCCTGCATCGCGGCGGTGAAGGACCGGATCATGTTCATCAACACCGGCTTCCTCGATCGCACCGGCGACGAGATGCACACCTCGATGCGGGCCGGCCCCATGATCCGCAAGGGCGACATGAAGACGAGCGACTGGATCGCGGCCTATGAGGATCGCAACGTCCAGATCGGCCTCGCTTGTGGCCTGTCAGGCAAGGCGCAGATCGGCAAGGGCATGTGGGCGGCGCCCGACCGGATGGGGGACATGCTCGTCCAGAAGATCGGCCATCCCCGGACAGGCGCCAACACCGCCTGGGTGCCGTCGCCGACGGCGGCAACGCTGCACGCAACCCATTATCATGAGGTGGACGTGTTCGCCCGGCAGGACGAGCGCCGCATTGAGCCGGTTGCCAGCCTCGACCGTCTGCTTTCGGTTCCCATCGCGCACGGCCAGAACTGGACGCCTGAAGATATCCGTGCCGAACTGGACAATAACGCCCAGGGCATCCTCGGCTATGTCGTCCGCTGGGTCGACCAGGGCGTCGGGTGCTCCAAGGTGCCCGACATCCATGATGTCGGCCTGATGGAGGATCGCGCGACGTTGCGCATCTCGTCGCAGCACATGGCCAACTGGCTGCTGCATGGCGTCGCATCCGCCGACGAAGTCGATGCGGCCCTGTCGCGCATGGCGGCGAAGGTCGATGCCCAGAACGCCGGCGATCCGCTCTACCAGCCGATGGCGGGCCGCGAGACGGAGAGCCTGGCCTTCCAGGCGGCGCGCGCCCTCGTCTTTGAGGGAGTCGATCAGCCCAATGGCTATACGGAGCCTCTGCTCCACGCCTTCCGCCTGAAGGTCAAGGCGGCCGGCTAGCGTCCGTTCGTCCCCGGTGTAGCCGGGGACGGTCGGCGTCATTTGATGAAGATCGAGGCGAGCTGTTGCTCGGCCAGGCTGGCGACTCCGTCGCCATCGGCATCGGCCATGTCGAACAGGCCCAGCGGGCGGGCGATAGCTTCGGCCACACTGACCCGACCGTCGCCGTCGGTATCGCATTTGTCGAACCAGCTTCGGCCGATATGCGTCAGCCCGCGCCCCTGATCGGGGCCGGCATTCTGCTTGGCGCGATAGCGTTCGAATTCGGATGGGCTTACCGAGCCGTCCTTGTCGGCATCCATCTCGGCGAACTGCGCCTTCGCCACGGCGGCGACTTCAGTCCGCTTGATCGGACGTTCGCCCAGCTGAAGCTGGGCCAGTGCGGGGCCGGTCAGGGCCGCGGAAAGCAACGCAACGAAGAACAACCTGGTCATCTCTATGGTCCCATGGCCTCGCGAGGTCTTTGTGCGAGATCAACTGACCACATGCTGAACGGTTGCCTCAGCCTATTTCATGACGCCAAACTGGAAGTCGAAGAGGATGCGGACCCAGGCGCCGACCTGGGGCTTGCCCCCGATACTGGGCGGTCGGACGCGGAATTGCCACGACGCCTGGCGAAGCGCATTGGCCAGCCCTGAGCCGGTCGGGGACTCGCCGATCTCCTGGCAATCCTCGACCCGGAACTGCGGTGCGGTCCGGCAGGCGATCATGCCCCAGCCGGCCTGGCGCTTGCCCTTTAGGTAAAAGGCCATTTCGGCGGTCGTGGGCTCACGATACCAGTCGGCGGGGTAGAGCTTCTGGCCGCCGGGGCCTTCTCCCACGCCCTGCGCCTCAGCGGTCGACTCTCCGCCCGTACCCGAGGCATCCTTCGCCACGCGCGGCGACAGCTTGGAAATGTCGGTGGCGCGGAACTGCTCTGACGTCATCCAGATGATGTTCGATGGCAGCTTGGGGACTTCGGGGGTGGTCGGTGGCGTGGGCGGCGTCACCTTCACCTGGCGGCGTGGTGCGCTGGACGTTGCTGCGACCTTGGGCGCGGGCTCTTCGGAGATCGACAACAGCGGAAAGCTCTTCAGCTCGGGCGTCAGCTTGCGGACCATGTCCGGTGCAAGCGACAGCAGCAGCAGGAAGCCGAGCAGATGGATGATGCCGACCAGCAGCAGGCTGAAGGCGCGCCGTCCGAGCATATCCCGGTTGGCGAGCCGGTCGTGGAGGGCCCGACGGACATTCATGAGGGGCCTGTGTGGTTGGAAGGCTGAACGCTGGCTGGCCGAATCAATCCGCCGTTCGGGTCAGCGCAAGCTGGTTGCGCTGGCCGGGCGTGGCATCGATCAATTCGTCTCCGCCGAGCGACTGGTAGATCGCTACCAGATTCTGCGCCTTGAGCAGGCGCGTCTGCGCAAGCGTGCGGGCGGCTGCATAGGCTGTGCGCTGGGCGTCGAGCAGGGTCAGATAGGCATCGATGCCGTTCCGGTAGCGGGCATCGGCGAGGAACAGCGAATCCTTCGCCGCAGCGTCGAGCTTGCTGCTCGCCGCCAGTTGCTCGTCTATGGTCGCGCGCCGGGCAAGGGCGTTGGACACGTCGCGAAAGGCGGTCTGGATGGCGGTCTGATATTGCGCGACGGCTTGGTCGCGCTGGGCGTTGTTGACCTTCAGATTGCCGACATTGGCCCCGCCGGTGAAGATCGGCAGCGTGGCGGATGGGGCCACGCTCCACGTGCGTGCGCCGCGGACGAACAGGTCGGACAGCGTGGTGCTGGCAAAGCCGGTCAGCGCGGTAAGGGCGATGCGCGGCAGGAAAGCGGCACGGGCGGCACCGATCCGGGCGTTGGCGGCGCGCAGCCCATATTCGGCCTGCACCACGTCGGGGCGCCGCAGCAGGATCGAGGAATCGATGCCCGCCGGCACTTCCCCGATCCGGGGCTCCACCGCTTCGATCGATGCGGGGAGCAGGGAATCGGCGATCGGTGCGCCGACCAGCAGCTGCAGCGCATTGCGGTCCTGCTCGATCAGCGTCTCGAGATTGGCCTGGTCGGACTGCGCCTGTGCGAGGATGGTCTCGGCCTGGCGCAGGTCGGTGCGGGGCGCGACGCCGCCTTCGAGCAGCGATCGGGTCAGTTCGACGCTCTTGGCTGCGGCGGCGCTGGTCTCCTTCGCGACCTTGAGCAGGCTGCGATCGGCGGCAAGGGTCGCATAGGCATTTGCGACCCCGGCGACGACGCTGAGCCGCACCCCCCGCCGGGCGGCCTCGGTCGCGAGATATTCGTTGAGGGCCGCATCGGAGAGGCTTTGCACCCGGCCGAACAGGTCGATTTCCCAGCTGGCCTGGGCGTCTGTCCGGAAGGTGGCGATGGGGCCGCCGGTGCTGCGGCCGCGGGTGGCGACGCTGGCATTGCCGCCCACCTGGATTTCGTTCGAGCTGTCGGCCTTGGTGACGTCCGCCGACACGTCGATCTGCGGGAAAAGCGCGGAACGGGCGACAGTCACCTGCGCCCGGGCGGCGCGGGTATTGGCATAGGCAGCCTTGAGGTTCTGGTTGTTCGCAAGCGCCTGGTCGATCAGCGCGACCAGCTTCTCGTCGCGAAATATGTCTCGGTAGCTGAGGGCGGCCGGTCGTTCGGCCTGCGCCCCTATGCCCGGATCGGGAAGTGCCGCCGGAATTGCGGCGACGGGGCGCTTATAGTCCGGCGCCAGCGTGCAGGCACTCGTCGTCGCCAGGAGGAGGATGGATGTCAGACGTCTCCGCATCAAGCGCTTGCCCCGTGCCCCGCCTTGTCCGGGAAGATTCGCCGGATGAGGACATAGAAGAGTGGAACGAAGAAAACCGCAAGCAGAGTCGCGGTGAACATGCCGCCGAGCACTGCGGTGCCGATAGCGACCCGCGCCTGTGCGCCCGCGCCGGTCGAGATGGCGAGTGGCACCACGCCGAACATGAAGGCGAAACTCGTCATCAGAATCGGCCGAAGCCGGATGCGCGAGGCTTCGATCGCAGCGTCGAGGGGTGTCTTGCCTTCCTTTTCCGCAGCAATGGCGAACTCCACGATCAGGATCGCGTTCTTGGCGCTCAACCCCATGGTCGTGACCAGTCCCACCTGGAAGAAGATGTCGTTCTCCAGACCGCGCAACAGCACCGCCAGCGTAGCGCCGATCAAGCCCAGCGGGATGACCAGGATCACGGCGGTCGGGACCGACCAGCTCTCGTACAATGCGGCGAGGCACAGGAAGACGACGAGCACCGACAGGGCATAGAGGATCGGCGCCTGGCCGCCGGAGATGCGTTCCTGATAGCTCAGCCCCGACCAGTCGACCGATACGCCCGGGACTTGTGCGGCGAGTTCCTCGATCCGTTTCATCGCGTCACCCGAACTCTTGCCCGGCGCGCCCTGTCCCTGAAGGGTGAAGTTGGAAATGCCGTTGAAGCGCGTGAGCACATTGGGCGTCTGGGCCCAGCGCACGGTGGCGAAGGCCGAGAAGGGGATCATCTGTCCCGTCGCCGAACGGACATGCCATGCGGCAAGGTCTTCGGGTTTGCTGCGATATTGCGCGTCGCCCTGGATGAAGACGCGCTTGACCCGTCCGCGATCGACGAAATCATTGACATATTGGCCGCCCCAGGCCGCCGACAGCGTCTGGTTCACGCTCGCCTGGCTGATGCCCAGGGCGCCGACCTTTTCGGAGTCGATGTCGACCGCCAGCGTCGCGGTGTCCTCGAGCGAGTTCAGCCGGACATTGGCGAGATCGGGATCGGCGGCGGCGGCGGCCAGCAGCTGGTCCTTGCGCGCCTTGAATTCCTCGCGGCTGAGATTGCCGCTGTTGAGCAACTCCATCGAGAAGCCCGACGTCTGGCCGAGACCCGGAATCGCGGGTGGCGTGAGGACGAAGATCTGCGCCTCGCGAATGTCGGACAGATTGCGCGTCACACGGGTGGCGATCGCCTGCGCGGCATTTTCGCTGCCCTTGCGTTCGTCCCAGGGTGCCAGGCCGATGAAGCCGCGCCCGACATTCTGGCTCTGCCCGCCATAGCCCGATCCGCTGATCAGGCCATAGTTGACGATGGTATCGGGTTCGGTCGCGCTGAGCCGCTGTTCGATCTGCTTGGCGACCTCGACCGTGCGGTTGAGCGTGGCGCCCGGGGCAAGCGAGAATTGCAGCTGGGCGTTGCCCTGATCTTCGGTGGGTACGAAACCGGTCGGCAGCTGGAAGAAGACCACGCCCAGTGCCACGAGCAGCAGGACGAAGACGATCAGCGCGCTGCGGACATGGCCGAACAGCCGCTTCACCAGCGCGACATAGCGCTCGGTGAACCGCCGGAACCAGGCGTTGAACCGGTCGCCATAGTCATAAGCGCGGCGGACGAGGCCCGTGCGCCGCTCGCGATCCTCATGGTTCGGGCGCTTGAGCAGCGTCGCCGCAAGCGCGGGCGAGAGGACGAGCGCGACCACCACCGAAAGCACCATCGATGCGACGATGGTGATCGAGAACTGGCGATAGATGACGCCGGTCGATCCGCCGAAAAACGCCATGGGCAGGAACACCGCCGACAGCACCAGCGCGATCGCGACCAGTGCCGTGTTGATTTCCGACATCGACTTGATCGTGGCCTCGCGCGGGCTGATGTCGGGATCCTCCTCCATCACGCGCTCGACATTTTCGACGACCACGATCGCGTCGTCGACGAGCAGGCCGATCGCCAGCACCAGGCCGAACAGCGTCAGCGTGTTCACGGAGAAACCGGCGACGGCCAGCACGCCAAATGTGCCCAGCAGCACGACCGGCACGGCGATCGCCGGGATCAGCGTCGCGCGCCAGCTCTGCAGGAACACGAACATGACGATGACCACCAGGATGATCGCCTCGACGAGGGTCTTCACCACCTCCTCGATCGACAATTTGATGAAGGCCGTCGCGTCGTTCAGGAAGGCATGCTTGTAATAGGGCGGAAAGCTCTTCGACGCGTTGTCGACATAGGCGCGGACCAGTTCCGACGTCTTGAGGGCATCGGCCCCCGGCGCCAGCAGCACGGCTAGGCCGACGCCGGGATGCCGGTTGATACGGCCCACCACATTGTAGAACTCGCTGCCGAGTTCGACGCGCGCCACATCCTTCAGCAGGACCTTGGAGCCGTCATTCTGGTTCTTGACGATGATCGCCTTGAACTCGTCGACGGTCGTCAGGCGCGACCGCGAGGTGACGATCGCGTTGAGCATCTGGTCGTCGGACGAGGGCACGCCGCCGATCTGGCCCGCCGCGACCTGGGCATTCTGGCCCTCGATCGCCGTGGTCACGTCGGCCGTCGTGAGGCCGACCGAGGCGAGCTTGTAGGGATCGAGCCAGATGCGCATCGCATAAGATGAGCCGAACACGTTGACGTCGCCGACGCCCTGGATTCGGCCGATCCCGTCCTGCAGGTTGGAGACGAGATAGTCGGCCACGTCGCGATTGGTGCTGCGGTCGCTCTCGTCGAACACGCTGACCACCATCAGGAAGTCGCTGTTCGACTTGGTGACGACCAGGCCCTGCTGCTGCACCTGCGCCGGTAGGCGCGGGAGGGCCTGCTGCACCCGGTTCTGGACCTGCACCTGGGCGATATCCGGATCGACACCCTTGTCGAACGTCACGGTGATGTCGGAGCGTCCGGTCGAACTCGACGAGGACGAGAAATAGAGCAGGCCGTCAATGCCCGACAGCTGCTGCTCGATGATCTGCGTGATGTTGGATTCGACGGTTTCGGCCGATGCCCCGGGATAGTTGGCGCGGATGTTGATCGAGGGCGGCGCGACGTTGGGATATTGCGATATCGGTAGGCTGAGCAGTCCGCCCGCGCCGAGCAGCATGATCACGATCGCGATCACCCAGGCGAAGATCGGGCGGTCGATGAATATCCTGGAGATCATCTGTCGCGGCTCAGCGGGCCGGCGCCGGCGGCGTCGGGCGCAACGGCGGGGATCCGGCGGGAACAGGCCTGATCGGCTGGCCCGGCCGGATCTTGCCCAGCCCCTCGATCACCACCTTGTCGCCCGGCTTGATCCCGGAGGTCACCAGCCATTTGTCGCCGACCGTGCGATCGGCCGAAATGGTCCGCAGGACGGCCTTGCCGTCGGCGCCGACCAGGATGACCGTGGCTTCGCCCTTGGGACTGCGGGCGACCCCCGCCTGGGGCACGAGTATCGCCTTGGTCGCGGTCAGCTGGGAGAAACGCGCGCGGACGAACATGCCGGGCAGGAGGAGCCCGTCCGGATTGGGAAAGCGGGCGCGCAGCGTAACTGTGCCGGTCTGCGGGTCGACCATCGCCTCCGCAAACTCCACGCGGCCCTTGCGGGCATATTCGCTGCCATCCTCCAGGGTCAGGCTGACGCTTGCCGAGGATCGCGACGCACCGCCGCTCGCCAGCTGACGGCGGAGGGCGAGCAGATCGGCGCTGGACTGCTGCATGTCGACGAAGATCGGGTCGAGGCGCTGGATCGTGGTCATGGGATCGGCCTGGCCGGCGGTCACCAGCGCGCCCGTCGTCGCGAGCGAACGGCCGATCCGGCCGCTGATCGGGGCCGGCACATCGGTGAAGCGCAGGTTGACCCGCGCCGTTTCTAGCTGTGCTGAATTCTGGGCCACGGACGCTGCTGCCTGACGCGCCGCAGCAAGGGCATCGGCATAGTCCTGCTTGCTGACCGCTTCGATCCTGGCGAGCGGTTCGAACCTTTTCGCCTTCGCTTCGGCCGCCTCGCGCAGGGCGCGGGCGCTCTCGAGATTTGCGGACGCCTGGTTGACCGCGGCGCGATAGAGGCTCGGATCGATCTGATACAGGGTCTGGCCAGCGCGAACGATCGCGCCCTCGGTGAACAGCCGTGCCTTGACGACGCCGGTCACCTGGGGGCGCACTTCGGACATCTCGAAGGCGGCGGTGCGACCCGGCAATTCGATGAACAGCGGCACCGACTCGGTCTTCACGGCGACATAGCCCGCCTCGGGTGGCGGGGGCGTAGGCTTTTCCTTCGCGCATCCGGCGACGAGCAGCGTCCCGGTCAGGAGGAGCCAGCCGCTTCTGGCCGCCCAAGAAATCGTCATGATGAAACCTTCGCGAAGAGCCGCCGGCACGGTGTTCCTGCTAGCTGTGTCAAGCTGGCAACACAATTGGTATATGATTGCGAATGCAACAGGAAACACGTGTTTCCGGTGATAAACTAGCTTCCCCTAGGGCCAGCTGTACAGAGCAATGTTGCGGCGCAACGTGACGTAACGGCAAGGCCGATCCGAAATCTTCCATAATGGCTATTTCGCCTGTGGAACGATGGTCGTGAGTCGGCCTATTATGCTGGCCGGCTACGGTCGGCATCGACGCGCCGATGGGGGAGGATTTTCGTCCATGAGCATGAACAGGCGTGACGTTCTGTTGGGGACGGCGGCAGTGTCGGTGGCCGGGTCGCTGGCCGGGCGGGCGGGCGTGGTCCTTGCCGCTGCACCTTCGGCCAAGACCTACGGCATGATCGAGATTTCGGCGAGCGGCATCACCGTGTCGGTCTACCATCTGTCACGCGAGATGCTGGCGGGCAGCAGTGGCGCCTCAGGCTTCGAGCGCCTCGCGCCGCGCCGCGTCGGCGATGCCTTTTCGGTCCTCGCCAGTCCGCTGCGTCCGGGCGCCGAAGACAGCGCTGCCGAGGAGACGGTGGAACTGGTCGCCGGCCTGATCAAGCGCCTTTCGGACGAACAGGGCATCGCCCCGGCCGATGTGTGCGTGATCGCCTCGAGCGGCGTCGCCAGCTTCTCGGCTCCCCTGATCCGGATCATCGACGCAAGGCTGCGGGCGCGGACCGGCCAGCATCTGGATGTGATCACGGCGCGCGACGAGGCACGCCTTACGTTCGACTGGGTGGTCCGCCAGCGCAAGCGGGCAGAGGTGGCTTTGTTCGACATCGGCAGCGGCAATCTGAAGGGTGGCATCTACGATGGCAGCGGCAGGCGCGCGCCGTTCCGCGACTTAAGTGCGCCATTCGGCACGAAAACCACGGCCGGTGCGGTAAAGCTCCGCTGGCCGGATGTTCGGACCTTCGATTTCGGAGCCCGCGCAGCAGAATTCTACGCCGACACGATCGGACCCCAGATGCGCCCCCAGATCGAGGCCACGCCGGCGCTGCAGCGCCGGCAAGAGGTCTACCTCAGCGGCGGGATCGTCTGGGCGACCGCAATGATTCTCCGGCCCAAGCAGATGGCCGCTAAACCGGTCTGGCTCGAGATGACGCGGGACGATTTCGCGGCGGTCGCCAAGCTTATCGCCGACGGGACGCCCTATGGTGTCGGGCTGGCCACCGATCTCAACGAGACCGAGCGTGCGTGGGTCACGAAGACGATGAAGACCGTCCGCAACACCTTCAATCCCCATCAGATGGCGGCCGGAGCGGCGCTTGGCGACGGGCTCGTCCGACAACTCGACCCGACCGGAACCAAGCGGTTCGTCTTCCCGACCTTCGCCAACAATGCGTGGAGCTCGCAATATCTGATCGAACGCTTCGAACTAGGAAAGATGCGCCTCGCGGCCTGAGCCGCACAGACCCTCGTCATCCACGAAGGAGCTATGGCATGCACAAGCACCTGTTCATTCTTCTGGCCATGACGGCGGCCGCCGTAGCCGGATCGGCCGCGTCCGCTGCAACCCCGTCCAGTCGCCTCGCGAGCTTCAAGGAGCGCGTGCTGGCGATGCACAACAAGGAACGGGCCGGCCTCGGCGTCGGACCGCTGGCCTGGAGTGATGCCCTCGCCGCGAATGCGTCGCGATGGGCGGCGCGGATTTCGAGGCTGTCCGATCTCGAACATGACGAGACGCTGGATGTGGAAGGTGAGAATCTGTGGCGGGGCACGAAAGGCGCCTACACGCCCGAAGATATGGTCGAGCTGTGGATAGACGAGAAGCGGGCCTTCCGGAACAACCCCATTCCGGACGTCAGCATCACCGGGGATATCGGCGACGTCGGCCATTATACGCAGGTCGTCTGGCGCTCGACCACGCTGGTCGGCTGTGCCGTCGCGGATGCCGCCGGCGGCGACGAAGTGATGGTCTGCCGCTATATGGAAGGCGGAAATATCATGGGCGACCGCGCCTATTGAAGGCGCGGTGTGCCCCCCTTCCCGCAGGCAGGGGGGCCGAACCGATCAGCGGCAGACCCGGACGCTCCTGCCACGATGCCACTCGTTCCAGCAGCGGGCGCGATAGTGGCGGTCGCGATACCAGCGCCGCTCGTTGATCCAGCGCCGATCCTGCTTCCACCGGCGGTCGCGATCCCAGCGGCGATCATGGTCCCAGCGGCGATCGCCGTCCCAGCGCCGATCATGGCTCCAGCGCCGGTCGTCCCAGCGGTCATGCGCCTGCGCGGGCGCACTGGCGCCAATCGCCGTCACGGCGAGGCCGATCGCGGCAAATATCATCCTGATCTTCATGGTCACTCTCCTCTCACCCGGCATGACCGGACGGGAGAAGGTTAGCGGACCCTGGCCTGAGCCTCGCTGAACGAGTGCTTCATCGGCGGTACAGCTTGGCGGCGCCGCCGCCGGGCGTCAGTCGACGTCCTCGACCTCGACGCTCTCGCCCGTGACTCGCTGCGACAGCGCCGCCGCCATGAACCGGTCGAGATCGCCGTCGAGCACGTCGGATGGCGCGGTCGAGGTCACGCCCGTCCGCAGGTCCTTCACCATCTGATAGGGTTGCAGAACATAGGAGCGGATCTGGTGACCCCAGCCGATCTCGGTCTTGGCGGCATAGCCGGCCATCGCCTCGGCTTCGCGCTTCTGCAACTCCTGCTCGTAGAGGCGCGCCTTGAGCTGCTTCATCGCCTCGGCCTTGTTCTTATGCTGCGAACGCTGGTTCTGGCAGGCGACGATGATGCCGGTCGGGACGTGGGTGATGCGCACCGCCGAGTCGGTCGTGTTGACGTGCTGACCGCCCGCACCCGACGAGCGGTAAGTGTCGATCTTCAGGTCCTTTTCCAGAACCTCGATGTCGATGTCGTCGTCGACTTCGGGATAGACCCATACGCTGGCGAAGCTGGTGTGGCGGCGCGCGGCCGAGTCATAGGGGCTGATCCGCACCAGCCGGTGCACGCCGCTTTCGGTCTTGGCATAGCCATAGGCGTTCTCGCCGCGGACCAGAAGCGTCGCCGACTTGATGCCGGCCTGCTCGCCCGAGTGGAAGTCGACCAGTTCGACCTTGTAGCCATGGCGTTCCGCCCAGCGCGAATACATGCGCTGGAGCATGCCCGCCCAATCCTGGCTCTCGGTGCCGCCCGCGCCCGAATTGACCTCGATATAGGTATTGTTGCCGTCGGCTTCGCCGGCCAGGAGGGCGCCGATCTTGTCCTTCTCGGCGCGTTCCGCCAGCGCAGCCAGCGCAGCGATGCCGTCGTCCACCAGCGACTGGTCGCCTTCGGCCTCGGCCATTTCCATCAGCTCGACGGTGTCGTCGCGCTCTTGCTCGATCGCCTTCACCGCCGAAATGGCTTCGTCGAGGCGCCGCCGCTCGCGCATGACCTCCTGCGCGGCCTTGGCATCGTCCCAAAGCTTCGGGTCCTCGACGCGCGCGTTCAGCTCATCCAGCCGGCGCAGCGCGCGGTCCCAGTCCAGGAAGCGGCGGACGAGCGCCATCGCCTGGTTGATCTGATCGACACTGGCTTGCGCTTCGGCGCGCATAGGACACTCCAAATCTTGTGCGAACCCGATCGGCGCCGTTGCCGGCGCGGACCCGAGCGGGAGTCGATTCCCCGATGGCGGCGATCCGCCGGACAAACGGCCCTAGTAGATGCCGTCCTGACTTTGCAAGAACTCGCTGTCTGTCGTCGCCCGTGCCGGCTGCTGGGCGGCGCGGCTCGCGATCTCGTCGCGACGGATCGTCCGCCGCGGTTCGCTTTCGGGCTTGAACGCCTCCCAGATGACCGAGCTGTAATAGCTGCCGTCGGGCCAGGCGCCGAAGATCCGCCGGCCCGACTTGCGGTCGATGCGGATCATGCGGATTCCCGGAGGGGCCTGGAAGGGCACCACGGGCATCCCCGCCATGGCCTTGGCGGCGAAACTGCGGAAGATCGGTGCGGCGATCGTGCCGCCCTGCGCATAGCCGCCCATCGAGCGCGGCGTGTCGTAGCCGAGATACAGACCGCCGACCATGTCCGCCGAGCCGCCGACGAACCAGACATTGGTCGGACCGGACGAGGTACCGGTCTTGCCGAACATCGGCCGGCCCAGATCGCGCAGCACCGTCGCCGTTCCGCGCTCGACCACGCCTTCCATGATGTGCAGCATCTGATAGGCGGTCATCGGGTCGATCACCTGCTTCGCGCGCAGGGCCGGGCGGGGCATCGGGCGGCCGTCATAGCGGGGCAGGTTGCAGCCTTCGCAGGCGCGCTTGTCGGCGCGCCAGATGATCTTGCCGTTACGATCCTGGACATAGTCGATCAGCGTCGGGCTGAGCGCGCGTCCCTGATTGGCGAACATCGAATAGGCGTTGACCATCTTGAGCACGGTCGTCTCGCCCGCGCCGAGCGCATAAGCGAGATAGGGAGGATAGTCGCCGACACCCATCGCCTTGGCGGTCTTGACCACCTTGTCCATGCCGATCTGGCTCGCGGTGCGCACGGTCATCAGGTTGCGCGACTGCTCCACGCCCCAGCGCATGGTCTGTTCGCCGGCATTCTGGCCGGAAAAGTTGCGGAAGCACTTTTGCCCGAGCCGGGCCGACTGATAGACGCAGAAAGGTCCGTCGATGATGATCGATGCCGGCGTCATGCCGTTATCGAGCGCCGCCGCATAAACGAAGGGCTTGAAGGTCGATCCCGGCTGCCGCATCGCCTGGGTGGCACGATTGAACGAGGAGCCCCGCGCGTCGAAGCCGCCCTGCATCGCCAGGACCTGGCCCGTATGGGGGTTCTGGATCACCATTCCGCCCGAGATGGAGGGAATGCTGCGCAGGGTCCAGGCATCGCCCTCGCGGCGGACGACGATCACGTCGCCGACCTTCAGGAAGTCGAAAGCCCGCCCGCCGACGCCTGCGCGCGGCATCGTGGCGCCCCAGCTTGGCAATATGCCTTTCGTGCCGTCGTCCAGGCCGATATCGGCCTGCGATCCCTGCTTGGCGAGGACCACCGCCGGGCGCCAATTGGCGTAGCCGGGACCGACATTGACGTTCGACAGCGCGCGCTGCCAGTCGCCGTCCACATCGATCCTGGCGATCCGTCCGCGCCATCCCTGCGCAGCCTCGAACCGGACCAGTCCGTCGCGCAGGGCATTCTCCGCTGCCTCCTGCACCTTCGCATCATAGGAGGTCCGGACCCACAGACCGCCGGCATAGATGCCGTTCGGTCCGTCCTCGGCGTCTTCGCCATAGCGCTCGATCAGCGCGCGGCGGACCTCTTCCATGAAATAGCCCGTCACGCCGGCCTTCGGTGCGTAGCGCGGCATGATGCCGAGCGGCGCGGCCGAGGCCTCCGCCCGTTGCTGCGCGGTGATGAAGCCGTTGGTCTCCATCTGTCGCAGGACATAGTTGCGCCGTTCCAGCGCGCGTTCGGCGTGGCGTTCGACGGTGTAGTTCGACGGCGCCTTGGGGAGGATCGCGAGATAGGCGACCTCGGGCAGGGTCAGATCGCCCACATCCTTGCGGAAATAGGCGCGGCTGGCGGATTGCACGCCATAGGCGTTCCGCCCCAGGAAAATCTGGTTCAGGTACAGTTCGAGAATCTGCTGCTTCGACAACGCCGCCTCGATCCGGAAGGCGAGGATCGCCTCGCGGACCTTGCGTGCGATCGAATAGTCGTCGCCGACGATCAGATTCTTGGCGACCTGCTGGGTGATCGTGGAGCCGCCCTTGGCCCGGCGTCCGCTGCCGAACTTCGACGCATAGTCCCAGACCGCGCCGGCCAGGCCGCCGAAGTCGATTCCGGGATGGCTGAAGAAGGTCTTGTCCTCGGCCGAAATGAAGGCGTCGACGAGGATCGGCGGGAATTCCTGATAAGAGAGCTGCACACGCCGCTCGCGCGCGAAATCCGCGATGGGTTCGCCATCATAGCCGCGGACATTGGTCGGCAAGGGCGGCTGATAGGCGAGCAGGGCATCGGCTGAGGGCAGTCCGCGTGCGAAGAAGAACCAGATCAGCAGCCAGGCGAGCGCCGCCGACCACAAGGCATAGCCGGACCAGCGCCAGCTGCGGAACTGCCGGAGATGGCGGATCTGGTCGCGCCAGCCGGGAAAGGGATTGTGAAGGGCGGGAAGCTTCGGCACCGGCGCGCTCTAGCAGGTTTGCGGGGCTTTGGAAGCGCGTGCCGGGCGAGCGGAGCCGCTTCCGACGAGCACTGAGGGCGTGGCCGGGGCGCTCATTCGCCGGTGAGCCGTTTCGCGAAATGGATTTCGACCGCCTTGCGCACGCCGATCGCAATGTTGCGCCGATATTGGGGCGAAAGCAGCAGGGCGAGATCGCCATCGTTCGAGATATAGCCGGTCTCGAGCAGGACGGACGGCACGTCCGGCGCCTTCAGCACGATGAGCCCGGCAAAGCGGTGCGCTTCGTCCTTGAAATGGATCGTTGGCGACATTTCGCGCTGCAGCAGCGTCGCGAACTGCGAGGAGATGTTCATCGTCTCGCGCTGGGCGAGATCGAGCAGAATAGAGGAGACTTCGTTGTTCTCGCCGCCGAGATCCACGCCATTGAGGACGTCCGCCCGATTCTCCTTCGCGGCGAGTTGGGCGGCAACGCGATCCGAGGCGACTTCGGACAGCGTATAGATGCTCGCGCCGCGCGCTGCGGCGTTGGCGGCGCTGTCGGCGTGCACCGAGATGAACAGATCGGCCTTCAACCTGCGGGCGATCTCGCGCCGCTCGCCCAGCACGAGAAAGCGGTCGTCGCTCCGGGTCAGCGCGACCCTAACCCGTCCGGACGACACGAGCTCGTCCCTTATGGCGCGGGCGATGGCGAGTGCCACGTCCTTTTCCTTGTGGCGTCCGTCGGCGGACTGCGATCCGGGATCGTGCCCGCCATGCCCGGCGTCGATCACCACCAGCGGGCGCCTGGTGCCGCGGGCGCCGGAAACGGCAGGCACCGGAAGCGGCTTGGGCGGATCCAGCGGCACGGTGATCCCGCCGTTCTGTGCATCGCGCGCGCCAACGGCACGCGCGTCGAGCCCGAACAACTGGCGGCCCTTGCGGACGGCCCGCCCGAACAGGCTCTCGCTGACCGGCTTGAGCGTCAGCGTCAGCGCGCGATGGTCGTCCGAGAAGGTCGCATCGCCGACCACGGCCGCCTTGGTCAGCTCGAACACGACCCTGGCCGTGTTCGGGTCATATTGCCCGTGGCGGGTCGCAGCGATCAGTCCGCCCGAGGCGGAGACGCGTCCCATGCGTGCGCCGGGGAGGTCCACCGCGATTCGCTGCGGACCGGTCAGCACGAAAGCGGAGGCGGTCGCCACCGGTGCGTCGAAGCGGAGCGTCACGCTGGCATCCGCTATATCGACCGCGGTTACCGTCGATGCTGCTCGCGCCGCTCCCGAAAACAGGAGCAGAATTGCGGTCAGGGCGATGATGAGACGCTGGCTGATGACAAATCCTGGCAAAATGGTCCCGCGCACGACGTTTGGGCCCGAACAGGCCGACAGCTTCACAACAGCGGCAATAGTTTAACCAAAGCCATGCCATGCTTGTCCAGTCATGCTGATGCCTTGCCGAGAACGCCGCCGGATGCTAGCAGTTTTCGTCCGGACGTCGGCCGATCCTCGCATATCGTTGGGATCTCCTTGCCGAACCGGCCTTTCCGTTGCCTTTCGGCGGCGGCGTAACAGGTTGACGATCGTATGAGTCATTATTCGCCCCGTTCCGAAGTTCGCCGGCTCAGCGCCGGCGTTCGGAACGGAGCCTGCCATCCGGCGCATCGCGTCGGAGATGACTTCGCGACGGCTGCACATACCCAGTTTTCACCTTCGACGGAATTTTCGGTGACGATGCGGCTTGCCGCGTCGGCCCCCGTTCCGTCCATTGCACATCGCGCGAGCGGCCAGCGTCCATGGACGAGCCGCCGCGTTCGGAGAGCTTTTGATGACAACCCGCATGCTTATCGACGCTCGCCACCGGGAGGAAACCCGCGTGGCGGTCGTGCAAGGAAACCGTATTGAGGAGTTCGACTTCGAGTCGGCTGAGCGCAAGCAACTCAAGGGAAATATCTATCTCGCCAAGGTAACCAGGGTCGAACCGTCGCTTCAGGCGGCATTCGTGGATTATGGCGGCAACCGCCACGGCTTCCTGGCCTTTTCCGAAATCCACCCCGATTATTACCAGATTCCCAAGGAGGATCGCGAGGCGCTCCTGCGCGAGGAAGCGGAGCATGCCGCCGAGGAAGAGGCGCTGCGCGCCCGTGAGAGCGATGACGGCGATTCCGGTGACGACGATGCCGACGCCGATCTCGATCATGACGAGGACGACCGGGCCGAGGGCGGCGAGGGTGACGACGAGGACGCCCCGCGTCCCCGCCGTGAATCGGTCGGCGGCGGATCGGATGACGGCGCAGTGGAGAATCTCCGCCAGCGCCGCATGAACCTGCGCCGTCGCTACAAGATCCAGGACGTGATCCGCCGGCGGCAGGTTCTGCTCGTCCAGGTCGTCAAGGAAGAGCGCGGCAACAAGGGCGCGGCCCTGACCACCTATCTCTCGCTGGCTGGCCGCTATTGCGTTCTGATGCCGAACACCAGCCATGGCGGCGGCATCAGCCGCAAGATTTCGAACGCGGCGGACCGCAAGCGCCTCAAGTCGATCATGACCGAGCTCGCGCTGCCGCGGACCATGGGCTGCATCGTCCGCACCGCCGGTCTTCAGCGCACGAAGACCGAGATCAAGCGCGATTTCGACTATCTCGCCCGGCTGTGGGACGAGATTCGGGAGAATACGCTGGGCTCGCAGGCGCCGGCGCTGATCTATGGCGACAGCGATCTGATCAAGCGGGCGATCCGCGACATCTACAACCGCGACATCGACGAAGTCATCGTCGAGGGCGAGGAGGGCTACCGTCAGGCGCGGGCCTTCATGAAGCTGCTGATGCCGAGCCACGCCAAGAAAGTCGGGCTCTACGCCGACGCGGTGCCGCTGTTCCAGCGCTTTGGCGTCGAGGACCAACTGGCTGCGATGTACCAGCCGGTCGTTCAGCTGAAGTCGGGCGGCTATCTGGTGATCAATCCGACCGAGGCGCTGGTGTCGATCGACATCAACTCGGGCCGCTCGACGCGCGAGCATAATATCGAGCAGACCGCCACCGCCACCAATCTCGAGGCGGCACATGAGATCGCCCGCCAGCTTCGCCTGCGCGACATGGCTGGCCTGATCGTCATCGACTTCATCGACATGGAGAACGGATCGAACATCCGTAAGGTCGAGAAGGCGATGAAGGAGGCGCTGAAGAACGATCGCGCCCGCATCCAGGTCGGCCGCATCTCGAGCTTCGGGCTGTTCGAGATGAGCCGCCAGCGCCTGCGCACGGGCGTGCTCGAGGCGTCGACCCGTCAGTGTCCGCATTGCGAAGGCACCGGCCTGATCCGCACCGCATCCTCGGCCGGCCTGTCCGCGCTGCGTATGCTCGAGGACGAGGCCGCTCGCGGTCGCGGATCGCGGCTGCTGCTGCGCGCCAGCCAGGAGGCGGCCTTCTATGTCCTCAATCGGAAGCGCGCCGAACTGGCGGAGATCGAGGAACGCTATGGCGTGATGATCGAGATCCTGTCCGACGGCACGTTGGAAGGCGCGCGGATGAGTGTCGAGGCCGGCGGTCCGCCACCGAGCCACGCGCCGCGCCTGCCCGCGCCGCTGCCGATCGAGATGGACGATGATCTCGACGAGGATGAGGCGGAGTTCGAGGAAGAGGACGCCGAGACCGAAGCCGAGGCGGAGAGCCAGGAAGAGGGCGAGCGCGGCGAAGGCGGTCGTCGCCGTCGCCGTCGTCGTCGTCGTCGTGGAGGCCGTGGCCGGGAGCAGGACGGTCAGTCCGAAGCTCAGCAGGATGACGAGGAAGGCGAAGCCGCCGAGGCGGGTGAAGCATCCGAGGCGTCCGAAGATGGTGACAAGGCATCCGGCGCTGCGGATGCGCCCGCCGACGAAGATGGCGGAGAGCCCCGTCGCCGTCGCCGTGGTCGCCGGTCTGGCCGCCGGAGGGGCGGTGAGGATGCGTCGAACGAGGCCGTCGCAACGGCGGGCGAGGGTGGCGAAGGCCAGACGGCCGATGCCATGCCCGTCGGCGAAGACGCTGTTCAGGCCGAAGCGGCTTCGGCGGAGCCTGTATCGGCCGATGCGGCCGCACCCGATGTCGGTGCGGAAGATGCCAAGCCCAAGGCTCGCCGTCGCCCCCGCGCTCGGAAGTCCGACGCAACCGTTGCGGCGGAAGCTCCGGTCGCAGAGCCGGCTGTCGACGCTGCCATCGAAGCACCGGCTGTGACCGATGTGCAAGAGACGGCCGAGGCCGCTCCGAAGCCGCGTCGCGGTGGCCGTCGCAAGAAGACGGAAGAGGTCGCCGTGCCCGCAGCCGAAACGGCAGCCGAGCAGCCGGTCGAGGCCGTTGCCGCGACCGAGGAGAAGCCTGCGCCGAAGCGGCGTAGCCGCGCCAAGGCGAAGGTCACCCCGGCCGCTGCCGAACTGACCGCAGACGCCGTGGTGGATGTGGCAGGCGAGGAGCCGGTCCAGGCGTCCGCCCCGGCAGAAGCGCTCCAGGCCGAAACACCGGCCGCCGAACCGCAGGCAGAAACGGCGCCTGCAGCTGCGGCCGAAGCCGAGGCTCCTGCGGACAGCGATGCCGACGACGGCGCCGCATCCACGCCGCGCCGCGGCTGGTGGCAGCGGACCTTCGGCGCCTGATGGCGTGCGGCGGGTCCCGCTCGTGCGGGGCCCGCCGTTGCGCTTCACGCCGGGTTAAGGCCCGTATCTGGAAGAGGATGGGCATGACGCGCAGCAGATCCTCGTGGTTCGGTCTCGTCCGGGGACTCCTTGTTACCGTCCTCACCCTCGCTCTCGGCACGCAGCCGCTCGCGGCGCAGTCCATTCTCCGGGACGCCGAAACCGAAGCCTATCTGAAAGATATCGCAGCGCCCATTATCGCGGCGGCGGGTCTTCAGCCCAACAATGTCGACATCGTCCTGATTGGTGACAAGGAAATCAATGCCTTCGTCGCCGGCGGACAGGCCGTCTATATTCACAGCGGACTGATCGAGCGGGCCGACAACACCAACGAGATTCAGGGTGTCATCGCCCACGAGCTCGGCCATATCACCGGCGGCCACATCATCCGCAACGGAGAGGGCGCCAAAGGGGCCACCGGCATTTCCATCCTTTCGCTGCTGATCGGCGCCGCTGCGGCGGCGGCCGGAGCGGGCGAGGCGGGAATGGGCGTGATGATGGCGGGCCAGCAGGCCGCCATGGGCAAATATCTGGCTTTCAACCGCGTCCAGGAGGCGAGTGCCGATGCCGCAGGCGTGGGCTTTCTCGAAAAGGCGAACATCTCCGGCAAGGGGATGCTGAGCTTCTTCCTGAAGCTCAAGCAGGAGGAATATCGCTACGCATCGACCTATGCTGCGGTTGATCCGTTCATGCAGACGCACCCGCTATCGGGCGATCGCGAAGCGACGTTGAAGGCGGACGTGCTCCGGTCGCCGGCCTATGAGAAGCGCACCGATCCAGCGATCGAGGCGCGCTTCCTGCGGATCAAGGCGAAGCTGATCGGCTTCATGGACGATCCGACCTCGGCACTGCGAAAATATCCCGAAACCGACCAGAGCATGGCGGCGCATTATGCCCGTGCCTATGCCTGGCATCGGGGCGCCTATCCCGACAAGGCGCTGCAGGAGGTCGACAAGCTGGTCGCCATGGCGCCCGATGATCCCTATTTTCGCGAGCTTCAGGGACAGATATTGCTCGAATCCGGCCGCCCGAAGGAGGCCGTCGCCCCGCTCCGCATGGCGGTGCAGGGATCGCGAGCGTCTCCGCTGATCGCATCGCTGCTGGGACATGCGCTGCTGGCGACCGAGGATCGCGCCAATCTCGACGAGGCCCGTGACGTCCTCAAGGTCGCGGTTTCGCGCGACCGCGACAATCCCTTCGCCTGGTACACGCTCGGCATGGCCTATGCGCGGCTGGGCGACGAGCCCCGGGCGCAGCTGGCCACCGCAGAGCGCTATGCGCTGACGGGCAATATGGGGCTGGCCGTGGCGAGTGCGGAGGCGGCGATGTCGCGGTTGCCGCGTGGTACGTCGGACTATATCCGGGCCGAAGACATCGCTCTCGCGGCGCGCGCCTCCGCTCGTGACCGCAAGCGGTGAACATCGGGAAGATCATGCAGAACAACAACCGTCTGGCCGTGTCGTTCGTCACGGCTGCCGTCGTCGCGGTGGGCATCGGATCGCTCTGGTACGCCCAATCCGGAGCATCGCCGCGCATCTCGCGGAAGGCCGACGTCGAGGCGATCGTCCGCGATTATATTCTCGAGCACCCCGAGATCATTCCCCAGGCGATCGAGCGGTATCGCGAGAAGCAGAGCCAGGGCGCCTATGCCGCGAACAAGGAAGCGCTGGAAAAGCCCTTCGCCTCTGCCTGGGCCGGCGATCCGAAGGCTGATGTCACCCTGGTGATGTTCACCGATTATGCGTGCGGCTATTGCCGGACGAGCCTGCCCGACATCGACCGGCTGCTGGCCGACGATCCGAAGCTGAAGGTCGTCTGGCGCGAAATTCCCATCCTTGGCCCCGGCAGCGAGATCGCCGCGAAAGCCAGCCTGGCGGCGGCGCGACAGGGCGCGTTCCGCGAGTTCCATCAGAAGATGTTCGCCGCCGGACGGCCCGATGGAGACAAGGTCTCGGCGGTGCTGCGCTCGATGAAGCTCAACCTGCCGCAGGTTCAGAAGGATGTGGACGGCGAGGAGGTCGCGACGGAGATCCGGGCTAATCTGGCGCTCGCCGGCCGGATCGACGACTCGCTCGCGACCCCAACCTTCGTCGTCAATGGTCAGATGCTGAAGGGCGCGGTGGGCTATGATGCTTTGAAACAGGCCGTCGCCGACGCCCGGGCGAGGGCGAAAAGCTGATCCTCGCCGCAGCCTGAAGCCGCCATTTCCAATTGGGAGGGAGCCCATCGCCCCTTGGGGCGTTCTTCCTGTGACCGTCGAAATGCCTCGCGGTCTGGTGGAGAGTTGCGATGGGTGAGATGAGCGACAAGATCAAGGGTCACGCCAACGAGCTGGCCGGCAAGGCGAAGCGCGCCGTCGGCGATGCTCTGGATCGGCCGGACATTCGCGCGGAAGGCGATGCCCAGGAAGCCAAGGGCGACCTTCAGAAAGCCAAGGGCGAAGTGAAGGGCGCGATCAACCGCTTCTGACTCGAGGGCGGCCCTGAGGGGTCGCCTTCCCTTCCTTGCCCGGCAAGATCTGGCAGTACTCGGCCTCTGGGCTTAGCGGCGCACTACACCGTCGATGGTGACATGCGCCGGATGATGTTTCTCCAGATGCCGCTTGATGATCTTAAGGTTGCGGCTGTTCGACCGGAAGAAGAAGTCGGGAATCGCGCCGACGAAGGGGATGGCTCCCAGCAGAAGATCGATGCCGACATTGCCGAACATGCGCGCCATCTGCCACTTCGACATGCCCAGGTTACGTGCCTCCCAGGCGAGCCAGCTGCCCATTATGGCGCCGATCGCCGGTCCTACGACCGGGACGAAATCCAGCATCACGTCCAGCCCGACGGGGCGGTTGAGCCCAGGAAGTACGAACATGCGTTCGAGCAGGCCCTCCATCGCCTCGATGCGTCGGCGGACGGACGCGGGGTCGGCGCAGATGCCCGGAACGCGCTTCTGAAGCTCGTCGAACGTCGTTGAGGCTGTCCGCATGGTCTTGTCATCCGCTGTCATGCCGTTTCAGCGCTTATCTGTCGCGCTGGTTCCGCAATAATGGGGCCAGCGGGTGAATGGCCCGTGAATTGGCCTGAAAGCCGCGCAGGCCCGGTGGAGCCAGCGACCAGCGGACGGGCTGGGCGAGCGGAATGAACGGGCCCAGTGCGGTCAGCCGCTGCTCGGCCTCGGCGATGAAACGCGCACGAAGGGCAGGGTCGGTGGAGCGGCGCGCCTCGTCCAGCGCGGTATCCGCCTCTTCGCTGCAGGGCCGCCCGCGCGCGCACCGGAAATGGGCAAGATACCAGTCGGCCTGGTCGACCGGCGCGACCTCGTCGATCAGGCGCAGATCGGCGCCCTCGCCGGGGCCGGCGCGGACAAGGTCGACGTTGATCGCCCGCCATTGCCGGCGCAGTTCGGCGAACAGCATCCGCGCCCCGGGGCCCTCGGGCAGCGCTACCGAGAGACGCAGCGCTCCGGTCTCGTCCGCTCGTGCCTGCCAGTTGCCGATGATACGCCGGGCTGTCGCCACGCGGGCGGCAAGCGCGCGCTGGTCGGTACCCCGGACATCGGCGAAGGCTTGCGCCCAGAAAGGCCGGCTGGGCTGCGCTAAATCGGTCAGGCCGGGTGGCAATATCTCCAGCGACGGCCGCCATCCGGTCACGCCCAGCCTGGTGCCTATCGCGTCGCGATCTAGCGACATCGACAAGGCCTGGCGGATCTCGGCCGCCATCATCGGCGGCGATGCGCGGCCGACCCGAAATCCGAACAGTCCGTTGGCTGGATCAATGTGAAGGTCGCGCGGGGCAATCTTGGCGATGGCCGGGAACATGATGTCGGCAAAGCCTCCCCCCGTAACAAGCGTGGCGCCGCCGTCGGCATAGCGCGCGACGGCGAGAGCCGCCCGTTCGCCGCGAAGGCGAATGCGGCGTCGGTCTGGAACGCTCTCATCGGTCCCATCCTGTTCGGCCCGGACCTCGTCCTTCCCCGGCTTGAGCAGCACGCTTCGTCCGACTTTTCCGTCGATCTGTAGCGGGCCGGTACCGCCCGCTTTCTTGACCAGTGCGAAGTCGGGCCCCGCCAGCAGGGCGAGCAGGTCGGGACGCGGAGCCGATAGTCGAACCTCGATCACCTCGGGCGTCACCGCGACCACTTCGCGCACGGCATCGGCGATGGCGGATGGATCAGACTGGTCGAGCTTGCGAAACCGGCCGCGCAGCTGGGCGGCCACCCGTTCCGCATCGATGATCTCGTCGGCGATGCGGAAGGTATAATAGAGGCCGTCGTCCGAAATCGCCCAGCGCATCGCTATACCGGGCACGACCTGTCCGGCTTCGTCCAGCCCGACCAGCCCCTGGGCTACCGCGCTCGCGAGGACGATGTCGGGCATTCGGTCGATTCCGTCCGCCGGATCGCGCAGGCGTGCGGCCGGGCCGATCACGCTCACGTCGAGGCGCTCGTCCTGGCTGGCGCTGTCGCAGCCCGAAAGCAGGACCGTCCCGATGAGCAGGGCAGGAAGAAGCGGCTTCATCGCAGGGTCAGCAGGCGCGAGGGGTGAACATTAGGCGCATTGTCGTGCCATCCCGCGACGCGGTGGGCAACCAGCGCGCGGCTGACATAATGATAAAGTGGCAGCACTGGCGCATCGGCAACGAGAATTGCCTCCGCCTCACGCATCGCCGCCGCGCGTGCGGTGGGTTCGGCTGTCGCCATCGCGCGGTCGAGCGCTCGATCAAAGGCGGGGCTGGCATAGCCCGAATAATTGACCGCTCCGGCGTTCGAGCGATGAATGGCGAGATAGTTTTCGGGGGCGCCGACGTCCCCGATCCAGCCCGATCGCGCAAAGGCGAAGTCGCGTCGCCGGAGCCCCGCGAAATGCAGCGAGGCCTCGCTGTTCAGCAGATGTGCTGTCACCCCGAGGGGGCGCCACATCGCCGCCAGGGCGACCGCGACGCGGCGATGGTCGACATCGCTGTTGAACCTGATGTCGAAGACGAGAGCACGGTTGGGACCAAAGCCGGCCATGCCGAGGAGACGCCGCGCTTCGGCCAGCCGGCGCGCCTTGCTCCAGCTTGAATCGGCTGGACGCAACGCCCCGGCAGCACCGGCAACGGCCGGGGGCACCACGCCCCAGGCTGGCTGGGTGCCCAACCCGATCAATCGCTCGGCGATCCAGCGCCGGTCCACGGCCAGCGACAGCGCCCGGCGGACCCGCACATCGTTGAACGGCGGGCGGATCGTGTTGAAGACGAAATAATAGCTTCCATTATAAGGTGCGATACGCGCGGTGCCGGGGCGCCGTTCCTCGATCCAGGCGAGGCGGGTCTGGGGAAAGTCGTTGGTCGTATCGGCTTCACCCGCTGCGAAGCTGCGAAGGGCGGTCAGCCGATCGGTGACCGGCCGCCATTCCACCGCAGCGGTTGGCGCGCGTCCCGAATGCCAGCGGGGGTTGCGCTCCAGCCTGAGGCGTTCGTTGAGTCGCCACTCGACCAGGCGATAGGGGCCCGACGTGACGAGCGGACGGTCGGCCGTCCAATCCTCTCCCCGAGCGGCGATTCTGTGCAGCGGCAGCGCCGCTACGGCGGGAAGCGCCAGCAGTTCAGGCAAGGACGGCATCGGATTGCGCAGGCGGACGCGAACCCGCGTGGCGCCATCCGCCTCGACACTTGCCACCGCGTCGAACAGCGCGGCACCGGGCGACGCCAGGGCCGGGTCGCGCAGGCGCGCGAAGCTCCCCGCCAGGACCGCTGCGTCGATCGGCGTACCATCGGAGAAGCGCAGCCCCGGTCGAAGCTCGAACGACCAGTCGAGGCCGTCGGGCGAGACCGACCAGCTTCGCGCAAGGCCAGGCTCCACGCGACCTGTGCCGTCGATGCGGGTCAGCCCCTCGAACTGGTCGGTCGCCACGCGCAATGTCGCAAGGTCGGTGCTTTTCTGGGGATCGAGGCTTTTGACTTCGTCGTCGGCCAGCCGAACTATGCGCTCCGCTGGTGGCGCGCCTCGGTCACTCTGGCCGCAAGCGACGAGGAGAAGCAGTGAAAGGGTCGAAAGCCAGCGCATCTTCATCCGATGTGGACCGATCCGCTATGCGGGCTCAACCCTTCTTTGCAAATGAGTCCGGCCGTCGCCAAGATACCGCGCTCGGCAAAAGGAGACGATGAATGAGACTGCTGCTGGGCTGCGCGCTGCTGCTGGCGACTCCGCTCCACGCCAACCCCGTCGACGATCGCTTCGATGCGCTGAGCGGCAAGGAATGGGCGTGGCGGCAGAAGAGCTTCCAGAGCGAGGAGTCGAACAAGGGCGGCATCCCCCGCCATCTTCCCGACGAAAGCGCGGCGACCCAGAGCGAAAGGCTGGCGACCTGGACCGACGTGCTTCGCCAGCTCGATATGATCGATCCGGCGACCCTGTCCCCTGCGAAGCAGGAGGATTATGGCGTCTATCGCGTCCAGGTGCAAACCTTGCTCGATACCCAGCGCTTCCGCGACTTCGAAAAGCCGTTGAACTCGGACAGCAGCTTCTGGGCCGATCTGGGCTATGTCGCGCGGCAGCCGATCCGGACCGAGGCCGATGCGCAGGCGATGCTGTCGCTGATGCGCGATATTCCGCGCTATTTCGATCAGAACAGCACGAATATGCGCGCCGGGCTGAAGCGTGGCTTCACGCCGCCCAGAGTGACTATGGCGGGGCGCGACCAGTCGATCGCGCTGATCGCGGAGGCGAAGTCGCCGCGCGACACGCTGTGGTTTACGCCGTTCCGCACCTTGCCGGCGTCGATACCGCAGGCGCGGCAGGATGCTCTGCGCGCCGAAGCCGAGAATATCATCAAGACGTCGATCATCCCGGCCTATGCCAAGCTGCTCGCCTTCATGCGCAAGGACTATCTGCCGAAGCTGCGCGAGGGGCTTTCGGCGGAAGCATGGCCCGACGGCAAAGCCTATTACCGCGCCCAGATCCGCGCTTATGCGACCGTCGACCTCAGCCCCGAGGAGATCCATGCCATCGGTCTCGCGGAAGTGGCGAAGGTCCGCGCGCAGATGCTCGACATCATGAAGGAGGTGAAGTTCGAGGGCGACCTGCCGGCCTTCCTGCGCTTCCTGCGAACCGACCCGCAATTCTATGTGAAAACGCCGCAGGCGCTGCTCGAACGGGCGGCGTGGATTTCCAAGCAGTTCGACGGCAAGGCGGCCCAGTGGTTCGGGCGCATGCCGCGCGGGCGGTTCGGCATCGTGCCCGTGCCCGATGACATCGCGCCCTTCTACACGGCCGGGCGGGGCGGGCAGGATCGCTACCTGCTCAACACCTATGACTTGCCCTCGCGCCCGCTGTTCCAGCTGACCGCGCTCACCCTGCACGAGTCTGCGCCCGGCCACAGCTGGCAGACCTCGATGGCGGCCGAGAATGAGGAGCGGCCGGAGTGGCGGCGCTACACTTATATCTCGGCCTATGGCGAGGGCTGGGCGCTCTATTGCGAGCGGCTGGGCATCGAGATGGGGATGTACGAGACGCCCTATGACCGCTTCGGCATGCTCAGCTACCAGATGTGGCGGGCCGCCCGCCTGGTGATCGACACCGGCATCCATTCCAAGGGCTGGACGCGCGAGCAATCGATCGCCTTCCTGCGGGACAACAGCGCACTCAGCGAGCATGAGATCACGACCGAGGTCGATCGCTATATCGGCTGGCCGGGTCAGGCGCTGTCCTATTATCTGGGCATGCTGCAGATCGAGAAGGAGCGGGCGCGTGCGGAAGCGGCGCTGGGCGCGACGTTCGACATCCGCGCCTTCCACGACATGCTGCTCTCGCTGGGGTCGGTGCCGCTGCCGGTGATCACCGCGCGCACCGATCGTTTCATCGCCGAAGGCGGCAAGGGGCCTTGGCCTCTGCCGAACTGATCGCCATCGGCGTCCGTCATGAGGATATATTCAGCGCTGACATGCGCCGTGGGGCTGCTCGTCTCGCACGGGCCGGCGATTGCGGCTCCATTGCCCGAGCCGGTGCGCGCGATGATCGAAACGGCGATCGCTTCCGACGAGCCGGCGACGATCGCGGCGGTCGTGTCGGTCGCCAAGAAGGCCAATCCCGGAAGCATCGAGGAGATCGACGCGCTGGTCGCCGACCATGATCGCGCCTTGGCCGAAGCGAAAGCGCGCAAGGAGCAGCAAGAGCGAGACCGCCTCGCCAGCGCGGGTCTGCTAGAGCTTTGGACCGGGCAGGTCGAACTCGGCGGCAGCTGGTCGACCGGCAATACGCGCACCCTCGGACTCTATGGCGGGGCCAAGCTCAAGCGGTCCGGCCTTGATTGGCAGCATGATCTGTCGGCGCGGATCGACTATCAGGAGACGGACAATGTCGCGACGACCGAGCGGGCGGTGGTCGCCTGGCAGCCGCGCTACAAGATCAGCCGCTCCTATTACGCCTTCGGCCTCACCCAATATGAGCATGACCGCTTTCTCGGTTATCGCCATCGTCTGACGGCTGGCGCGGGCCTCGGCGTGGTGCTGGCGGACAGCACGCGCTTCCGACTCGAAATCGATGCCGGCCCGGCTTTTCGCTTCACCAGCTTCTACGGTCCCGACGAGAGCGAAAAGCGGCTGGCGGGCCGCGGAGGGCTCAATCTACGCTGGACGCCGATCTCGCGCCTGACCCTGGCCCAGGAAGTCGCGCTCTATGTCGAGAAGGGCAATAGCACCGCGACCTCGACCACCTCGGTCGAGACGTTGCTGTTCGGCCCGCTCAAAGGGCGGCTGTCCTACAATGTCCAATATGAGCGCGATGCGCCCGAAGGGCAGAAGCGCACCGACACCGTATCGCGCGCCTCGCTCGTCTATGCCTTCTGAGGTGGCTCAGGCGTCGATCGAGTAGGGACCGTCACCCGCAAGGATCGCCTCGCGGTCGGCCTCCTGCGAGGCAGCGATCTCCTCGAGCATGAGGGGTCGATAGAGATGGGGGAAGAGCGCGCCGCCGCGCGATGGCTCCCAGCGGAGATCGGCGGCCACATCCTCATCGCGGACGGCCAGGATCGCGACGCGCGACGCATCGGCGAAATGCTTGGCCAGCGTTTCCCTGGTCTGCTCGGCGGTCGAGAAATGGATATAGCCGTCCTGGAGATCGACGGCGCTGCCTTCGAAACGCCCCGAGGCCTGGAAGGCAGCCCATTCCTCGGGGCGCAATATCTTGAAGATCATCTGGCTCATCGGGATGCTCTCGGGGCGTTCGCGGTGCGAGAAAGCGGCCCCGCACCCTAATTGTATATCACCGATAGACGATCGCCTGCGGCTTTCCCATATCCCTCGGGGTTCAGTCTTCTTCTTCATGCCAGTCGCGGGGGAGGCGCAGCGCCGCAAGCAGCAGGAAAAGGGTCGCCGCAACGTAGAAGGCGGTGCCAGACAGGATCGCATAGCGCAGCGCTTCGTCGCCATAGCGCGCCTTGAGCAGGTCGGAGATCCAGCCGATCGCCGGGGTACCGACGCCGATCCCGATCAGGTTGTTGACGAACAGGAAGATGGCCGAAGTCGTCGAGCGCATGTCGCGGGGCACGACGGCCTGTACGGCTGCGACGACCGGTCCCAGCCAGACGAGGCCCAATGCGGTCGGCACGAACAGGAAAGCCAGCGCGGCGGTCAGCGACGTTGCGGAAATGCCCATGGCGTAGAAGGGGATGGTGGCGATGAACGCGAAGGCCGGGACCAGCGCGTAATAGGCCTTGGACCGGTCGGCGAGACCGTCGGACAGCGCGCCGCCCATCCAGATGCCGGCGAGCCCGGCGGTCAGCAATATGGCGCCATAGCCGAGCGAGGCGTCGAGCAGGCTGAGCCCGAAGCTGCGGACGAGGAAGCTCGGCAGCCAGAAGAACAGGCCATAGCCCATCATCGACGAACAGGCGGCACCGATGCTGAGCAGCCAGAAGGACGGCTTGCGGAATAGCAGACGGAGGACCGTGCCGAGCGTGGCATGCGCGGTGCCGGCCGGCCGGTCGCCGCGTGGATCGCGGACGACCCGTCGGAACAGCGGGGCCAGCAAAAGGCCGGCGAAGCCGACGATGAAGAAGGCCGAGCGCCAGTCGATCAGCGTGGCGATGACACCGCCAAAGACGATGCCCGACGCGCTGCCGATCGGGATGCCGAAAGAATAGAGCGCCAGCGCGCGGGCGCGCTTCTCCGGCGGGAACAGATCGCCGATCAGCGTATAGGCCGGGGCGACGCCGCCCGCCTCGCCGACGCCGACGCCCAGACGGGCGACGAACAGCTGCCAGAAATTCTGGGTGAGTCCGCAGAGCGCGGTCATCAGGCTCCATACAGCGAGCGCCGCGGTCATGATCCGCGACCGGTCGTAGCGGTCGGCCATCATCGCGATCGGAATGCCGAGCCCGGTATAGAACAGGGCGAAAGCGAGCCCGCCCATCAGGCCGAGCTGCGCGTCGCTGAGACCCAGGTCGGCCTTGATCGGCACCGCGAGGATGCCGATGATCTGGCGGTCGATGAAGTTCAGCGTGTAGGCGAGCAACAGCATCGCCATCACGAGAGCGGGCGAGGCGGCTTTCGCCGCCCCGCCACCCCCGGGGAAAGATGTCCCGATCAGAACCGTACCTCGCCGGTGATGGTGAAGGTGCGCGGCGGACCATAGAAGCCGATGATCGAATTGCCGAGCAGCGCACCGGGGAAATTATAGCCGCCGATCCGATATTTGCGGTCGAACAGGTTGCGCCCATGGCCCGAGATGGAGAACTGCTTGTCGGGCGAAGTCCAGACGATCGACAGATCGACCAGCTCATAGGCCTTCTGGTCGAGCACCGGGTTGGGCACCTCGAACAGCGAATAGGCGCTGCGGAACGACAGGGCCGGAGTGATCGTGAAACGGCCCACCCCGTCGACATCCTTGCCCAGCGTCGCCGAGACGTTGGCGGTGTATTTCGGCGTGTTCTGGAAGACGCGCTGGTCGGCGAAATCCTTGACCGTCAGCGTCACCGGGTCGAGCGTCAGGAACTGCTGGAACTTGGCGTTGGTGTAGCCGATCGAAGCGTTGACCTGGAAATCGCGATCGGGAACCGCGCGGACCTCGAGCTCCCAGCCATAGATGCGCGACTTGCCGACATTGTCGACCGAGGAGACGACCGTCGTCCCCGACAGGAACTGCGTCGTCACCTGCTGGTCGCGGTAGCGCGAGTAGAAGCCCGCCGCGTTCACGAACAGCGTGCGGTCGAGGAAGGCGCCCTTCATGCCGGCTTCATAGGCGGTGACGGTTTCGGGTTTGTAGCCGTTGACCGTGCCCGGCGTGAAGATGGCGTCGCCGCGCGGGTCGAAGCCGCCCGATTTGTAGCCCCGCGACCAGGACGCGTAGAGGTTCACGTCCTCGACCGGCTTGTAGCTGAGCGACAGGCGGGGCGTGAACTTCTTGTCGGTCCGGTCATTGGTGTAGTTGGTCCGGATACGGAACGGAACCGCCGTCGGGCGGCCGAACAGCGGCGACCGCAGCCCGACATAGTCTGCCCGGAACACGGTGCCTTCGCGCTTGTCGCTGGTGTAGCGGCCGCCGACCGAGACCGAGAAGCGATCGGTTACGTCGACCGAGAAGTCGGCGAAGGCCGCATAGGATTTGGTCGTGACCTTGCCCGAGGTCAGCGTCGTCAGCAGGGCGTTGCCGATCACCGTGTCGAAGGCGCCGGACGCCGAGTTGTCGAGATAGAAGAGCCCGACGACGCCCTGCACGCGATCGGTCTGGATCAGCGCCTGCACCTCCTGGGTGAACTGGTTGTCCTTGTAGAAGGACGGGATGTCGAGCACCGGACCCGGCGTGCCGTCGAAGTCGATGACTGTATCGGTGTGGCCCTTGCGATAGGCGCTGATCGACTTGAGCGTCACGGCATCGCTCAGCTCATATTCGATCGTGCCGGAGATGCCCTTGGTGACGACGCGGTTGTCGTCGCCGATACCCGAGCGCGTGTCATAGACGTCGCCGATCGGCTGGAAATCGGGCAGCGCCCCGTTGGGCAGCAGGCGATAGCCGTGGCGCGGATTGGAATCGTCGCGCGTATAGTCGGCGGCGACGCGGATCGAGAGGCGGTCGGTGCCGGTCCATTCGGCCGAGACGCGACCCGCGATCACGTCCTTGTTATAATGCTCGGCCCCCGTGAACAGGTTTTTACCGAAGCCGTCGCGCTTGTAATAGGCAATGGCGCCGCCGACCGAAAAGCCCTCGGTGATCGGCAGCGTGACCGACGCCACGATGTCGCGCTGGTCGTAGCTGCCATAAGAGCCGCGGATCTTCGCTTCGAACTCGTTGCCCAGGCGACGGGTGACATATTTGATCGCGCCGCCGATCGTGTTGCGGCCATAGAGCGTTCCCTGCGGGCCGCGCAGCACCTCGACGCGGTCGATGTCGAAGATATCGAGCACCGCGCCTTGCGGGCGGGCGACATAGACGTCGTCGACATAGAGGCCGACGCCCGGCTCGAAGCCCCACACCGGGTCCTGCTGGCCGATGCCGCGAATGAAGGCGATCAGCGTGCTGTTCGAGCCGCGCGCGACCTGCAGCGTCATGTTCGGCGTCTTGTCCTGCAGCGCGGTGATATCGACCGCGCCGGTACGGAGGAGCGTGTCGCCGCTGACCGCGGTGACCGAGATCGGCACGTCGATCAGGCTCTCCTCGCGCCGGCGTGCAGTGACGACGATCTCTCCATTGCCTTCATTTGCGGCCTCTGCAGGAGCCGCGTCGGCCTGGGCTGAGGCAGCGGACGGAAGTGCCACGCCGCCGAGCATCGTGGCTGCGGAGAGGAGTGCGAGCATCCTGGTCCTGTTGATCATGATAGTCTCCCTGGTCATTTGCTGTCGTTCAGAAAAGTGCGGACGTCGGCGATGCTGGCGGCGCTGGCTTCCTCCTGGGGGGCGTGGCCGACATCGTCGTAGATGATGAGCTTCGAACCCGGGATCGCCGCCGCCAGCTGATCGGCCTGCGCGACCGGGACGACCTTGTCGGCGCGTCCCCACAGGATCAGCGTCGGCGCCTTGATCTTGGTCAGGAGCGGCTTGGGGTCGGGCAATGTGAACTGCTCGAGATGGGCGACCAGCGCCGGTCCGTTGCGCGCGATCAGCGCGCGCATCTGGTCGAGCCGCGCCGGGGACAGCCGCTCGGGGTGAGCGAAGATCGCAGCGGTGGAATAGGCGACCGCCGCAGGGGTGGGGGCGAGCAGATAGGCGCGCATCGCGGGCGGCACGGGGACTGGCTTTTCGGTCACGCCGTTGATCGAGAAGGCGGCGCTGTCGACCAGGATGAGCCGATCGACGCGCGACGGGCTGCTCGCCGCGAAATTCCAGGCGACGAGACCGCCAAAGCTGTTTCCCGCGACGGTCGCCTTCCGGACGTGGAGCGCGTCGAGGAGCAGCCCGAGCTGGCGGACGCGGGTGGCGGTGTCGTAGCGCTCGTCCGGATCGGGCCCACTCTGCCCGTGCCCGGCCAGGTCGAAGCGGATCACGCGATGGTCACGGGACAGATCGGCGGCCCAGGCGTCCCAGCTGTCGAGGCTGAAGGTGAAGCCGTGGATCAGCACGATCGCGGGCGCGTGGCGTGGACCCTCGTCGCGCAGACGGAAGCGGACACCGTCGACGGTCAGGAAGCGGTCGGGCGTCGCCGGAGCCGTGACGGCGTCGCCCGAGTGGTGCTCGGGATGCGCTGCGCCCACACCCGCCAGGCAGGCGGCTGCCAATGCGGCAAAGATAAGTTGATGGCGCCCCATCGAGACGATCCTGCTCCCTGTACTGCGGTCGTAATCCGCATTCTTGCCTAAAGGATAAGCGGGGGACGGATGCTGTCGATGACGCTTCGGATCAACTTTTATGGGACAATTTCGCTCAACGGGATGCGTCGCGATAGTCTCCGGGCGCCATGCCATTCCATTGCCGAAACGCGCGGGCGAAGCTTCTCCCGTCCGAAAATCCCAGATTTTCGGCTACGTCCGCGATGCTGCTCCCTTCGGCGAGCGCGGCGCGTGCGAGCTGATTGAGAAAGGTTGCGCGCACCATCCGGAAGGCGGTGCCGCTTTCGCCGAGCCTGCGACGCAGGGTAGCGACGCTCATGCCCATGGCCGAAGCGACCTCGCTCTGCTCGAAGCGACCGGCGGCCAGTTCGCGTTCGACCCGCGTGACGATGTCCAGCCCGTCGGGCGCCATGATTTCCAGCCGGTCGAGCATGTCGGCCACGCCGCCATATATCGTCCGTGCCGAGAGGACGGGGCTGCCCGCCGTGGCCGCGGGAAGCGCTCCGGTCGCGCTGTCATAGTCGAGCCCGAAGGCACCCGCCGAGGGCCTGATCGCGACCCCGAGAAAGCCGAGATGCGCGCGTTCCGTCGCCGGCCCCCTTGTCCGGATCGAACGGAGACTGACCGATGCGCCGGATGGGGCGAGCGAGGCGATCAGCACATGGACATAGACGAGCAGGCATTCGAGCGAGAGGATGACGAACGCGTCGTCCGGATCGAGCGCATAGGGGAAATCGGCGTCGTCGATGGTGTAGCTGATATTGCCGCCCCGTCTTTGCACCTGATTGTAGCGGTTGCCGTGGATGATGTTGTAGCTGCTCGCCAGCACCTCCATGACCTCGCCGATGGTGGCGCACCCGCGCAGGCGGGACTGCACCAGATCGGATGTGCCGACCATGAGGGGCCTGAGCGACACGTGGCAGCTCTCGTCACCGCCCTGGAGCGCCATTTGCTCGCAGATACGGAAATAGTCGGAGAGACGAAGCGGCGCTGCCGCTGCACCCTCGAACAGGTCTGCCGGCAGAGCGGCGCGGCGCAGGATATTGGCGGGAGCCAGACCGCTCGCTTCCATCATCGACAGCAGCGGTCGCACCGACCCGATCGTGAGCGATGGGGCCGAAGCTGCCATGTCCCGGGGCGTGATGGCGCTCTCTTTCACCCGCTCGCTTTTGTCCCGCCCGACGGGCGGTATCAAGGTCGGGACATTGCGAATGTCATTGAACCAGCGCCGCCTGGAGCGCCTGGGCAAGCGAACTGGGGGAGAAGGGCTTGCGTAGGACGATCGCCCGGTCGCCGAGCACCGCTTCGATGGCATCGGACTTCGCGAAGCCGGTCGCGAAAACGATCCTGATCGTCGGATGCAGCCGCAGGGCCGCTTCCGCCAGATCGGCGCCGTTCATGTCGGGCATCGCGAAATCGAGCAGCAGGGCCGTTGGCGTATCGCGCTCGATCAGCTCGAGTGCGGCCCGGCCATTGTCCGCGACCGTCACCTTGCAGCCGAGATCGGCAAGCATGTCGGCGACCACTTCGCGCACGATGGGCTCGTCGTCGACCACCAATACGCGCAGCCCTTCCAGCGCCTGGCGATCCGGGGGCGAGGCGGATCGATCTTCGGCGGGCGCCGCTGCGCCGCCTGCCGTCCGGCGCAGGAAGATGGTCACGGTGGTGCCCCGTCCCGGCGCGGAATCGATCGTCACGGTTCCGCCGCTCTGCGTCGCCATGCCGAAAACCATGCTGAGGCCAAGGCCGGAGCCCTTGCCCACGGCCTTGGTGGTAAAGAAGGGTTCGAACGCGCGCGACAGCGTTGCCTCGTCCATGCCCGTTCCCGTGTCGGTCACGCTGAAGGTGGCATAGTCGCCGTCGGCGAGGTCGTCGCGGCCGGAGATCGACACTGCATCGACCGTGATCGTGAGTCTGCCACCCTCGGGCATTGCGTCGCGGGCGTTCAAGGCGAGGTTGAGCAGGGCGAGCTCGAGCTGGACGGCGTCGGTGATGACGGCCTCCGGGGCGTCCTCGGTGCGAAATTCCAGGGCGATGGCCGGTTCGATCGTGCGGGCCAGCAGCTCCTTCAGCCCTGCGAGCATCTCGTCGAGGCGCACCGGCCGAAGCTCGATCCGCTGGATGCGCGAGAAGGAGAGGAGCTGGCTGGTCAGCCGCCGGCCGCGTTCGAGCGCGGCGAGCGCCGATCCGCTCAGCCGCTGGAGACGTTCGTCACCGCGCGACCGGGCGCTGATCAGGTCGAGGCTGCCGCCGATGACCTGCAGCAGATTGTTGAAGTCATGCGCGATTCCGCCCGTCAGCTGGCCCATCGCCTCCATCTTTCGGGACTGGACCAGAGCCGCTTCGGCCTTTTCGCGCTGGATGATCTCCTCGCGCAGCGCGGCGTTCGCCGCTCGCAGCTTTGCCGGAGACGGAAGGGCGACGGCTTTTGGCAGAAGAGGCCACAACAAGGCCGCCGTCAGCACCGATGCAATCGCGGTCACCGCCTTCGCCAGGGCTTCCAGTTCATAGGCGCCGTTCCAGAGGTTCCAGAGCGCGATCAGGTGGGTCAGCCCGCAGGCGGTGATGAACAGCGCGAACAGCCAGAAAATCCCGCCAAAGGCCACATCGCGGCGACGGCGGACGAAAATGACCAGGGCTACGGGAATCGAGAAATAGGCCAGGGCGATGAGGATATCGGAGAGCGCCATCGTCCAGACCAGCCATGGGTCCCACAGAAGGCAATAGCCATGTGGCGCATAGCGGCCACTGGCCAGTTCACGGAACGTCTCGAACATCGCGGTGACACCCCTGCTGCGCGGCTCGTTGCAAGGTAGACCATAGGCCGCGGGACCGGAAGCAAAACAAGGGGAAGGGTGCAGCCTATATTGCAGTCCTGACATATCCCGTCAGAAAGCCGCGATATGAGCGACAGCGGGAATCGGTATCGGAACAGAGGTTGAGCTTGCGCAATTTTGGATATGGCGGCGTCGCGGCACTGGGTCTCCTTCTGGGCGGCGTCGACGCTGTCCAGGCGCAGCAGGCCGCCCCGACGGGGACCGAGCAGCGGCCGAACGAGTCGGGTGACGAAGCCGATTATGAGGACAGCAACCCTATCCTCGTGACCGGGCAGCGCCAGCGTGGCGCGGTGACGGGCGATATTCCGCCGATCCAGCAGCTGAATGGCGGCGACGTCCGCGCGCTGGGCGTCAATTCGGTCGCCGAACTGCTCGATGAACTGGCACCGCAGACGCGCAGCGGTCAGGGGCGGGGCGGCGAGGCACCGGTTACCCTGCTCAACGGCCGGCGCATTTCGGGCTTCCGCGAAATACGCGACATTCCGACCGAGGCGATCGAGCGCGTCGACATCCTGCCCGAGGAGGTCGCCCTCAAATATGGCTACAGCGCCAACCAGCGCGTGGTGAACATCGTGTTGCGCCGCCGCTTTCGCGCGATCACGGGCGAGGTCGAGGGCGGGCTTTCGACGCGGGGCGGGGCCGAAACCGGCGAGGCGGAGGTCAATCTGCTCCACATCCGCCGCGACCAGCGCCTCAACGTCAACATCGAATATGAGCATAGCGCCGCCATCACCGAGGCGGATCGCAACCTGGTCTCGCGCAGCGGCCGCAGCTTCGACGCGGTCGGCAATGTCGAGGCCGCGACGCGCGGCTCGGAAATCGATCCGGCGCTCAGCATATTGGCGGGTCAGCCCGTCACCGTGGCAGGCGTGCCTGCCAGTGCGGCGTCCGGCGCACCGGCGCTGTCCGATTTCGTGGCCGGCGCCAACCGTCCGAACAGCAGCGATGTCGGCCGCTTTCGCACGATCCGCCCGCGCACCCGCACGCTCGACGTGAACAGCGTCTATTCGCGGACGATCCTCGACAATGTTGCGGCGACGCTCAACGCCAATCTCAACGTCTCGGACAGCGACAGCCTGCGCGGCCTGCCCGGCTCGGCGTTGCAGCTGCCGTCGTCCAACCCCTTCTCCCCCTTCGGCACCGACGTGTCGCTGCTGCGCTATCTCGGTGACGATCCGCTGACCCAGGCGAGTTCCGGCTGGACCGGGCATCTCGGCTTCTCGCTCGACAAGGATGTGGCGAAGTGGAAGCTGTCGCTGACCGGCAATTACGACCATGTCGTCAGCCGCACGCGGACCTGGCGCGGCTATGACCTGACCGACCTGCAAAGCGCGATCCTCGCGGGCAATGCGTCGGTCAATCCGTTCGGCCCGATCGCCGGCGGCTATCTCGACACGCGCATCGTCGATCGGGCGCGCTCGACCTCGGACAGCGGGGACATTCAGCTGGTTGCGAACGGCCCGCTGCTCGAGCTGCCGGCGGGACCGCTCAACGCCAGCGTCAAGGGCGGGTTCAGCGCGCTCGGCCTCGACAGCCGGTCTACCCGGTCGGGTATTCTCAGCACGGCGGACCTGTCGCGAACCGACGTCAACGGCCGCGTCAGCCTCGACCTGCCGCTGACCAGCCGCCGCAACGATGTTCTCCCGGCGATCGGCGACCTGTCGATCAACGTCAACGCGGCGGTCGATCGTTATTCCGATTTCGGCGCGCTCGGCGCCTATGGCTATGGCACGACGTGGAAGCCGCGCGACGGAATCAGCCTGATCTTCTCGATGACGCATGATCGCAACGCGCCGTCGGTCCAGCAACTCGGCAATCCGCTGGTCCTGACCCCCGACGTCCGGACCTATGACTATCTGCGGGGCGTGACGGTAGACATTGCCCAGCTGGGCGGTGGCAATCCCGATCTTCTCGCCGACCGGCGCCGGGTGATGAAGCTCGGCCTCACGCTCAAGCCGTTCAAGGAGGATGTCACCCTCTCGGCCGACTATGTCCACAGCCGCATCCGCAACGCGATTGCGGGCTTCCCCGAGCCGACCCCGGCCATCGCCGCCGCCTTCGCCGATCGCTTCGTCCGCGACGAGGATGGCGATCTGGTCCGGATCGACGGCCGCGCGGTCAATTTCGACCGTCAGGAGCAGAGCCAGCTGCGCTGGGGGCTGACCTTCACCAAAAGGCTGAAGACCGCCCAGTCGGTGATCGACGCGATGCGTTCGGGCGCGATGGCGCGTCGCTTCGCCGAGCGGCGCGCGGAGGCCGCGAAAAGGGGCGAAGCGGCAGGCGGCAGGCCGGGTGGCGAAAATGGTGCCGCGCCTGGTGCGCCGCCGCCCGATCGGCCTGCGCAGGCTGGCGGCCCGCAGGCACCGGGCGGCCCCGGCGGCCCTCCGGGCTTTCGTGGTCCGGGCGGCGGGCAGGGCGGACGGCTGCAGGTCTCGCTGTTCCACACCTGGCATCTGAAGGAAGAGATCCTCATTCGCCGGGGCCTGCCGGTGCTCGACCTGCTCGACGGCGATGCGATCGGCGCGACCGGCGGCACGCCGCGCCATGAGCTGGAAGCGCAGTTCACCTATTCCAACAATGGTCTCGGCCTGCGCCTGACCGGAAACTGGCAGCAGGGGACGACGGTGAACGCGGCACC
Source organism: Rhizorhabdus phycosphaerae (assembly GCF_011044255.1). Lineage (NCBI taxonomy): Bacteria > Pseudomonadati > Pseudomonadota > Alphaproteobacteria > Sphingomonadales > Rhizorhabdaceae > Rhizorhabdus > Rhizorhabdus phycosphaerae. The sequence goes on from NZ_CP049107.1 coordinate 3,609,593, forward strand.
GGGTTCGCCCACGGGCGATCTGCGTTTCGGGTCGCTGGCGAAAGTCAATGCCCGGCTGTTCGTCAACCTCGCCCAGATACCGGCGCTCGCCAATGCCGACTGGGCGCAGGGCGCGCGCGTCTCGCTGCGTGTGGACAATCTGTTCGACACGCTGCCCCGCGTGCGCGACGCGACCGGCGCCACGCCGTCGCGCTATCAGGGCAGCTTTCTCGATCCGGTCGGCCGCGCGATCCGCATCGAGTTTCGCAAGGCCTTCTTCTGACGGTCAGGCCCGGATCAGCCGGCCGGGCCGGGCGCCGGTCGGCTCGCCGTCGCGGCTGACCACCTCGCCCTTGACGATGGTGGCGCGATAGCCGTCGGCGCGCTGGATCAGCCGCCGTCCGCCGCCTGGAAGATCGTAGCGCAGTTCCGGTTCGCGCAGTGCGAGCGCGTCGAGGTCGATCAGGTTGATGTCGGCGCGCAGGCCGGGCTTCAGCAAGCCGCGATCATCGAAGCCGGCGATCGAAGCGGTAGCCGAGGTCATCCGCCGCACGATGTCGGCCAGCGGCTTTCGCCCCTGCGCCCGGTCGCGCACCCAGTGCGTCAGCGCGAAGGTCGAATAGCTGGCGTCGCAGATCGTGCCGACATGCGCGCCACCGTCGCCGAGGCCCAGCACGACATCGGGATGATCGAGCATCGCCCCGACCGCGTCGAGCTTGCCGTCGGCGAAATTGGCCATGGCGAGGTAGAGCTTCCCGCCGCTCTCGCCCTCGGTCATCAGATCATAGGCGAGCGCTTCAGGGCTGATCCCACGGCTGGCCGCCATGCCCGCGATGCTGCGCTCGGGCGGCTGCTCATAATCGGGCCGTTCGCCCAGCACGAACATCGTGTCGAACTGCCGCACCATCCGGCCCAGCACCAACGCGGGATCGGGATCGACCGGCTCGGCCAGTATCGCCGCCCGGATCGCCGGATCGCGCAGCCGGGCCAGCCGTTCGGCCAGTGGCAGCGCCGACAGCTGCTTATAGGTGGCGGTTGTATAGAAGGGGTTGAGCGTAAGTTCGAAGCCCAGCAGCATCCCGATGGCCCGGGGCATCAGCTGCGCTTTCACCACCGCGCCGCCCGCATTGGCCGCGCTCAGCTGTTCGAGCAGGCGGGGCCAGGCATAGGGCCCGCTGTTGCTGCACCCCATCGAGAAGGTGAGCGGACGCTCCGCCTCGCGCGCGATATCGGCGAGGGCGGCGATCGACCGGTCGGGCAAATGGACGTCCTCGACGATCTGGAACACGCCCTTGCCCTTGTCCCGGAGAACCCGCGCCAGCGCCAGCATCTCCGCATCGGCCGCGCCATAGGTGGGGATGGCCTGCCCGTCGCTCGACCGGTGGAAGAAGGTGCGCGACGTGGCGATGCCCAGCGCCCCCGCGTCGAGCGCCTCGCCCAGCAGCCGCGCCATCTCCGCCAGATCCTCGGCGGTCGCCGCCTCGCGCGCGGCGCCGCGCTCGCCCATCACATGGACCCGCAATGCCGCGTGCGGGACATAGGCGGCGACATCCATGTCGTAGCGCCGCGCCGCGATCACATCGAGATAGTCGGTGAAGCTGGTCCAGCTCCACGGAAGCCCCTCGGCCAGCACCGGATAGGGGATGTCCTCGACCCCCTCCATCAGCCGGATCAGCAACTCGCGCCGCTCGGGCAGGCAGGGCGCGAAGCCGACCCCGCAATTGCCGATCACCGCCGTGGTGACACCATGATAGCAGGACGGGGTCAGCCGCTCCTCCCAGGTTACCTGCCCGTCATAATGGGTGTGGAGGTCGACGAAGCCGGGCGTGACGATCAGGCCCGATGCGTCGATGTCCTGCGCGGCCGGGGGCAGATCGTCGCCGATCGCCGCGATCAGCCCGTCCCTTATGCCGATGTCGGCTCGGAAAGGCTCGGCCCCGCTGCCGTCGACGATCAGGCCGTCCCGGATCGTCAGGTCGAAATCGCTCATGCCGCTTCCTCCGCATCGAGCAGCCGCCCGGTCGCCTGCGTGCCCTTGATCGTGGTCCGGTGGACGATCCGTATCTGGTCGACCGGATGGCCGAGCGCGGCGTGGAGCATGGTGCGATTGTCCCACAGCACCATGTCGCCGTTCTGCCAGTCATGGATATAATGGAAAGCCGGCTGGACGATATGCTCGATCAGCCGCTGGATCAGTGCATCGCTGCGTGGGCGGTCCATGCCCAGGATGCGGTCGACGTTGAGCGTGCTGAGCGCCAGCAGCCTGCGGCCGGTCTCGGGATGCGCCCAGGCCAGCGGCACGGCGACCGGCGGAAAATCGGGATAGCTGTCGTTGCGCGGGCTGATCCGGCGGCCGCCGGGATTGTTGAATCGCATCTCCTCCAGCCCCGCACGGAACAGATAGACCGCCTCCAGCCCCTCGATTTCGGCCTTGGTCGCCTCGTCCAACGCGTCATAGGCGGCGGCGAGGTCGAGCCAGCCCGTCTGCCCGCCATCGCGCGTCCGCTGCACCATGCGCAGCACCGCCCCGGCATTGGGCGTGGTGACGAAGGCGCCGTCGCTGTGCCACGGAATCCGCCCGTGGATCGCCACCCCGTCATGCTCATAGACCGGCCCCGACGGCCCATCCTTGTTGGTCAGCAGGATCAGGTCCGGATTGTCCGGATGGCGGAACTTCGGAATGACATGCGGCTCGAGCGTGCCGACGCAGCGGCTGAGCCGCAACTGCGCCTCGGGCGACGTCCCCGGCCCGCGCACGAGCAGCATGCCATGGTCGAGCCACGCCTGCCGCACCGCCGCTGCCGTGGCAGCGGGCACGTCGCGTTCGAGATCCAGCCCGACAAGCTCCCGCCCGATCGGACCGCCCAGCGGCCGAAGCTCGAATCCCATGCTGCGCATCCTCTCCTCGGCAGTCGCGAGGATGATAGGCGCGGCGGCGGGGGAGTGCATGGTTCAAATGGATTAGCAGACAGACCCAGTACAAAGCTGCGGCGGGAAGCGGGCCTTGGTCGGCATCGGCTTGCGCGTTGGGCGTCATTGACGTATATAGCCACGGTGAAGATCCGGCCGATCACCGTTGTCGAGACGCAGGCTTTCGCACGCTCGGCCGAAAGGATCTGGAGCGAGGAGGAACGGGCCGAGCTGGTCGATTTTGTTGCTCATAACCCCCAGGCGGGCGACGTGATCCCCGGCACCGGTGGAGTCAGGAAGCTACGTTGGGCGCGCTCGGGAAGCGGCAAGCGTGGCGGAGCGCGGGTGGTCTATTTCTACTACCGTCCCGATTGTCCGCTCTACCTGCTGCTGGCTTATGTCAAGGCGCAGGCGACGGACCTGAGCGCGGACGAGAAGAAGGCGGTGGCCGCCTTCGCGGCGACGATCAGGGGCCCAAAAGCCACTGGGGTGGATTGAGTGTAAGGAGCATGACGATGTCGGACTTTGGCAAGGACCTGATCGCGGCGATGGAAGAGGCTGCCGCGCACGCTCAGGGTAAGGGGAAGGTGGCGCGCGTCCACACCATCGAGGTTCCCGACGTGCGCGCGATCCGGGAAGAGCTGGGCCTGTCGCAGCAGGCGTTCGCCAGCGCCTACCGGATTCCGCTCGCGACCCTCAAAGGCTGGGAACAGGGCCGCCGTCAGCCCGATGCCACCGCCAGCGCCTACCTCTCGGTCATCGCCCAGTTGCCGGGAGAAGCCCGAGAGGCACTGCGCGCGGCCTGATCATTCGGGATCATGCCTCTTAGATGTCGGCTACGGTACGAGGAGGGCGAGCAGGGTTTACGGTGTCAACGTCATTCGGCGTAATTCCGTGACTCAGGACGGCGCCGCCTACTTCCCCCTCACGCCCTGATCTTGTCGAGCGACCCCGCCGGCGGAAGCAGCAGGTCCAGCGTGTAGCGCTCCGCCTTCCACCCATCGGCGGTCCGGCGGAAATCGAAATAGTAGCGGCCCAGCACGTTCAGCGAGCTGCCGTCCTTGCCCAGGCCCTTGGCGTCGACATAGGCGCGCATCGAGGCGCGGTCGGCGGTGTAGGCGGTGACGGCGAAGTTCGACAGATAATGGCCGTGGTGCGACATCGAGGCGAAGACGCTTTCGAACAGCGCGCGGATGCCGGCATGGCCGTGATGCTCGATCAGGCCGATGCGGGTCAGGTCGAATATGGCGTCCTCGGTAAAGACCGCGCAGATGCCGTCGATGTCGTGCATGGAGTCGACCGCATGGGCATAGGCGATCATCTGGTCCTGCATCGCCAGACGGTCTTCGATCGGGCAGTTCGGCATGGGGATCCGCTCCTTCGGGTCAGGCGGGAAAGGCGAGGCGGACGGGATCGGTGACGCCGTCCCAGTCGCGTGCGGCCTCGGCGACGCGGGCGAAGAAGGCGCTTTCCAGCGGATGTTCCTCGACCAGCTCGATCATGCAGCCGATCGTCGGGCTGGTGTCGATATAGCAGAAGCGGACCTCGCCGAAGAGGCCGTCGAGTGCGCTTTGGGCGCCTGTTGCGAGATAGCGTTCGCGGGTCGCGTCATAGTCGCTGGTGTAGATGCAGAAATGGTGGAAGCCCTGCTGCCCCTTGGCGATCAGGTCGCGATAGGCGGACGGGCCGTCCGAATGCTGCTGGATCAGTTCGACCTGCACACCGCCCGATTGGGCGAGGGCGACCGAGAAATCGAGATCGCGGCTGGGCTGCCCGCGATAGTCGAGCTCGGCCAGGGCGATATGGGGCACGACGAAGAAGGGGCCGATGCCCGTCGTCCTGATCCAGGCATCGATCGCCGCGTCGAGATCCTCGACGATGAAAGCCGCCTGCATGAGGTGCGGTCCGGGCACGCCCGGGGTCACCGAAATCGACATATCACTCTCCTGGCATTCTCTCCGGACGCGACTCTGCGGTGGGTGCGTCTCTGGCCTGGCAAGGTGGACCATGCCGTAGCGGCCGTGATCTGACCTTATTGCCAGTACCAAGCCCTGGCTGCATCCCGCACCTTCCTCTGAATATCCGCGACGGCGGAGCAGGAGAGAGAGATGAGCCTGGACGAGAGGCTGGATGGGCGCGACCCGTCCGCGTTACGCGGCGACCCGATCAGCGGGGAGCGCTATTATTCTGCGGAATTCGCGGCCAAGGAGTGGGATCGGCTGTGGAAGCGGATCTGGCACGTCGCCGGCCGCACCGCCGAACTTCCCGAACCCGGCGACTTCGTCGTCCACAATTTCCTGAAGGAGTCGGTGATCTGCATCCGCCAGGATGACGGATCGATCCGGGCCTTCTACAACAGCTGCCGGCATCGCGGCATGCGGATGGTGCGCCAGAGTTCGTCGGTCGAGGCGATCACCTGTCCCTATCATGGCTGGCGCTGGGGCATCGACGGCGTCCTCCAGCAGGCGCAGGACGCGCATGATTTCCCTCAGGGCGATCCGTGCGGGAAGCTCAGCTTGCGCGAACTGCGCTGCGACACATGGGGCGGCTTCGTCTGGTACACGATGGACCCGGAAGCGCCCGACCTGCTCGATTATCTCGATCCGATGCCCGAGCTGTACAAGAATTACCCGATGGACACGGCGGTGCGCGTCGCCTGGTACCGGATCGCGCTCAACGCCAACTGGAAGTTCGTCACCGACAATTTCTCGGAGAGCTACCACACCCGCACCGCCCATCCGCAGGTGCCGCCGTGGATCGACCAGGACGTCGATACCGCCCGGCACGAAATGTGGCCGCGCGGCCATGGCCGGACGGTGCAGCCGATGCGCCCTTCGCTGAGCGATCGCCTGCCCGACGGCGTGCCGCATCCGTTCGAGATGATCCTGCGCCAGTGGGACATCGATCCGTCGCGCTATGCCTCCTATGAGGAGATGGCGATGCAGGGCTGGCTCGACCTGAAGGCCGCCAAGAAGCGGCTGTGGCGCGAGCGCGGCTATGTCCATTATGAGCATATGGACGATGAGGAGATCACCGACAGCCCGCACACGGTCATCTTCCCCAACGTCACGATCAGCTTCCTGCCCGATAACCTCATCTTCTTCCGCAGCGAGCCGCATCCCGACGATCCGGAGAAATGCTGGTTCGACCTGTGGTGCATGGCTTTCCCGGTCGAGGGCCAGTCCGAGGTGGAATCGATCATGGCCGGCACGCGCCCGCTGCGCGAAGTCGAGCAGTGCGAGCATCGCGACTTCGACGGCGGCCGGGGCATTCCCGAACTGGCGGGGCAGATCGTGTATCAGGACATGGAACTGGCCGAGGACATGCAGGCGGGCATGCATTCGCTGGGCTATCAGGACGCCTATCTGCCGGCGCAGGAGACCCGCGTCCGCTTCTTCCACGAAACCTTGAACGACTGGCTCGAAGGCCGGCGCTGACCCCGACGCAGGAGAGACAGACCATGCCCTATACCGGCCCGCTCGAAGACCGGATCCTGATCCGCGAGCTGATGGAAAGCTATGCCCATGCGGTGATGACCAAGGATGCCGAGCTGTGGGCGACGGCCTGGGCCGACGACGCCTATTGGGCGCTGCCCGAATTTCCCGATCTCGGCGGCTTTTCGGGCAAGGAGACGATCGTCTCCGCCTGGGTCGAATCGATGAAGGCTTACGGCCTCGACGGCTGCACCAAGCCGATGGTCTATATCGCCACCCCCGGCAGCATCGAGGTGGACGGCGATAGCGCAAAGGCGGTCTGCTACACCTCGGAGATCTTCGAGGAGCCGGGGACGGGTGATCTGAAGCGTGTGCGCGGCCGCTATGACGACGTGCTCGCGAAGATCGATGGGCGCTGGCTGTTCACCCGGCGCGAATATCGCATCTTCTACATGGAGTGAGGCGGCGCGGGCGGTGTCGCCCGCCCGACCTTAGCGCGCGGGCAGGATCACCGCCCGGCATTCCCCGAAGCCGATCGACGCGAAGCCCGGCGCCGAGGCCGTCGCGCGCAGGATGATCTCGTCACCGTCCTGCAGGAAGCTGCGCTCCTCGCCGCTTTCGAGCCGGATCGGCTGTGCGCCCCCGCGCGAAATCTCCATCAGGCTGCCAAAGCCGTCCTCGCTGGGGGCGGAGATGGTGCCGGTCCCGAGCAGGTCGCCGGGGCGGAGGTCGCAACCGTTCGACGCGTGATGGGTCACGATCTGCGCCACCGTCCAGTACATGTTGGAGGCGGGCCCCCGGCTCAGCTGGTGCGGGGCGAGGCCCTGCTCGCGCATTTGCGCGGTGGTCAGATAAGCGTGGAGTTCGACGCCCAGCGCTCCCCTCGCCTGGTCGGCCTCGTCCCACAGATAGGGCAGGGGCCGGGGATCGCCTTCGGGGCGGGGCGGCTGGGCGGTGCGGAAGGGGGCCAGCGCCTCGGGCGTGATCACCCAGGGCGAGACGCTCGTGTGGAAATTCTTGGCGAGGAAGGGCCCGAGCGGCTGATATTCCCACGCCTGGAAGTCGCGCGCCGACCAGTCGTTGAGCAGGCAGAAGCCGGCGATGTGGCGGGGCGCTTCCTCGATCGGAATGGCATCGCCCAGCTCGTTCCCCCGCCCGATCCAGACGCCCAGTTCGAGCTCATAGTCGAGCCGCGCGGACGGGCCGAAGACCGGCGTCTCGGCCTCGGGCGGTTTGCGCTGTCCCTTAGGCCGGACGACGGGCACGCCGGAGGGACGCACCGAGGAAGCGCGGCCATGATAGCCGATCGGCACATGCTTGTAGTTGGGTAGCAGCGGATTGTCGGGCCGGAACTGCTTGCCGATGTTCATCGCGTGATGGATGCCGACATAGAAGTCGGTGTAATCGCCGATGGTCGCGGGCAGGTGCAGCGTGACGTCGGCCTGTGCGCGGATATGCGGCGCGAGCGCAGGACGGTGGCTCTCGACCGACAGCAGTTCGGACAGCTTGTTGCGTAGCGCCGTCCGGCGTTCGGGTGCCATCGCGAAAAGCGCATTGAGCGTCGGTCCGTGCAACTCCACCGGCAGCAGCCCGGAAATCGCCTGGAGGTCGAGCAGGCTGTCGCCAATCGCCACCGCCGGGCGACGCTCTCCATCTCCGAGCGAGAAGATGCCATAAGGCAGATTCTGGACCGGAAAGTCGGGATGACCGTCTGCGCCGGGCACCCAGCTGGTCAGCGCGGGATCATGGGTCGCATCGATGCTCATCGCGGCAGCTCCGCCTTGGCGAAGCCCGACCAGCAATCGTCATAGTCCAGCTGCATCAACGGGGTCTCCAGGGCAAAGCGGGTGGGGCGGATCACCGAGCGGCTTTCGAACATGAACGCCATCGTGTCCTCGATCTTGTGCGGGGCGAGCCGGGCGTTCGTCGCCGCTTCATGGCTCGCACGGTCGGGGCCATGGCCCGACATGCGGTTGTGCAGCGATCCGCCGCCGGGGAGGAAGCCGCCCGCCTTGGCATCATAGGCGCCAGCGATCAGGCCCATATATTCGCTCATCACATTGCGGTGGAACCAGGGTGGGCGGAACGTATCCTCCGCCACCATCCAGCGCGGCGGGAAGATCACGAAGTCGCAATTGGCGGTGCCGGGCGTGTCGCTGGGCGAGGTGAGCACGGTGAAGATCGACGGATCCGGATGGTCGAAGCTGACCGTCCCGATCGTGTTGAACCGGCGCAGATCATAGCGGCAGGGCGCCAGATTGCCGTGCCAGGCGACGACGTCGAACGGGCTGTGGTCGAGCGTGGACGACCAGAGACGCCCCTCATATTTCTGGATCAGTTCGCAGGGGGCGTCGATATCCTCGAACCAGGCGACCGGCGTCTCGAAGTCGCGCACATTGGCCAGGCCATTTGCGCCGATCGGGCCGAGGTCGGGTAGGCGGAAGGCTGCCCCGTGATTCTCGCAGACATAGCCGCGCGCTTCGCCGTCCGGCAGTTCGACGCGAAAGCGCACCCCGCGCGGGATCAGGCCGATCTGCAGCGGCTCGACGTCGAGGACACCCATTTCGGTGACGACCCGCAGCGCACCGGACTGCGGCACGATCAGCAACTCGCCATCGGCATCGAAGAAGGCGCGGTCGACCATCGAGCGGTTGGCCGCATAAAGATGGATGCCGATCCCCTCATTGCCGCCCAGCGTGACGAGCCCGTCGACGAAGTCGGTCGGCTCGACGGGCAGGGGCAGCGGATCCCAGCGCAGCCGGTTGGGGTTGGCGGGCGCCTCGGTATAAGGCGCGGCGCAGAGACGCGCCCGACCCTCATAAGGCCGGAAAGGCGGATGATTGGCGGCGGGCCGCATTCGGTAGAGCCAACTGCGGCGGTTCTCCGACCGCGGCGCGGTGAAGGCGCTGCCCGACAGCTGTTCGGCATAGAGGCCGAAGGCGGGGCGCTGCGGCGAGTTGCGCCCGATCGGCAGTGCCCCCGCGACGGCTTCGGTCGCGAAATGGTTGCCGAAGCCGGTCATATACTGGTCGCTCATCGCAGTCCCCGATCGATCGGACATTTGAAGGGCGCGGGCAGGCTCAATCGACCTTGAGCACGCCCCGGCGGATCTGGTCGCGTTCGATGGACTCGAACAGCGCCTTGAAATTGCCTTCGCCGAAGCCGTCATTGCCCTTGCGCTGGATGATCTCGAAGAAGATCGGGCCGACCATATTCTCGGTAAAGATCTGGAGAAGGATACCGCCGCCGGTCTCGGGCGCGCCGTCGATCAGGATGCCGCGCTTGCGCATCTCCTCGATGTCATGGCCGTGGCCGGGCAGGCGCTGGTCGATCGCCTCATAATAGGTGTCGGGGGTCGACTGGAAGCGGACGCCGTTGGCGCGCAGCCGGTCGACCGTCGCGAAGATGTCGTCGGTCGCCAGCGCCAGATGCTGAATTCCTTCGCCCTTATATTCGCGCAGGAATTCCTCGATCTGGCTCTTGTCGTCCTGGCTCTCGTTGAGCGGGATGCGGATCTTGTTGTCGGGCGCGGTCATCGCGCGACTCAGCAGCGCGGTCGCCTTTCCCTCGATGTCGAAATAGCGGATCTCGCGGAAGTTGAAGACGCTCTCGTAGAAGCCCGCCCAGTGGTTCATCCGCCCGCGCATCACATTGTGGGTCAGGTGATCGAGCGTGTGGAGACCCACCGAGCGCTGGTCGCGCGCCATGCCCTCGACCGGGCGGAAGTCGACATCGTAGATCTCCTGCGCGCCATAGCGGTCGACCAGATAGAGGTTGGACCCGCCAATGCCCTTGATCGCCGGGATGTTCAGTTCCATCGGCCCGACCGGCCCCTGGACCGGCGTGGCACCGCGCTTGACCGCCTTGTCGAACGCCTTGGTCGCGTCATGGACGCGAAAGGCCATGGCGTTGGCGGACGGCCCATGCGCCTCGCGAAACTCGGCCGCCTGGCCGCTCGCGTCCATGTTCAGGATGAAGTTCACGTCGCCCTGCTGATAGCGGCGGACATTTTTCGACCGGTGGTTGCCGAGATGGGTGAAGCCCATCGCCTCGAACAGTTCGGCCAGCGCCAGCGGATCGGGACCGGTGAACTCGACGAACTCGAAGCCGTCGAGGCCGAGCGGGTTGGCGTGCGGTTCCAGGGACGGATCGGTCATGGCGCTTCCTCGGAATATGGTAACAAACGAAACTAATAGGGATTTGAACCGAGTCGTGTCAAATGTTACCAACGCCCATGGCCAGTGATCGCCTCGTGCTCGACCAGTTTTTTCCCTATCGCCTCTCGGTGACGACCAACGTCGTCAGCGACGTGATCGCCAAGGCCTATGAGGCGCTGTTCGATCTCTCAATTCCGGAGTGGCGGGTCATAGCGGTCGTCGCCGAGCGCGACGGCGTGACGCAGCAGGGCATCTGCACGGCGACCCGCATGGACAAGGTGACGGTCAGTCGGGCAACGATCGCGCTGGTCAATCGCGGGCTGGTGACGCGCGCGCCGAACCGTGCCGATCGCCGATCGCGCCTGCTGGCGCTGACCGAGGCCGGGCAGTCGCTCTATGCGCAGGTCGCGCCCAAGGCGCTGCAATTCGAGGAGCAGATATTCTCCAGCTTCGACGCGCGCGAACTGGAAGACTTCATGCGGATGCTGCGTGCGATCGAAGCCCGGGCGCTGGAACTGGGCGGCGGCTAGGCCTCGTCAGGCGCGCGCGCGAAGCCGGTAGGAGTCGATCAGCGCGTCGCTGGCCGAGACCATCGCGGCACAGGGCCCCTGGCTGCCGAAGATATGGTGCGCGGCCATGCCGCCTTCGATGATCAGCACAAGCCCGTCGGCCAGATCCTCGGGCCGGTCGGTGTCGAAGCGGCGGCTGATCTCGACGATCGTCGCTCGCATGTCGGCCTTGCAGCTCTCGAGCACCGCGCGTCCCGGATGGCCGGGTTCAGGGATCTCGACCGCAGTGTTGCTCATCGGGCAGCCCCGAAAATCGGGGGAGGCAACCTTGGCCGCGAAATAGCGGACGACGGCGCGAAGCTGGTCGCCGGCGTCGCTGCCGGCGGTCTCGATAGCTTCGCACAGCGCAGCGCGGCCCTCGCGGCCACTTTCCTCCAGGCAGGCGGCGATCAGCTCGTCCTTGGACGCGAAGGCTCGGTAAAGGCTGGGTTTGGTAACGCCGGCCTTGCAGACGATCTCGTCGACGCCGACGGCGCGGATTCCACGGTGATAGAACAGGTCGCGCGCGGCCTCGAACACCCGGGTGGCTGCGGTCTTCTTGGTCGGCGATCCGTCAGCGTCGCAGCAGACGGCCTTTTTGGTCACTGGCACAGGCAATCCCGTCTCGTTCGTGGCCGTTCAATGTCGTCACTCTGTCATGTAACAGCTCGGTACCTGTTATTCAACATCGCTGTTTTCCGCCACCTCGTCAGTTCGTCGAATCCAGTATCTGCCGCACGCGCGCCGAAAGGGCCTGGTAGGTGAAGGGCTTGGCGATCATTTCCACCCCCGCGTCGAGGCGGCCATTATGGACGATCGCGTTGCGGGTGTAGCCGCTGGTGTAAAGAACCTTGAGGCCGGGCCGTATCGCCTGCGCGCGTTCCGCCAGTTCCTGGCCCGACATGTTGGGCATGACGACATCGGTGAACAGCAGGTCGATCGGCTGGTCGGCTTGCTGGATCAACGCAAGGGCCGCCGCGCCATCGGGGGCTTCGATCACATTATAGCCCAGCTCGCGCAGAATTTCGGCCGTGTAGGCGCGGACATCGTCGTCGTCCTCCGCCACCAGGATGACCTCGTCATGTCCCTGGCCGTCCTGGAGCGTTTCACCTTCGCACTCTGCCGGGTCGACGTCGCTGACCAGGCGGGGGAGGTAGATCTTGATCGTCGTGCCCGATCCCGGTTCGGAGTAGATCTTCACATGGCCGCCGGACTGCTTGACGAACCCGTAGACCATCGAGAGGCCCAGGCCGGTGCCGCGCCCGACTTCCTTCGTCGTGAAGAAAGGCTCGAACACCCGCGCGACGACCTCGCGTGACATGCCCACCCCGGTATCGGACACGGCGATGACGACATATTGGCCCGGCGCGACCTCGGCGTGCGCGGCGCTGTAGCTCTCGTCGAGGAGGGTGTTCGCGGTTTCGATGGTCAGCGCGCCACCGCCGGGCATGGCATCGCGCGCGTTGACCGCGAGATTGATCAGGCAGTTTTCCAGCTGGTTCGGATCGGCCTCCACCCGCCAAAGGCCGGGGGTGGTGACCACCTCCAGCGAGATGGTCTCGCCCAGCGCGCGACTCAGCAGTTCGGACATTCCGGAGACCAGCTGGTCGACATCGATAGGTTTGGGCGCCAGCGGCTGGCGACGCGAGAAGGCGAGCAGTCTTTGCGTCAGCGAAGCAGCGCGGTCGGCGCCCTTCTGCGCGCTTTCGATCGCCCGGCGCACGCGTGCCTCGTCGCCGCGGTCCATGGCGCGTAGCATGATGTCGAGGTTGCCGGTGATGATCGTCAGCAGATTGTTGAAATCGTGCGCGACCCCGCCGGTCAGCTGGCCGACGGCTTCCATCTTCTGTGACTGGCGCAACGCCTCCTCGGCAACCTCCCGCTCGGCCAGCGCCTCGGCGATGCGCCGTTCGAGCGTGTCGTTGAGCTCGCGCAGCTCTTCCTCGGCGCGCTTGCGCTCCGAGATTTCGCGTTGCCCAGCGTCGAACAGGCGCGCATTGTCCATCGCGATCGCGGCCTGCGCCGCTATGCCCACTATGAGGCGCTCATGCCGCTCGTTGAAGCGGTCCGGCTCGGCATGACCGAAGAAGAGCCCCCCCAATATCTCCCCGGATCGCGACCGGACCGGTGCTGCGAGATAGGACCGGACGGGCAGATGGCCCTCCGGCATACCGCGATGGGGGGCATTCTTGCCGTAGCGCGCATCCCGGGTGATGTCGCCCGACCGGATGACCCGTTCGCCCCGGAAGGTCGGGCCGAAAACGCCCGTCTGGCGAGGCATGGGGAAGTGCTCGAACTCTGAGCGATCCACACCCGACAGGCTGTAGAGCATGTAGCTGTCGGATCCCTCACCGGCCACCACGTGGAAGAAGGCGCCGAACTGAGCACCGGTCACGTCGACCCCGGCGTCGGTCACCATCTGCACCAGTCGCGACAGATCGAGTTCGGCGGCGATCGCGATCCCGCTGCGGTTGAGCGTGTCGAGCGTCCGGCTTTCCTCGAGCAGTGCCGTCTCGGCCCGGTTGCGTTCGCTGACGTCATGGCCCTCCAGGAACACGCCCGTCACGATCCCGTCCGCGTCGCGGATCGGTTCGACGACGAAGTCCAGCGCATAGCTGATGCCGCCTTCGAGGCGCGCCGGCACTGCTACGGCGCGATAGCGCTCGCCCGTCTGAAAGACGTTACGGATGATCGTGCTGGAACCCAGTTCCGTGAAGACCTCCTCAAAAGGTCTGCCGAGATAGTCGCGGTTACCGAACATCCGGACATAGGTCTTGTTGACGAACTCGAAGACCAGATCGGGGCCGTTGAGGATGGCGATGAAACCCGGTGCATTTTCGAACAGGCGCCGCAGTCGCAGCTCGTTCGCACGGACCTGCTCCGCCACGGCCATGCGTGTTCGCGCCACTGACAGATTGGCGCTGACCCGGGCGATCAGCTCGCTCGCGGCGAACGGTTTGGTCAGATAATCGTCGGCTCCGGCCTCGATCCCGTCGACCGTCGCCTCCTCGCCGGCCCGCGCCGACAGCATCAGCACGGGGGTCGCGCGGAGTTCGGCGTCTCCTCGTATCTCTCTGAGCAGGCCGAAGCCGTCGAGGCGCGGCATCATGACGTCGGAGATCACCAGATCGGGTTTGCGAGTGCGCATCGCGGCCAGCGCGGCCTCGCCGTCGCCGGCCATTTCGGCCTCATACCCCGCCTGCCTGAGCAGCCGCGCGATATGGTCGCGCATGTCGGCATTGTCGTCGGCGATCAGGATATGGGCGATCGTCTCCGCATCGGCTGCGGCGAGCGGATCACCGTCCACGGGGGGCGATGGCGGTGGCGACCAGTGAAGGCTTTCCTCGACGAAAGCCTCTGTGACTGCCGTGGCATAGGGCGTTGCCGTCTGGGCGACGACCTGCTCGCGGCGGAGATGCGTGCAGCCCAGACGCAGGCGGATGGTGAAGCGCGTGCCACGACCGACCTCGCTCTCGACCGCGATGGTCCCGCCGTGCAGCCCGACCAGTTCCTTGACCAGCGCGAGGCCGATTCCGGTGCCCTCCTGCGTGCGGCCGGGCTGACCTTCCACGCGATGGAAGCGGTCGAACAGCCGCGGCAGTTCGTCGCGCGCTATGCCGACGCCGCTATCCTCGACGACGACCACCGCCTCGTCGTCTTCAGCGCGGACCTCCACTGCAATCCCGCCGTGCAGCGTATATTTGAACGCGTTCGACAGCAGGTTAAGCATGACCTTCTCCCACATCGAGCGGTCGAGATAGACCGGCTGGGGCACGGGCCCGACGCGGGTTTCCAGGGTGAGCCCCGCCTGCTCGCAAGCCGAGCGGAAGTTGCTGGTGAGCTCGGCTGTCGCCACGGCGATATCGGTAGGCTCGAAACGGCCTTCGACCCGACCGGCCTCGATACGCGCGAAGTCGAGCAGGGTGTTGACCAGGCGAAGTAGCCGAAGCCCGTTGCGATGGGCCATGGCGGCCAGTTCGCGCGGTGCGCCTGCGGTCGATTTGAGCAGTTCCTCGACCGGCCCGAGCATGAGCGTCAGCGGTGTGCGGAACTCGTGGCTGACATTCGAAAAGAAGATCGTCTTTGCCCGGTCGATCTCTGCCAGCGCCTCGGCCCGTTGCCGCTCCGCCTGATAAGCGTCGGCCTTGGCTACGGCGGTGCCGATCTGGCCCGCGACCAGAGCGAGGAAGTCGCGATAATCGGCGTCGAGCTGGCGCACCGGGCTTATGCCCGCGATCAGCAGTCCCCGCCGTTCGGCTGCCGCGACGGGAATCATGAGCGCGCGCTGCGGGGGTCTTCCCCATACGGCACTCGCCTCGGGGCCCACCAGATCGGCAATCCGGTCGATCACGATGGGTTCGGTCCGTTGGGAAGAAAAGGGAATACCGTCCACGTAAGGCGTACCGTCGCGCAGCTGCTGCGGAGCGAGCGCCGATCCTGCGGGGACGCCATAGGCGGCGACGAGCTCGAACGTCTGCGGCTCGGCTGCTTCGAGGTAGAGGACCGCGAACGGCACGTCGCGCGGGTTGGTGGCCAGCGCGGCGACGCTCGCTTCGCAAGCCTCGCGCCCGGTCTCCGCCTTCATCGCCCGGCCAGCCAGATCTGTAAGCAACGCCAGCTGGCGCTTTCCGATCACCTTGGCGGTGTCGTCGCTGTTTGCGCAGATGATCCCGCCTGGGCGGCCGTCGTCATCGGGAATGGGGCTGTAGGAGAAGGTGTAGTAGGTCTCTTCCGGATAGCCGTTACGCTCCATGATCAGGAGCTGTTCCTCGACATAAATGCCTTCGTCGCCGCCCATCGCCTTTGCCAGCATGGGCTCGATATCCGAGCGGATTTCATCCCACACGCTCGCCGTAGGCTTGCCCAGTGCCCAAGGGTGCCGCGCGCCGATGATCGATTTATAGGCGTCGTTGTAGAGATAGGTAAGTTCAGGTCCCCAACCGATCCAGATCGGCTGGCGGGACGTGAGCATGATCCTGACTGTCGCCTTCAGGCTCTGCGGCCAGTCTTCCGGCGGTCCGAGCGGGCTCGACGCCCAGTCGAAGGCACGCATCCGCGCGCCCAGCTCTCCGCCGCCGGCCAGGACGTCGAAATCGGGCGTCCTGGTTTCGCCATCGCCGCTACCCGCCATCAGCTCTCCCCCCGGAACCGTTGCCAACCCGTCGAAGTCAAGGAAGTTCCGGCTGATATGTTACGCTGCTCCGTGCCTTTTTAACGACTTGATCCAAAGATGCCGGGCCAACATGGCGGGCGGCATCCGCATCCAATGTGATCTGACATAGAAGCCGAGGCGCGAGAAGGGGCGGGTCGGGCGTCCCCACCCATCGCGTGCCAGCAATCGGTGTATGAACAGCATGTCCCGCATCCTGTCGTGGCCCGCCAGTCGGGGCTCTACCGGGGTTGCGAAAAGCCGGTTAGCGAGCCGCAGCGCCAGAGCCACCGGCCCTCGAACCTGGTGAAGCGCCGCACGCTCGCGCAGCAATGGCCAGAAATCGCGGTCGCTGCCGAACAGGCGCAGCAGTCGATCCACGTCCCACAGGTTGCGTAGCCCGCCGCTGAGATCGCCATCGGCGAAGAGGTGCGCGGCCGCGTGAACGATCATGTCGGTCGGCGCCAGGATCCGCACGCCATCGGCGATCTCCATGCTGTCGCGCACGAGCGCTTCGGCGTCGGGCGTCCGGCGTGCCGTCAGCGGCAATATGCTGTGGTGCAGGTCGATCATGCTGCCCCGCTCCTCGTGCACAAGCGGGGGCAGTTCGTGCATCCAGTTGCGATAATAGGCCTGGGTGTAGGGATCGTCCTTGACCCACGCATAGCCGGCCCGGAGCAGGGCGGCTTCCGCTGCGTCCAGCTGGTCGCGCGGAACGAGAATGTCGAGGTCGCCGACCTGCCGGCCGGGCGCCGGCGGCAGCCCTGCAAAGGCGAATGCGCTGCCCTTGAGCAGGATCGGCGATATGCCCGCCGAAGCCAGCGCGCGCCTCGCCATCTCTACCTCCCAGAGCGCCTGCCGCTCGGCAACCACCGATGCCGAGCGGATGGTTTCGAGGCAGCGACCGATGGCCGGGGGCAGGGGAAGATCGGCGAGGCGATAGGCAAGGCTGCCGTCGAGCCGCTCGAGCCGCGCGATCGACAGCAGCGCCGGCCAGTCCGCCGGGCCGAGCGACAGCGCCGACACCGGGTCGGCCAGCACCCGGGCGAGCGGCAGCGCGGATCTCACAGCCCCGCCTCGGCGCAGAACTGCTCGACGATGGCGAGGCCGGTCGGCCCGTCGGGATAGGCGAAGCGGACCGCCGGGACCGCGTGGACGAGGCGCGACAGGCAGAGAAAGCCCGGCTCGCCGAGATCGCTGTAATTGGTCGATCCCTCGGTGATGCGGGCGAACAGCTCGGACCGGCTGACGCCTTCCACCGCTGCCATGGGCCCGAAAGTCGGGAACAGGATCAGCGCCGGCTCGGCGGGCTCGTCCATCCGGGCGATGGCATCGGGCGCGGGCCGCAAATGACGCAGTTCGCCCTTCGGCGTGCCCGTCAGACGCGGACCGAAGCGGCCCGGATCGGCGACCACCGCCTCCATGGCTGCGATGGACTCGTTCTTCAGGCTTATGGCGCGCGGAAAGGGACGGATCAGCCCGCTGTCTATCTCGATCATCACGAACTCGTCCGCCAGCAATCGCCAGCCTTTCTCCCCCAGAAGCGCGCCGAGCGTCGATTTGCCCGATCCGGACTCGCCGGGCAGGATGATGGCGCGGCCGTTGCGTTCGACCGCCGCCGCATGGATCAGCAGGTGCCGGCGCTCGCCCAGCGCCACCTGCATGTTCATCGCCATCTCCAGCGCGAGCAGGCCGTGGCGCAGCGCCATCGGCACGGTTCCGTCGAGGCGATGATCCCCTTCGATCAAGACCTGGGGACGAAACCAGCGGCGAAGAGGGGACGGTGCGTCGATCCGCGCTGTCACCGTCGCGATGCCGTCCGGTGGTGCCGGATAGTCTGCGTAAAGTGCACGGATCGCGTCCAGCGGTGCTCGCCAGGGCGACCCCAGCCGATAGGAGACGGGGCCTATCCTGACGGTCACACCGTGCATCGATCGATCCAGACCAGGCCGGCGGCTGCCAGCTCGTCGAGGCGCCGGTCGACCACCGCCTGCGCCTCGCCGTCCCGTTCGATGCCCAGCCGTGCGCAGAGCCTGTCGCAGAGACTGTCCGCGTCGCCGGGCGCTTCGGCGAGAAGGGACAATAGGTCGGGCAGCGGCACGTCGAGGAAGTGCGTGGTGCCCGACGGGCGGTGAAAGATCAGCACCATGCCGTCCACCGCCTCGATACGGCAGCTGTCCGGATAATCCGTGCGGTAGATCGGGGCGCTCGTCACCATCCCGCGACGGATCTTGCGATCAGGGACGGCTCTGGATCGACGAATAGCAGGTATAGCCCTGCTTACCCATGGTCAGCTTCTTGATATAGTTGTTGAACGCATTGGTCGCGTTCTGATTGTAGCCGCTATAGCGGGTGCCATAAGCGAGCGAATTCTTGACGTCCTCGCCGCGCAGCGGCGTCGACGGCGGCTTGAAGCTGTTGGCGGTGTTCGCGTTCACCACCGTGCCGTCGTTCTTGATCCATTTGCCCGCCTGGCTGGTCTGGGGAACGGGAATCGAACATGTGATGCCGGAAACGGCGGCCTGGGCAAGGCCCGCGCCGGGGCGAACCGTGAAGACTGCCGCTGCACCAAGGGCCGACAGGCGCAGCATCGAGCGGCGTGTCGCCAGGTCCGGAGCCTGGACGGTCTCGTCCCCGGCTTTCGTCTGGCACTCCGGCCGTTCGTCTTCGCTACGCATCACCATCCCCCAAACACTGGTCCTGCCATCTTACCGGCATTCCCAGCGGGTGGCGAGAAAGTTTATGTCAATTTCGGTTACGACGACCTCTGGCTTTTATGTCCGATAGATTTCACATTCGGCGCGTAGACGGGATCGGATGAAGCATGAAGCCCTGCCCGACGCTGGCCAGGAAAACGACATGACGGGAAGGAGAGGGGCGCGCGCGGCGCTGGCCCTTGTCGTCGTCGCGTTCGCGGGCTGGCTGCTCTCCGCTCCTCTCGTTTCGGCGCTGGTCGTCGGGCTGATCGCGGCCTTTCTCACCTGGATTTCCTCGGCACCAGCCTCCGAGGCGCCCGCTCTGCTGCCGCCGCCGGTCGTCCAGCTGGTCGACCGGACGCAGGACGTGATCGATGCGGTCGACGACGTCCTCCTGATCGTCGAGCGGCAGCGGATCACCCATGCGAATCAGGCGGCGCGCCGCCTGTTCGGTGCCGAGCGGGTGCAAGGCGACTTCCGTCTGGCGATCCGCCATCCGACCGCGGCCGAACTGATCGCCGCAGACCGCGAGACCGAGGCTCCGGTGGAGATCGCCGGCCTGGTCGAGGCCGATCGACGCTGGATGATGACCATCCGCCGGATCAGCGAGGGCGCCAAGCTGGTGACGCTGCGCGATCGGACGGACAGCTGGATCGCCGAACGGATGCGCGTCGATTTCGTCGCCAATGCAAGCCACGAACTGCGGACGCCGCTGGCGACGATCCTGGGCTTCGTCGAGACGCTGATGGAGGGGGGCGCCGGCGACGATCCGGCGGTGCGGCAACGCTTCCTCGGCATCATGATGGGCGAGGCGAAGCGCATGCAGCAGCTGGTCGACGACCTGATCTCGCTGTCGCGGATCGAGGCCGACCGCTTCTCGATCCCGCAGACGCCGCTCCGCCTCGGCGCGGTCGTCGACGAGGTGGTCGGGGTCATCCGTTCCGGCCTGCGCGACGATCCCGACCGGATAAGGGTAGAGGCATCGCCCTGCGCCGAGGTGCGTGCCGACCGGGTGCAGATCGGCCAGGTTCTCCACAATCTGATCGGCAATGCGCTGAAATATGGCAAGCCCGGTGGGGCGATCCGGGTCTCGCTCGATATGGTGCAGGGCAAGGTCCGCCTGAAGGTGGCCGACGAGGGCGAGGGCATAGCGCCCGAGCATCTGCCGCGCCTCACCGAACGCTTCTACCGCGTCGATTCCGGGCGCAGCCGCTCGATCGGCGGGACCGGCCTTGGCCTGGCGATCGTCAAGCACATCGTCGAGCGACATCGCGCGACGCTCGACATCGCTTCGCAGCTCGGCGTCGGGACGACCGTGACTGTCACATTTCCCGCTATCGCCCCCGGGTCATTGTCATCATAGTGCAACACGTTACCCCCATAGGCCGCGCCATTGCGGCGCCGGCGAACGGGACCGGAGGGATGAAAAGCGATGGTTACCGGACATACGGTCAAGGCGTTCGACGAGGATCTCGGTCAGCTTCGTGCGCTCATCTCCGAAATGGGCGGACGCGCAGAGGCAGCGATCACCGGCGCGCTTGAAGCACTGGTTCATCGCGACCTGGATTCCGCAGCCCGGATCGTCGAGGGCGACCAGCGCATCGACGAACTCGAGGCCGAGGTCGAGCGTCAGGTGGTGCGCCTGATCGCGCTGCGTGCGCCGATGGCGGACGATCTGCGCGAGGTGCTCGCGGCACTGAAGATCGCTGGCGTCGTCGAGCGCATGGGCGACTATGCCAAGAATATCGCCAAGCGGGTCGCGGTGCTGCAGGATGCGCGCGGCATGGACGCCATGTCGGTGCTGCCCGCCATGGGCCGTGTCGCGGCGGAGATGGTTCGCAACGTGCTCGACGCCTTCGTCCTGCGGGATGCCGAGGCGGCGGTCGCGGTGTCGGAGCGTGATCGCGCCGTCGACGATTTCTACAACAGCCTGTTCCGCACGCTGCTGACCTACATGATGGAAAATCCGCACAATATCACGGCGTCGACGCATCTGCTGTTCATCGCCAAGAATATCGAGCGGATCGGCGACCACGCGACCAACGTCGCGGAGATGGTCTATTTTGCCGCCACCGGGCGGCAGATGGCGGAGCGGACGAAGGGCGAAGATCCCCTTCTTGGAGACGGTTGATGACACGCGCTCGGGTATTGCTGGTTGAAGACGATGCGGCGCTGGCCGAACTGGTGAGCTGGCATCTCGAGCGCGAGGATTTCGAAGTCGAACGCACCGCCGACGGCGAGGAAGCCATTCTCCTCGCCCGCGAGAATCCGCCGGATCTCGTGCTGCTCGACTGGATGATCGAGGGCGTCTCCGGCATCGAGGTGTGCCGCCAGCTGCGCCGCATGGGCGACACCGCCAACGTCCCCATCATCATGCTTACCGCGCGCGGCGAGGAAGAGGACCGTGTGCGCGGTCTGGAAACCGGCGCCGACGACTATGTCACCAAGCCGTTCAGCCCGCGCGAGCTGGTCGCTCGCGTCGGCGCGGTCCTGCGCCGCGTGCGTCCGGCGCTGGCGGGTGAGCGCCTGTCCTATGCCGATATCGAGATGGACACGGCCAGCCACCGCGTCCGGCGCGGCGGCGCGGCGATCAGCCTGGGGCCGACCGAGTTCCGCCTGCTCAAGCATTTCCTCGAGCATCCGGGCCGGGTCTTCTCGCGCGAGCGGCTGCTGGACTCGGTCTGGGGCCGCGACAGCGACATCGAGCCGCGCACCGTCGACGTGCATATCCGGCGGCTGCGCAAGGCGATCAACGTCGCCGATGCGCCCGATCTGATCCGCACGGTTCGTTCGGCGGGCTATGCGCTCGACAGCGAGGGGCTGTCCTGACCTGGCTGTATTGCTAATATAATACGGTTGGACTATCCTGCGGGTCTTCGCCGCAGGAGAATGGCCCTTGTACAGTGAGAGCGACATCGATTCCGCCGTCGTCGCGGGCGTGCTGGCTCCGGAGGCCGCCGAGGCCTTTCGGACGCATGTCGCCGAGATGCGCGCGGTGCCGGCGGTCGATCAGGAGAGCTTCCGCTTCCTGACCGGCTTCAACGACATCTTCGTCGCGATCGCTGCCGCGCTCATGCTCGTCGCACTTGGCTGGATCGGCAATTCGGTGCGCCTTCTTGCGCAGAGCGGCGCCCCATCGCCTCTCGCCGGCCTCGCGGTCGCGGGCGGCGCCTGGGGGCTGGCCGAATATTTCACCCGTCGGCGC
Organism: Rhizorhabdus phycosphaerae; assembly: GCF_011044255.1. Taxonomy (NCBI): domain Bacteria; kingdom Pseudomonadati; phylum Pseudomonadota; class Alphaproteobacteria; order Sphingomonadales; family Rhizorhabdaceae; genus Rhizorhabdus; species Rhizorhabdus phycosphaerae. Next base: position 3,631,671 of record NZ_CP049107.1, read on the forward strand.
CGGATGGCCTTGCCGAGCATATTGCTTCTGCTGGCCTTCACCGGTGGGCTGGGCGTCGGGACGATGATGCTGCTGTCGTCGCTGCTCGGTCTGGTGCCCGACGGCAACGACCGGGTCATGTCGCTGCTCGTGGCGGCCTCGGCAGCCGTGACGGCCGGTGGCGTGTGGCTGCATTGGCGCCGATTCCAGGTCCCGATCACGATCGCGGCCGTTGCGGCTGCACTCGCTGCGGTCTCGATCGGTCTCGTGCTGGCGGCGGTACCGGCGGTGGTGGACTATGTCTCGCCGCTGATCTTCCTGGCAGGCATTGCGGTGTTCGCGCTCGCCATGCGCTGGGACATGAGCGATCGCACGCGGACGACACGCCGGTCGGACGTGGCCTTCTGGCTGCACCTGCTCGCCGCGCCGATGCTGGTCCACCCGATCTTCTCGGCCTTCGGTCCGCGCAGCGATATCGGCGCTCCGCTGGTGATCCTGCTCTACTGTCTGCTCGGGCTCGTGGCGCTGGCGATCGACCGCCGCGCGCTGATGGTCTCCGCGCTCGCCTATGTGCTTTACGCGATCGGACATCTGATCGATCAGGGCAGTGGCGATGGCGGCAGTTTCGGCATCACGGCCTTCGTGATCGGATCGGCGCTGCTGCTGCTTTCCGCCTTCTGGACCGTCGCCCGTGCGCGGGTGGTCGACCGTCTGCCGGATGCGCTTGCAAGGCGCCTGCCGATGATCGACCGGCGGGTGACCGCCTGACGCCTCAGTCGTCGACCAGCTTCATCAGCCGGCGTTCGACCGGGGCGAGCACCGGCCCCAGTTCCTGCCCGCGCTTGAGCACGGCACCGCCTTCGCCGATCAGCGCCCACATGCCCTGGCGGTTGCGCAGGGCGGGGCGTTTTTCGATGCGATATTCGGGGCGCTCGGCGGCCCGGCGAAAGGCCGCGAAACAGGCCGCCTCCTTGCCGAGGTCGATCGCATAATCTTTCCACAGGCCGGCAGCGACCATACGCCCGTAGAGGTCGAGGATACGCATCAATTCCACCCGATCGAAGCCGACCTGCAGCGGCTTGCCGGGGAAGGGAGCGACGGTGCCCATCAGGCGCGTTCGCGGTCCTCGTCGAGTTTCGCCCGCGCCGCGTCACGCTCGTCGATCAGCTCACCGATCCGGCCACGCAGCGTTTCCAGCTCGCAGCGAAGGATTTCCAGCTGCTGGGTCTGCGGGTCGAAGCGCTCGCTGCATGCCGTGCCATAGGGAACGAAGCCCTTCTGATATTCGCGCGCGTCCACCAGCATCGGCCGGGCGGGTATGCCGACCACGACCTGCCCCTCGGCAACGTCCTTGGTGACGACCGCATTGGCGCCGACCCGCGCCCGCGGTCCGATCATGATCGGGCCAAGGATGGCGGCGCCGAGGCTGATGATTGCACCGTCGCCTATCGTCGGGTGGCGCTTGCCGCCCTGGCCGTTGGTAGGGTTGGTGCCACCGAGGGTCGAGCCCTGATACATGGTGACGTTGTCGCCGATGACCGCCGTCTCGCCGATCACCACGAATCCATGATCGATGAACAGGTTGCGGCCGATCTGCGCGCCCGGATGGATATCGATCGCGGTCAGCATGCGCGCGACATGGTTCACGAACCGGGCGAGGAAGAACAGCTCGGCCTGGAAGAGCCAGTGCGCGACCCGGTGCAGACCCAGCGCCCAGACGCCGGGGTAGAGCAATATCTCCCACCGAGAGCGCGGGGCAGGATCGCGGGCCTTGATCGAGTCGAGATAGGAAATGAGAGAGTCGAACATCGCAGGTCCTTCAGGCCCGTTCCCGGCAAGAGCGCAATATAGGCGCGAAGGTTCCGCCTGCAAAGATGTTCCTGAGCGGTACGTAGTAGAGCGGGCCGGATGCGCCCGAAGGATCGGGGTCTGCGGGGCGCCGGCCGCAAGGCACGGCCGGCGCTGCCGGAGGTCAGACGGCGGTCGCGTGAACCGTCGCGGCGGCCTTCATGACGGCGCCGACGCGGGCAGCGGTCTGGATCACGTCGGATCCGACGCCATGCTGGCGCAGCACTTTTTCATGGCTGTCGATGCACATGCCGCAGCCGTTCATGGCCGAGACGGCGAGGCTGAACAGCTCGAAATCGTCCTTTTCGATGCCGGGCGAGCCGATCACGTTCATCCGCAGCTTCGCCGGCATCTGCCCATAGTCCTTGTTCGAGGCGAGATGGACGAAGCGATAATAGACATTGTTCATCGCCATCACGGCGGCCGATGCGCGGGCGGCGTTGGCGGCTTCCGGGCTCAGCTTGCCGGCGACCTCGGCTTCGGTTGCGTCGACGATCGGCTTGTAGCCGGTGCCATGCGCGCAGGCGAGCAGAAGGCCATATTTGCGCTGGTCGGTCAGCGTCTGGTCACCGAGCAGCGACCCGACGTTGAGCCGGATATCCTTGGCATAATCCGGCAGCGAGTCAGAAAATTCCTTGAGCGACATCGGATGTTCCTCAACTATTCGGGTGAAATCGGCGGGCAAGAAAAAGGGGCGCGGCGATCGGCTACCGACCCGCCGCGCCCCCCTTCACCGGGCCGCGATGACGCGGCCCGGCCTGGCTGCCCGGAAAGGGGGTCAGGCAGCCGGCTTCAGAACCTCTTCGCCGGCCTTCCAGTTGCACGGGCACAGCTCGTCGGTCTGCAGCGCGTCGAGAACGCGCAGCGCCTCGGCCGGGTTGCGGCCCTGGTTCAGGCCGTTGACCGTGACGTGCTGGATCACGTTGTGCGGGTCGACGATGTAGGTCGCGCGATAGGTCACGCCGGCCTCCGGATCGACGATGCCCAGCGCGTTCGACAGCTTCTTCTGGTTGTCGGCGATCCAGGGGAAGTCGCAGGCGGCCAGACGCTCATCCGACTTGCGCCAGGCGAAGTGGACGAAATCGGTGTCGGTCGACGCGCCGATCAGGACGGCGTCACGATCCTCGAAATCCTTCTTCAGCTCATTGTAGCCGATGATTTCGGTCGGGCAGATGAAGGTGAAGTCCTTCGGCCAGAAGAACACGACCTTCCACTTGCCACCGGTGTCGCCGGTGTCGATCGTCTCGCCCGCAGGCAGAGCCGAAATCCCCTGCTGGACCGGAAGGACGAAGGCGGGAAACTTGTCACCAACGGTAAGAGCCACAATGATTCTCCTATGCACAGGGTAGGTTGGAGCCGGCTGAATGGCAGGGTGGACGTCAACGTGCAAATTGATTATTTCTCGCCAATTGATCGATAGAGGCGATGAATGGCAACCTATCTTCCGACGCTGAAGCAGCTGCAATATCTCGTCGCGCTCAAGGATCACGGCCATTTTGGCCGCGCGGCCGAGGCCTGTTTCGTGACCCAGTCGACGCTGTCCGCCGGCCTTCGCGAGCTGGAATCGCTGATCGGCATCACTCTGGTCGAGCGCACCCGCCGCGTCGTGCGCTTCACTCCGCTCGGGCTGCGCATCGCCGAGAAGGCGCAGCGCGTGCTGCGCGAGGCGGAAGAACTGGGCGATCTCGCGCGGGCGGCCGGCAAGCCGCTGTCGGGCGACCTGCGCATGGGGGTCATCCCCACCATCGCGCCTTTCCTGCTGCCGCGCATCCTGCCGAAGCTCCGCGCCGCCTGGCCCGACCTCAAGCTCTACCTGCGTGAGGAGACGACGAGCGCCGCCTGTGACTCGCTCCATCGCGGTCATCTCGACTGCGTGTTGCTCGCCTTGCCCTATCATTGCGGTGACGTGGAATCGGTCGACCTGTTCCTCGACCGGCTGTTCGTCGCCTATCCCGAGGGGGAGATGGACGCGCTGTCGGCGAACATCAGCGCCGACGACATCGATGAGAGCCGCCTCCTCCTGCTGGAGGACGGCCACTGCCTGAAGGACCACGCACTCGCGGCCTGCAACCGCCCCGAGCTGCGCGCCGAGGCGGCGATGCTGGGCACCTCGCTCCACACGCTGGTGCAGATGGTCGACAATGGGCTGGGCGTCACCCTGCTGCCGAAGATGGCGCTGGATGCCGGCATTTTGGAGAACACCCATGTTCAGGCCAAGCCCCTCTCCGCCGACCACCCGGCCCGCCGCATTGCCCTCGCCTGGCGCCGCGGCAGCCCGCGCGAGAAGGAGTTCCGCCTGCTGGCGGACGCGCTGCGGGGTGTGGAGTAAGCGCGGGTTAAGACGCTAGCCGGGAGGGCGGGGTGTACAGGCTTTTCATCGGCAACAAGAATTACTCGTCCTGGTCGCTGCGCCCCTGGATATTGATGCGCCAGCTGGGGATCCGGTTCGAGGAGGTCCTTGTCCCGTTCGGAGAGGGCGCCTTCGACGCCTTTTCGCCGACGGGGAAGGTGCCCTGCCTGGTGGATGGCACCTCGGTGATATGGGACTCGCTGGCCATCGCCGAATATCTTGCCGAGCAAAACCCAGCAGTCTGGCCAGCCGATCGCGAGGCACGCGCTTGGGCGCGCTGCGCGGCGGCCGAGATGCACTCCGGCTTTTCGGCCTTACGCGAGGTCTGCACGATGAACTGCGGCATCCGTGTCCAGCTGAAAGAGCGGCCGCCTGCGCTCGACCGCGACATCGCGCGCATTGCGAGCCTGTGGAGCGAAGGTCTGTCGCGTTTCGGCGGACCCTGGCTCGCCGGCCCCGACTTCTCCGCCGTGGACGCCTTCTTCGCCCCGGTCGCCTTCCGCTTCCAGACCTATGGAATAGCGCTGGACAAGCTATGCGACAGCTACGCCCGGCGCCTGCTCGATCTGCCGGATATGAAGGCATGGTATTCGGCGGCACTGGCCGAACCCTATCGCGACCCTCCGCATGAGGAAGAGGCTCTGCGGGCGGGGGTTATCCTTCAGGACCTTCGGCAATTAAACGAAGACAGTAACTAAGGGGAATTGGTGCACAATCCTGATTTCACGGCAACATGGGAAGTGCACCCTCGTCCGAACTGATGCCTCGATTGCCCCCCCTTCAGCGCCGCCCTTCGAGATAATCGTTGAGCACCTCGTGGAAGAAGCGCACCCGCGTTTCCTGCCCGGTCAGATAGGCGTCGCGATAGCCGCGTGAGTGCATGCCGCGTTGCATGCCTTCGGCCAGCATCATGTCCTGATAGACGATCTGCCCTTCGATTTCGGGCACGCCGCGGCCATTGTCGAAGTCGCGGACCTGCATCTCCGCCTCGCGCAGCGGCTGGGGGCCGGCCATGATCGATTCCACTTCGGTCTGCCCTTCGACAGGGAAGGCCATGCACCACAGGTCGAAGGTGCATTTTCCGGGGTCCTCCGGATGGGGTTCGGTCCGGAAGAAGATGAGATTGTCGGGCAGGAAGCTGATCGTGACGTTGGGGAAGATCACCGTGTGCGGGCTGTCTGTGATCTCCTCGTCGTCCATATGCTCATAATGGACATAGCCGCGCTCGCGCCACAGCCGCTTCTTCGCCGCCTTCAGATCGAGCCAGCCCTGCATCGCCTTGGTCTCGTAATCGGGATAGGTGTCCGGATCGATGTCCCACTGGCGCAGGATATGATCGAACGGGTGCGGCACGCCCTCGGGCAGGCGGTCGCTGAGCGAGGGGCGCATCGGCTGCACGGTACGGCCATGGCCGTTGGGGTACATCTCGTGCCGCGCGGTATCGACGTCCTGGTCGATCCACGGCGGGACCTGCGGGTGGGCGGTTCGGGTGTGGTAGCTCTCCGAGAAATTGTCGGTCGCGAACTTCCAGTTGGTGTTGAGGTTGATCTTCATCCAGAAGACGCGGACAGCCGTCTCCATCGGGTAGTTCTTGTAGAGCTCGGGAATGGGCGCGAGATAGTCGAGCAGCGCTGGCGCCTCGTCGTCCATCGTGTACCAGACGAAGCCGCCCCATATGTCGCAGCGCAGCTCGCGCAGGCGCAGCTTGCCGCAGGGATTGCCCTGCGGGAAATCATGCGCGTCCTGGGCATGTTCGAGCAGCCCGTCCTTGCCCCATTTCCAGCCATGATAGGGGCAGTGAAAGGCCTCGGTGCTCGAACTCGCATCGGTCAGCCGCATGCCGCGATGCCCGCACGCATTGTAAAAGGCGCGGATCGAGCCGTCGTCCTGGCGGATGCAGATGACGCTCTCGTGCCGGAAGTCGTGCACGACATAGTCGCCCGGCTCCTCCAGTTCCGCAGTGCGCCCGGCGACGTGCCAGATGCGCGTCCACATATGCTCCCATTCGCGCTCCATGAAGTCGCGGCTGGTGTAGCGGTCCCCGGTGATCGGATCGCCGCGCAGATTGGCGGGATCGCGACCGTCGATGGTCAGGGGATGGAGATCGGGCTGGCCCATGGCGGCACTCCTTCAGATGGTCGGGTGCATCACTGGGCGGTCAGGCCGCCGTCCACGGTGAATTCGCCGCCGGTCACATATTTGGCGGCATCGGAAGCGAGGAAGCTGATCATCGCGGCGATGTCGTCGGGCTCGCCCATGCGGCCCATCGGGATCGCGGCGTTGATCGCGTCATACTGGTCCGGATTGTCCTTGATCGCGACCTGCTGCATGTCGGTCCAGATCACGCCGGGCTGCACCGAATTGACCCGGATATTCTCCTTGGCGCACTCCATCGCGATCGCCTTGGTCATGATCCGGACGCCGCCCTTGGATGCGGCATAGGCGGCGGCGCCGGGGATGCCGACGAGGCCCGCGACCGACGACAGGTTGACGATCGATCCGCCGCGCCCCTGCACGCGCATCTGCTTCAGCGCGGCGCGGCAGCCGAGATAGACGCTGCTCAGATTGACGTCGATCTGGCGCTGCCAGTCGGCTGGCTCCAGCGCGTCCATCCACTTCAGGACCGCGATGCCGGCATTGTTGACGAGGATGTCGAGCCCGCCGAAGCGCTCGACCGTCGCCGCGACGACCGCATCCCAGCCGGCGGCGTCGGTCACGTCCTGCGGCAGGGCTGCTACCTCATGGCCCTCGGCGCGCAGTTCCTCCGCACGCGCGGCGACCGCATCGGCGGCGATGTCGGTGATCATCACCTTCGCCCCGGCCCGCGCCATCATCCGCGCGGTCGCGAAGCCCAGGCCCATTTCGGATGCGGCGCCCGTGACCAGAGCCGTCTTGCCTTGCAATGTCATAGTTCGAAGATCCTTGTGGTAATTCAGGCGGTGCGGAGCCAGTCGCGCTGCGCCGAGCGATCCTCGGCGCCGCGCGCACCCATGATGATGCCGGTCAAATCGGCGAGGAAGCCGTCGGCAGCGGGGTCCATTCGACCCCAGTCGACCAGTTCGGTGCGATGCGCGAACTTCCACACGCCGTCGCGCCGCTCATAGCGGTCGATATAGCGGCCGGCGATGATCATGTCGCGGTCCTGCCCGTCGATCTCGACGCGGTGGAAGGCGAAATAATAGACCTCGCCGAAGCCGATATCGCCCTCGATCTCAATCAGCGACTGGCCGATCAGATGCTGGTTCGCCTTGTGGCCCTGGAGCAGGTCCTGCGCGAAGGCGACGAAGTCGTGGCCGGATCCCTTGAAGATGCCATAGTCGGTCGTGGCGTCCGGCCAGAAACAGTCGCGCTGCATCTCGGCATCCAGCCGGTCCTGCCCGCGCATGTAGCGTGATTGCAGATCCCGGATCGCATCCTTGGCGACCAGCATTTCCAGTGCGTCCATGCCTTGTCCTTCGCAAGAAAAAGGTACCGGCTGCCGCTTTGGACGGCGGCCGGTACCAGGGAGGAGCCTTAGAAGCGCGCGGTCAACTGCAACTGCACCGTGCGCGGAAGCGAGACGAAGCCGATCTGGTCCGCCGGGGTGGCGGCGTTGGTGCCGGTGCCGACACCGGTGTTCGGCGCATCGACCACGCCGCCGACCACGAAGCGGTTGGTCAGATTCTTGCCGATCAGCGCGATTTCGTAGCGGCTGTCGTCGAACTTGACCCGCACCGTGCCGTCCATCGTCAGATATTTGGGCTGGCGCGACAGCGGGTGGGCGAAGCTGGAGGCGAGATAGGAGCTGGAGTAGCGCGTATCGACCGACAGGCCGAGAATGGCATTGCCCGACAGCGGCGTGTCGTAGCTGGCACCGAGCGACCCGGTCCATTTCGGGGCGACGGCCGTCGGCTTGCCCGACAGGTCCTGGCCGAGCGCACCCTGGAAGCTCGTGTCGCAGCCGGCCGCGATCGACTGGCCACCATAGCAGGGCGCGATATAGCTGCCGTAGCGGGCACGGTTATAGTTGAGCGAGCCGTGCAGGTCGAAACCGGCCAGCGCGCGGGGCGCATATTGGAATTCGAGCTCGACGCCCTTGGTCCGCGCCGAACCGGCATTTGTGGTGATGAAGGCAAAGGTCGCCGAGTTGAAATAGTCGACCTGCAGGTCGAGATATTTGTAGCTGTAGAGGCCCAGGTTCAGGCGCAACTGGCGGTCGAACAGGGTCGTCTTGATACCGCCTTCGAAGCCACGCGCGCGCTCCGGGTTGAAGGCGACGTCGCTGGGGATGGTGGTGCCGCTGACAAAGCCGCTGTTCGAGAAGCCGCCCGACTTATAGGCGGTCTTGTAGGCGCCATAGACGGTGATGTCGCGGGTCGGCTGCCAGGTCAGCGTGGCTTCGGGCGACCAGTTGTTGAAGGTCTGGTCGCCGAAGATCGTGCTGTTCTGCAGGAAGATGCCCTGGATCGCGGCGTTGACATAGGGCTGGACCAGGAAGCTGTCCTTGGTCTCGTGCGTGTAGCGGACGCCGGTCGCGAATTCGAGCGTCGGCACGATCTTCCACGACACCTGGCCATAAGCGGACAGCGTCTCGCCCTCGGTTTCCGACCGCTTCAGATAGGCAAGGTAGCGCAGATTGGCCGGCTGCGAGCTATCCTCGATATTGGCGAAGGCGCCGGTCTGGGTGTGGTCGCGCTTCGTCGATTGATAATAGGCGCCCGCGAGCAGGTTGACGGGGCCGTCGAAGCTGGTCTGCGCGCGGAACTCGGACGAGAAGGCGTGATATTTCGACTTTTCGGAAGAGGGCGCGGCCGCGAGGTTCGACGAGACGAAGGTGCAGTCGCACGACCAGCGGTTGTTGTTCTCGTTATAATTGTTGATCCAGGTCAGTGTCAGTCCGTCCAGCGCATATTCGGCCGTGCCGGTGACCGCCCAGCTGCGATAGCGGTTATACAGCGCGCCGTCCTTGCGGCTGAACGGCTGGTTCCCGGCTATGTCGACCGGAATGTTGTTCTGGTAGACGTTGAACTTGCGCTCGCACTTCACGTTCGGGTTGAGCGCATAGGTGCCGGCCGCGCAGGCGAAGGGCACATAGTTCCAGCTGTTGTTGTCGGTGTCGTTCGACGACAGATTGGCCTTCAGCGTCATCGTCAGCTGGTCGACCGGTTCCCACTTCAGCGTCACGCGGCCGAGCAGTTCCTGTTCTCCCGGATTGTCGCGGGTGGAGGCGCGGGCGAGGTGCGGCGTGGTTACGCCGGTCGCGATGTCGAAGGTGTTGTAGGTCTTGTCGGTGCCGCGATTCTTGAAATAGCCCCCGAACATGTTCGACGCGCGCAGCGCGACGCGGATGCCGAGCGTGTCGGTCAGCGGGCCCGAGGCCATCGCTTCGCCGACCAGATTCTTGCCCCGGAATTCATAGCCCAGGCGGCCCATGAACTCGGGCTTGGAGGTGGGGTCGGCCGAGCGGATCGCGATCACGCCGGCGGTCGCGTTCTTGCCGAAGAACAGGGCCTGCGGACCCTTCAGCATCTCGACACCGGCGAGGTCGAGGAAGCCCTCGTTGATCACGCGGCCCTGGCCATAATAGACGCCGTCGAGCACGACCGCGACCGACTGCTCGATACCGATCGAGGTCGAGGAAGAGCCGATGCCGCGCAGCGTCAGCTGGGCACCCGAGCCATTGGAAGAGCGGCCGATGGTGAACTGCGGCGTCTGGGTGGAGATCTTCTCCAGGCTCGTCATGTCATATTTCTGGATCTGCGCGGCCGATAGCGCCGTGACCGAGACGGGAACGTCCTGCAGGCTTTCCTCGCGCCGCCGGGCGGTGACGACGATCTCGGTGAGGCCGCCCTCTTCTGCTGCTGCCTGCGGGGCCGGGGCCTGTTGAGCAAAGGCGGGCGCGGCTGCGAGCGGGAGCAGCATCGCGCTGCCCAGGAGCATGCTGCGTATCAGGGTGCCGAAGGGGCGGTATTCAGGCATGTCGTCACTCCCTAGACAATCTTGTTATCTGTCCGGGACGCGCGGGAGGGGACGGCTTTCCCGGCCGAACACCCTCAGATTCAGAACACCCTCTCGCGACGTCAGCATTTGCTTTGCGGACTGGCTGTCAGGAACCACGTCGCCGGGGAGTCGTCAAATATTTTTACAGGAGACTGTAAAAAGTCACAGGTCCGTTTTGGGCGCTCTGGCTGGTGCAACGGCCAGCCTTTGGCGGGCGTCGTCGAGCAGGGCCCGCATGGGTTGCTGTCGAGGTGCGGGGACATAGGGCAGCAATGTCTCGACAATCCGGGTGGCGACATAGGGTTCGAGCTCGGCGTCGCTGAGTTCGTCCTTCGACCAGAACAGGACGGCGGCCGTCACGCCGAGCCGGATCATCCGGATGAGCAGGGCGTGCGGATAGGCCGGATCGAGATCGCCCGCTTCGGCCATTTGTTCCAGCGCCAGCGCCACGCGGCCTTCATAGACCGCCTCGAGCCCCACCAGATCCGAATGCTCGAGCAGGACCGTCGCCAATGCGCGGGCCATGGGGGGATCGGCGAGCGTCAGTTCGGCGGCCATCCGCGCAAAGGTGCGCAGCATCGGCCATCCGCCTTCCGGCGCGGCTTCCACGGCGGCCTCGAACAGCTTGGCGCTGCGTTCGCGCGCTGCCGTGGCGATCAGCCGGTTCTTGCTGCCATAGACATTGTAGAGCGTCTTTTCGGTCGTCCCGCTCTCGGCGGCGATCGTGCGCATCGAGACGCCGTCATGGCCGTGGAGGCCGGTCAGCCGGCAGGCCACGTCGAGGATGCGTTCGTGCCGCGCGGCCTTGCGCGGCGTCAGCTTGGCGGTTCTGGGAAGCGCGGACATGGCGCGAGCCATGGCGGCTAATCACCGTCTTGCCAAGACGGCGCCGTCGTCGGGCGCTTCAGCTCCTGGTCGGAAGCCGCACCATCTGGCCGGAATAGACGACCGGGCCGGTCGGCAGGCCGGTCGGCGATCCGCCCTTGGGCTCGACCGAAACGGCGATCGTCATATCCTCCGCAGTGTCGAGCCGAAGCCGTTCGAGCGCAGGGCTGCCGTCGTCGGGCATCAGGCCGATCGACTTCGGCGCGGCCTTGCCCGCGATCACCCACAATTCCATGCTATGGCCTGGCTTGTCCGCGACGTTGACGGGGGTCACCTGAAGCTGGCCCGAGGCTTGGTCATAGGTCACGAGCAGCGCCGGGGTGCCGCCCTTTTCGCTGAGAGCAGCGACCGACTGAATTGTCGCTCCTCCACGCTCCGCAACCTGCGTGGCGGGGGCGGGGGATGGTGGCGGAGGTCGCAGAGCCATGCCGATGCTACCCATGGCGACGAGGACTGCAGCTGCAGTCGCCATTTGCCAGCGGCGCACCACGGCATTGTCGTTGGCGGGCTGCCCGCTGGTCGCCACGCGTGCCCAGATGCTGGCGGGCGGTTCGACCGCTTCGACCGTCAGCAGCAGGGGGGCAAGCCGGTCCTGCCACGCCGCGACCGCAGCGACGGCGGCCGGATCGGTCAGCAGCCTGCGCTGAAAGGCGCGCCGTTCCTCGGCGTCGAGCGTGCCGAGCACATATTCGCCCGCGATCGGGTCGAGATCGTCAGCCATCGAGGCAGCCCCTCAGCCGGGCGAGGCCGCGGTGCAGCCAGCTCTTGATCGTTCCCGTGGGATGGCCGAGCCGCTCCGCCAGTTCCTCGCGGCTCTCGCCGTTGAGATAGGCCGACAGGATCAGCGAACGCTGGTCGGGATCGAGCCGGTCCAGACAGACCCGGAGCGCTGCAAGCTGCTCCGCCGAAACGCCGCCGTCGGCGAGCATGTCGAAGTCGAAATCATCGTCGCGTTGGCGGCCGGCAGGACGTTCGCGCCGACGCAGGTCGATGGCGACGTTGCGGGCGATCGTCGCCGCCCAGGTGATCGGGCTGCCGCGCTGGGCATCGAACCCCGCGGCGTTGCGCCAGATCTTCGCATAGGCATCCTGCATCGCGTCTTCCGCCATCGACCGTTCGGGTAAGATACGCAGGATGACCCCGAAAAGTTTTGCCGAGGTGCGCTGATAGAAGCGGGCGAAGGCGTCCCGATCGCCTTGCGCGATCGCCAGAAGCAGATCCGGGAGATCCTCGGCTGCCATCAGTGTTTCTCCCAGCGCGCGGCGGCTTCGTCATCTTCCTTGCGGGCATCGACCCATTGGCTCGACCCGTCGGCGAAATGCTCCTTCTTCCAGAAGGGCGCGCGCGTCTTGAGCCAGTCGATCAGGAAGGCGGTGGCCTCCAGCGCCGCGGCGCGGTGCGGGGAGGCGGCCGCGACGAACACGATGCGCTGCCCCGGCAGCAGGCGACCATGACGATGGATCGCGGTTACCCCGAGCAGCGGCCAGCGGGTGGCGGCCTCTTGCGCGATCCGCGTCATCATCGCCTGGGTCATGGCAGGGTGATGCTCCAGCTCCAACGCCGCCAGGCCGTTGCCGCCCCGAACGACGCCGGTGAAACTGGCCACGCCGCCGCCGCCGAGCGCCTCCAGCCGGGCGAGTTCGGCACCCGGATCGAAGTCGCCGGCGCGGACATCGATGTGCAGCGCGGCGCTCATCCCCCGGTCACCGGCGGAAACAGGGCGATTTCCCTGGCATTGGCGATGGGGCTGTCGAGATCGGCAAAGTCCTCGCCGACTGCGGCGCGGATGCGGGCCGGATCTGCAAAGGCCTCGGCATAGCCGCCGCCGCGGGTGGCGAGCCAAGCGATCAGCGCACCGATCGTGGCGATGCCGTCCGGAGGGGAAACGCTTTCGGCGCTGCGCCCGATCGCTTCGCGCACCCTTGCGAAATAGAGCAGCTCGATGGTCATCGGCTGGTGGTCAATCCATATGCCGGATGCCGACGCGCAGATAATCCCACCCGGTCAGCAGGGTGAGGACGGCGGCGGCCCACAGGCAGAACAGCCCGGTCGTCTCGATCCAGGCCCAGGCGGGCAGGGCATTGCCGAGGATGATCGCGCCGAGCGAGATCAGCTGGAAGGTCGTCTTCCATTTGGCGAGCTGGCTGACGGGAATCGATACCTGCACGCCTGCGAGGAACTCACGCAGCCCCGAAACGGCGATTTCCCGCAGCAGGATCACCAGCGCGGCGATCGTGGCATAGCCCGACACGTCCCGGTTCAGCACCAGCATCAGGATGACCGCCGCGACCATGATCTTGTCGGCGATCGGGTCGAGGAAGACGCCGAGCTTCGATACGGTGCCCTGCGCGCGCGCCAGATAGCCGTCGAAATAGTCGGTTATCGCCATCAGCGAATAGAGGCCGAAGGCGACACCATATTCGAGCCGGCTGGGATCCGGCCACAGCAGGAAGACGAGGATCGGGACCGCGAGGATGCGCGACAGCGTCAATATGTTCGGCAGGGTCAGCATGCGCCTCCTGCTCTAGCGCGGAAGCGGCGCCGACATAAGCCCCCCGCTGCGCAGCCGATAAAAGCTTAAGCCTATGGGAAGAAAGGCGCGTCACATATCGTACATGGCTTCACGTTATCGGCTTGGTCCTTGATGCTCCCGTCGGCTAAGGGAGGGTGACCGAGAGATGCCCGTAAACGAAATATAAGGCGCAGTATCCCCGCATGACCCCGACCTTCCGGCTTCTGGCCAAACGGCGGTTTCTGCCGTTGTTCGTCACGCAGTTCCTCGGCGCGTTCAACGACAATCTCTTCCGCACCGCGATGATCATGCTGGTCATCTACAAGATCTACAACGATCCGGCGCGCGAAGCCGCCTTCTCGGCGGTTGCCGGTGGCCTGTTCATCCTGCCCTTCTTCCTGTTTTCGGCGATGGCAGGCCAGCTGGCGGACAGCCATGACAAGGCCCGCATCATCCGGATCGTCAAGACCGCCGAAATCGCGATCATGGTGGTGGGTGCTGGCGGATTGATCCTCCAGAATGTGCCGATGATGCTGATCGCGCTCTTGTCGATGGGCGCGCACTCCACCTTCTTCGGCCCGATCAAATATGCGATTCTGCCCCAGCATCTGGAGGACGATCAGGTGCTTCCCGGGACGGGGCTGGTCGAGGCCGGGACCTATATCGCCATTCTCGCAGGGACGATCACCGGCGGAATAATTGCGTCCGAACATGCGGCGGTCGGCGTGCTTCTGGTCGCCGCGCTTGGCTGGTTCGCCGGACGACAGGTGCCCGCTGCACCGCCGATGACGACCGACGCCCGCGTCGATTTCCACGTCATTCGCTCGTCGATCCGGTTGGTGTCGGACACGATGCACGTCCGCCGCCTCTTCCTCGCCATCCTCGCGATCAGCTTCTTCTGGGCGCAGGGGACGATTCTGGCGGCGCAGTTTCCGCCGCTGGTCAAAAATGTCCTGGGAGCGAAGCAGGACGTGGCGACGATGTTCCTTGGCATATTCTCGGTGGGCGTCGCGATCGGCTCGATCGCCATCAACCGTATCCTGAAGGGCGCGGTGTCGGCGCGCTGTTCGCCGGTCGCCGCGCTGGTGATGGGCGCTTTCGTCTGCGATCTCTGGTGGACTTCGCACCATTGGCCCGACCCGCAAGGCGCATTGCGGGGGCTCTCCGAGTTCATGGCCATGCCCAATGCCGAGCGCGTGCTGTTCGATCTGCTGGGCGTCGCGATCGCCGGCGGCATCTTCGTCGTCCCGCTCTATGCGTTTCTCACCACCACCGTGGCGAAAGCCCAGACAGCACGCACGGTCGCGGCGAACAACATCGTCAATTCCGGGGCGATGGTGACCGCAACGCTGCTGCTGGCAGGGCTCGTGCATCTCGGCGTTTCGGTCGCCGAAACCCTGCTGATGGTCGCGGTGGGAAGCTTGGGTGCGTCGCTGCTGGCCTGGAGGCTGCACAAGGCCTGCGACTGAGCCGCTTATCAGGGGATCAGCGCGCCAAAAGCGATCAGTCCGGCGACATAGGCTAACAGGAACAGCCGCAGGTCATAGCGCCAGCGATCGGTGGTTGGGTCGAACCGCATCGGCACCACATGCGACACGGGCGGCAAAGCCGTAAAGCCATGCCGCCCGCATATTTCCGCCCGTCCTGTCCCGCGAAAGGACGGACGAACCATGATCAGTGCATCGCTGCGACCGAATCCGCGCCATTGCCGGTCGTGTCGTTGCGCTGGCGAAGCTTCTCGATATTGTCGCGCGCCTCGTCGATCCGCTCATGCGCCTTGCGCGAGAGATCGTCGGTCGCCTTGCGCAGCTTGTCGGTGCCGTCGTGGATGACGCTGCGCACGCGGTCGCGGTTCATGAAAATGGCCACGCCCGCAGCCACGAGACCGGCGATGACGCCTGCCGCGATCGAGAGGCTGGTCCGGTCGGTCGGAACATTGCGTGCTGCCCGGCTTGCTCGGGTGCGCACCGAACGCACCATCTTCTGCGCCTCGCCTGCGAGCGTTTCGGGCTGGCTCGACTGTGCCGCCTTGGGCGCCGCGCGCTTACGAGCCGTCGTCGCCGTCTTGGTGCCGTTACGCTTTGCGGTCGCGCGGGTCCCGGTCGAACGCGCGCCAGTGCTGGTCGTCCTGGTAGCCATAGTTCTTCTCCATATATTTCGCCGATAAAACGCCCGGGGACAGCGAGGGTTCCTGACATCGGCATGCTGAATGGCTGCTGTCGGTGCTGGCATGAGGTTCATCATGCCTGTATCTCCTTTGTTCCATGGACGGGCCCGAGCCATCCTCTTTCGAACCGACCGCCGCGGAGGGCGGCCGCAAGATCATCCATATCGACATGGATGCCTTCTACGCGTCGGTCGAACAGCGTGACGATCCGTCGCTGCGCGGCAAGCCTGTCGCCGTCGGCGGCACGCGCGAACGCGGGGTGGTCGCGGCGGCGAGCTACGAGGCGCGGCGCTTCGGCGTACGCTCGGCAATGGCGTCGGGCCTTGCACGCCGCCTGTGCCCCGATCTTCTGTTCGTCCGGCCGCGGTTCGAAGTCTACCGGGAGGTGTCGCGCCAGATTCACGAGATCTTCGCCGAGTTCACCGATCTGATCGAACCGCTGTCGCTCGACGAGGCCTATCTGGACGTGACGAGCAATCACCAGGGCGCGGCCACCGCCACCGAGGTTGCGCGGATGATCCGCGCGAGGATCAAGGCCGAAACCGGTCTGACGGCGTCCGCCGGGGTGTCGTACAACAAGTTCATCGCCAAGCTGGCGTCGGACCACAACAAGCCCGACGGGCTATGCGTAGTCCGGCCCGACCAGGGGCTCGCCTTCCTTGCCCCGCTCGCCGTGGGCCGTTTCCACGGGGTCGGCCCGGTCACCGCGGCGCGCATGGAGAAGCTGGGGATTCACACCGGCGCCGATCTGCGACGGTGCAGCCGCGAGTTTCTTGCGCAGCAGTTCGGCAAGTCCGGCGACTATTTCTATCTGGCCGCGCGTGCGATCGACCATCGGCCGGTCCGCCCCGATCGCGTGCGCAAGTCGATCGGCTCGGAGAATACCTTCTTCCACGATCTGTTCGCCCATGACGATCTCGCCGCAGCGCTGCGCGAGTCGAGCGATACCGTGGCGCGCCATGCCGCGCGGACCGGCAAGGCGGGGCGGACCGTGTCGATCAAGCTGCGTTACGCCGACTTCCGCACCTTGACCCGGGCGCGGACATTGCCGGCTCCCGTCTCCGATGCGGACAGCCTCTACCGCACGGCGCTGGAACTGCTCGCGCCGCTCGAGCCCGTGGAGCAGGGCGTGCGGCTTCTGGGCGTGACGCTGTCCAACCTGGGCGAAGGCGAGGAAGAGCTGTCGGTGACCGCCGAGCAATTGGCGCTGGCGCTCGAATGGGCCTAAGCTGCTGCAAAGGCAGAGGGAGCCCACCATGACGACCACGCTGACCATCGATTTCGTCTCGGATGTTTCCTGTCCCTGGTGCGTCATCGGGTTGCGCGGGCTCGAACAGGCGCTCGACCTGCTCCAGGGGGAGGTCGAGGCGGACATTCGCTTTCAGCCGTTTGAACTCAATCCCGGGATGGCGCGCGAGGGCGAGAATATCGGCGAGCACATCCAGCGCAAATATGGCAGCAGCCCGGAAAAATCGGCTGATCTGCGCGAGATGATCCGGAGCAGGGCGGCGGCGCTCGGTTTCGTGATGGCGATGGGCCCGGACAGCCGCATCTACAACACCTTCGACGCGCACCGCCTGCTCCATTGGGCCGGTCTGCAAGACCTTGATCGGCAGAGGGCGCTGAAGCACGCCCTGTTCGCGCTCTATTTCACCGACGCCGGCAATCCCGCCGATCGCGATGCACTGATCGAAGCGGCCGGCCGGGTCGGGCTGGACCGCGATCAGGCCGCTTCGATCCTCGATTCCGACGCCTATGCAGAAGCCGTGCGGGAGGCCGAGCTTCTCTGGCAGCGCCAGGGGATAAGCTCGGTTCCGGCGGTGGTCGTCGATGGCCGCTATCTCATCTCGGGCGGGCAGCCGCCCGAGGCGTTCGAGAAAGCGCTGCGGTCGATCGCCGCCGAGAAGGCCGCCAGCTGAGCGCTCTCTCGCTCAGTCGTTGGAGCGACCATCGGGAAAGTCGACCATGATCTCGCCGGATATGTCCTCGAGCGCCTCGCGCAGGCGATCGACCGACAGTCCCGGCGGGAGCAGCAGCTGCGCCTGCCCGCGAAACAGAGGAGAGCCGGACCAGGCGCTGCCTTCGATCTCGCTCGAAAATCCCTCGATGTTGACGTGAAGCCCCGCGAGCACCGTCGTGACCTCGCGGACGATGCCGGGGCGGTCCTGGCCGACGATCTCGATCGCCAGAACGTCTCCGGCGCGGTCGGTGGCGGGGGCGACTGACGGAGAGATCGCAACCGACAGGCCGGTCGCGTCGATCGCCTGCGCAGCAGCTTCCAGATCGCCCAGGCGTCCGGCCGGAAGCTCGACCAGTACAGACCCGACATATTGCCCGCCGAGGCGCGACAAATGGCTTTCGAGCCAGTTCCCACCGACCTGATAGACCGCATCGGCGAGGGCCTTGGTCAGGCCGGGACGATCGCTGCCGACAACCGTCAGGATCACGCTCTGGTTCATGGCTTCACTCTCCATTCTTTGTTGTCGGCCAAGCCGCAGCGCTTATGTGATGCCGTGGCCCGACACGCTTTCATTCCGAACGCAGAAGGCTCCAGCCGATCTCGATGCCCTCGGCCGGGACCGATCCGGCGATCACCAACTGGCGGATAGACTGCGGCCTGCCGCGGGAATCGATCCATATGCTGTCTTCGATAGCGACCTCTCCGCCGCTCGCCCTGAAGCGCCACAGCGCGCCTTCCGCGATGCGCAGCAGCGCCCCGCTGCCATCGGCCGTCGCGGAAACGTCGACATCGGGCGCGAGGTGGAACCGGATGGCGTAGCTGGTCTCGGTCTGTTTCGAGCGGCGACCGGAGGGAAGGAGATGATCCTCGCCCTTCACCTGCCGACCGCCCTGGCCGATCTGGATGACCCGCCGGTGGGCGAAGCCGAAGCGCCGGACATAGCCGTCATGGCGCATGTCGATGCGGCTTCCCTGCATGTCCTCGCGCCGTTCCACCTCGACCTCGGTGACGCCCTTGCCGAGTGTTCCGTCGTCATGGACGGCGGTCGAATTGCTGTCGGCCAGCACCAGCGTCGAATGGGCGGCGGTGCTGCGCAGCGCCTGGGCGAGCTCCGGGTGGAGCGCATTGTTCGCGCCGCGCCCGCCGCCGCAGTTGACGATCAGCCGCCAGGGCCCGTCCGACATCTCCAGAGCCAGCGTCGAGGCGCAGGCGTTGCGTGCGAAGCGCGACACGGGCGGCGGTGCGGCGTCGACGATGATCCGCGTATGGCCGTTCGCCAGTCGCTGATAACCCCAGTCGCGCGACTGCCGCAGCGGCCGACCGCGGATCCCCGATCCCGCGACCACCGCGTCGATCCGGCCCCCATCGATCGGCGCCGTGCCCTGCCAGCTCGACAGGCCGCCATCGCCCATGGTGAGACCGAGCAGCGGTGGCACGGCCCGGTTGAGCGCGTCCAGCAGCGGTGCGGGCAATCGCTGGCCACGCATCTCATAATATTTGCGCAGCATGGCGAGCAGGCCGACAAGGTCGATCTGCTCCACCGGGGAGCGGCTTACAATTCCGCCATCGGGATGGAGCGCCGCCTCCAATGCGCGGGTGAGGCCTTGTTCTCCGTGGAGCTGGCGCAGTTCGCCGCCCGGGATCAGCAGTCCCGCAGCGGTCACGCCCGCCCAGGCTGCCACGCGCGGTAGGCCGGGGGCGGCCTTTTCTGCGCTGCGATCGAGATGCTTGGCACCACGGCTCAGCGTGTTCAGCACCGGGCCGCGCAACTCGTCGGTGGAGACGATCAGCGGAGCATGGCATCCCCAGAACAGGATGCGGCGCCCCCACAGGTCGGGACGCCAGGCCGCTTCATGAACCTGCCGGCCGCAATTCTCCAGCCAGCGCCGGGTCAGCAACTCGGCGATCGGCGCCACCCGCAGCCGGGGGCCTGCCGCGCTCAGGTCGCGCAGCCAGGCGAAGCTCTGGAGATGGTCGTTGAACGCGGCGGAGATGGTGCGGGGCCGGAAGTCGAACGTCTCGATCGCGACGCTCTCGCCCTGCCAGACGATCTCGCCGTCCAGCATCGCTCCGCCCAGGCGTACGAGCCCTTCGATCGGATCGACCGGCACGTCGAGCAGCTTGAGCGGATAGCGGCCCCGTAACCGGAAATTGTGAACCGGCGTGCGCCAGGACAAAGCGTGGAGCCGTCCGGCGACGCGCTCTGCGAGCGAATGGCTGCGGTCATGCTCGACGCGGATCAGGCGCCGGCCGGGCTCAACGCCGTCGTCGAAGCCGGGCCCGTCGCTCATGCCTTATGCTCAGCCTTTCCTGAGGCCGGCGATGTTGGCGGCGTAGCAGTCGGGGCCGCCCCGGAAGGTCGCCGTGCCGGCAACCAGAGCGGTGGCTCCGGCCGCGATCACGCGCGGCGCGGTGTTGGCATCGACGCCGCCGTCCACCTCCAGCTCGATAGGCTTGCCGGTCTTGTCGATCATCTTGCGGATCGCCTCGATCTTGCGCAGCTGGCTTTCGATGAAGCTCTGCCCGCCGAAGCCCGGATTTACGCTCATCACCAACACGAGGTCGATGTCCTCGATCAGATAATCGAGCATCTTCGCCGGGGTCGCCGGGTTGAGCGAGATGCCGGCCTTTTTGCCGAGCGCCTTGATCCGCTGGACGGTGCGATGCGTGTGCGGCCCCGCTTCGGGGTGCACGGTGATGATATCCGCGCCTGCATTGGCGAAGTCCTCCAGGAAGGAATCGACCGGCGAAATCATCAGGTGCACGTCGAACGGCTTGGTCGTGTGCGGGCGCAGCGCCTTCACGACGGCCGGGCCGATCGTGATGTTCGGCACGAAATGCCCGTCCATCACGTCGACGTGAATCCAGTCGGCGCCGGCCGCGTCGATGGCCCGGACTTCCTCGCCCAGTCGGGCGAAGTCTGCGGAGAGGATGGAGGGCGAGATCTTTACGGGCTGGGTCATATCCGTTCCGATTAGCCATGTGGGCAGGGGCGGGCAAGGTCGGAGGGTCGTGCCACGCACACCGTCTGTCTCCCATCGGGAAGATCGCCGGTGATCGAGGGGCGCTGCTCAGAGCCCCAGCTGTTCGCGGTCGACCGTGGCCGCGACCAGCTCGGCGCGGGACGCAGCCTGCCGATATTCGGCGTCGATCTGGCGAAGCCGCGCGTCGGCGGCCGATTCCTCGCGCAGGTTGACCAGCAGGAAGTCGCTCGCCCCCAGCTGGAACCGGCGGCGCTCGGCCTCCGCCATGCGGTTCGCCAGCCGGCTTTCGTCGGCGGCCAGGCCGACCAGCTTGGATGTGGCGTCGACCTGGATCGAGAAGGCGCGGATCTCGACCTGAATCTGTTCGGTGAGCAGCTTGCGGCGCAGGGCAAGGCTTTCCGCCTCGGCCTCGGCCTCGGCGATGCGCCCGCGCGCTTGGCGTCTCTGCAGGGGAACCGAAAAGCGCAGGCCTACGATCGTCTCGGTGGGGGATCGGCTGGACCCGCCGAGCCCGGTGGGGCCGATGTCCTTGCTGGTCTCGGCGCGGACGTCGAGACGGGGCGACATCTCGTTTTCGGCAAGCTGAATCCTGGTGCGTGTCTGATCGAGGCGCACCAATATGGCATCGAGATCGGGCCGTGACACAGGCATGCCTTCGAGGGCGCTCGTCGGCGGGAGCCTGAAGGTCGGAAAGCTCTCTGGAAGCCGGCCGCGATCGACCACGACCGGGGTGCCGGCCTCGTCGCGCAGAAACAGCGACAATGCGTTAGCGGCAGCCGCCAGGTCCTGCTCGGCGCGCACCAGCAGTGCTTCGCGCCGGATCATGTTCTGGCGGTTCTCGGTCGCGAGAATCTCCGGCCGCGAGCCCCGTTTTACCTGTTGTTCGATCGATTGCTGACGATCGGTCGCAAGCTTCAGCAGGTCGCGATAAATCGCAACGCGCTGCCCTGCGGCGACCCAGTTTTGATAGGCGTCGATCGCGCGTCGCTGGACCCCGATCGCCACCATGTCCCGGTCGAGCTTGGCGATATCGATGTCGCGCTCCGCCAGCGACAGCTTCGCCCGCCGGTCGTCGATGAAACGGTCCCGGAGCAGCGCGAAATAGCCTCCGAGCTTTACCTCGCCCAGCCGGTTGGTGAAGGATTTGTCCTCATAGATGGGGAAGTCGCCGCGCGAGACCCGGTAGCCGGCATAGAGGCCGCCGCCATTGCTCAGCAGCGGCTGACTGGCCTTGCCCTCGATGATCGTGCCGTCATAGGTGCCGGTCAGCCGGCTGGTCGCGTCGGCTTCGAACAGCAGGTCGAAAGCGCCCTGCGCGGAGAGGCGGCGGCCCTCCATCTGGCGTTGTTTGGCGATGGCATCGAGGATGGCCGGCGCGTGCTGTGCGGAGGAGCGGAGCAGCTCCTCCAGCGTCAGCGGAGCGGCTCCCACCTGCGCCGGCAAGAGCGCCGCCATTGCTGCCAGCACCGTCACGAGCCAACGCATCATTTGCCCTGATCCTTGCTCGTCGCGACAGAAGGATAGCCGGCTTCGGACTCCTGGGCGGGACGGCGGAACTCGAGCGGGAAGTCGTTGAGCTGGCGCCACAGCTCGTAACCGAGCGGCACGGTTTCCATCTGGATCCAGCCGCGCACTTTCGCGCCGACCCGCACATAGGCGGCCGCCGGCCAGGGGGCCTTGCCCGGGGCTTCCTCGACGATGACACGGAACAGGCCCGTCGCCTGAGCCGACGGGTCGATCGAGCGGACGCGCCCGTCGAACATGCCTTGCGCGACCGATGGCCAGCCACTGAACTGGATCGCGGGCCAGCCTTCGAAGGCGAGGCGGACCGTCCGGCCGGGCCGGACGAGCGCGATGTCGCGGCCGTCGATCATGAGCTCGATAACCCGTGCCGGGGTTTCGGGCGCGAGCATCGCGAGCTGGCTGCCCGCGGTGACGAGCGTGGCGCCGGCGACCGCGTTGATCGACTGTATCCGTCCGTCGCGCGGCGCAGTGACGAGCAGCGCGGACTGGCGGTTCAGGGCCAGGTCGGCGCGGTTCAGCTTGGCGCGCGATTCTGCCAGCTTTGCCTGCTGTTCGGCGACCTTGATCTGCGTGGCTTCGTAGTCGCGCCGCGCGATCAGCCCCTCGGAAAAGAGCTGTGCCGAGCGGTTCACATCGAGCTGCGCGACCGCGATCGCCTGCTGGACCGAGGCGACTTCGGCCGCCACCTGCGCCCGTTCGGCCTGCAACCGCGCAATAAGATTGGGGTCGTTGTCGACGAGCAGGGCAATCTTGTCGCCCTTTGCGACCACCTGGCCGTCCTGCACGAACCATTTCTCGACCCGGCCTGGCACCAGAGCGGTAATCGGCTGGACGCGGTCGAGCGGTGACAGGGCTATGACCTGCCCGGTTCCGGCGGATGTCTGCACCCAGGGCACGATGAACAGCAGGATCGCGATGATCCCGATGGCAACGCTCAGTATCCACGCGATGACCCGCGCCATCCTCGGCGGCTGGAGCGAGGCGAGCGTGTGGAAATGCCGGATATGTTCAGGCTTGAAGGGCATTTGCCGATCCTTCCCGCTTGGCCGTTTCCATGAGGTCGGCATCGGTTTCGCAGCGCATCTGGCTGGTTGCGCCAATCCACAGATAGCCGTCGCGCACAATGCCTTCCGGACGACGGGTGAATTGCAGCACGGTCGTTCCGCTTTCGCGGAGCCTGTCCAGAGCACGGTTCAGACAGTCCGGGGGCAACAGATCATAGAGCGGGGACAGCACCAGCAGCTTGGGGCGTGCGAGCAATGCCGCCGCAAGCTTGAGCGCCATCAGCTCGCCCACCGAGAGCGGCCAGCCCGAACTGGAGATGATCGTATCGAGGCCCTTCTCGAGGCTGCTGATCCGCCCGGCCAGATCGACCGTCTCCAGCACGCCGATCATGCCGTCCTGCGTACCGGATGCGGCCAGGCGCAAATAGTCGCGGATCGACATCTCCACGAAGCTGGGTCGGTCGAACACCATGATATCGGCGCGCAGCCGGTACATGTCGAAACCCGAAATATCCCCTCCGCCGATCAGGACCATCCCGCGCCTGGCAAGGGTGTGGCGCTTGAGAAGGCGGGACAGGGAGCCTTCCACGCCCGCGGCTGCCATGACGACCAGCTGCTC
The DNA here is from genome assembly GCF_011044255.1 of Rhizorhabdus phycosphaerae. Classification (NCBI taxonomy): domain Bacteria; kingdom Pseudomonadati; phylum Pseudomonadota; class Alphaproteobacteria; order Sphingomonadales; family Rhizorhabdaceae; genus Rhizorhabdus; species Rhizorhabdus phycosphaerae. The sequence goes on from NZ_CP049107.1 coordinate 3,655,482, forward strand.
CCCGCTTTCGATCGCAAAGTCGAAGCGATGATCGCCATATTCGGCACCCCGCAGCTTCACCGATCCGTCGGCCGGTCCGGTCCCGCCGGTCTGCCCCTGTTCCTGCGGGATTTCCCAGAACAGCGACAGTTCCTCGAGGCCTGCGGCGAACTCGTACAGCGCTTCGAGATAGGTGCCGAACTGCGAGATGCCGTAAAAGACCCCCGAAAGGATCAGCTCTGCCGCGACGAGCTGACCGATCGACAGCTCTCCGCGGATGATCAGCCATCCCCCAAGCGCGAGCAGCGTGGCGCTGGCCAGCGCGTAGATGAACAGCAGGGCGATCGTTTGGGCGAAGGTGTAGCTGAAATGTTTGCGATGGGCTGCGACATATCCGGCCGTGAGCGCTTCCGAACGCTGGATGGCATGCGTCAGGTGGCGGCTCGATTTATAGAAGCCGTTGGAACTGCCGACGCTTTCGAGCCAGTGCGCCGCACTGTGTTTCGCCTGGCTCTTTTCGACGGCGCTGGAAATCGCGCCCGACGCCCAGAACTGCCAGACGATGAAAAGGAGCAGCACCAACACGGCGTTGAACGCGAGAAAGAACGGATGGTAGAAACTCGTGACGGCCAGGCCGATGATGCCCTGGAGGGCGATGGTGAAGCCGCCGATGATCAGGCTGGGTAGCGCCTTCTGCACCGTCATCAGGTCGAAATAGCGATTGAACAGGTCGCCGCGCAGCGTGTCGGTGAAGAACGGGTTCTGCGCATGCACCGCGCGCAGCGTGATTTCCGCCACGATCCGCGCGAACCATCGCCGCTCGAACCGCGCCATCACATGAATCCGGATCGCCGACAATATGCCCGACAGGGCGAGCAGCAGGAACAGGATCAATGACAGGGTGAACAGCGGCGCGGGAAGCGCCGTGTTCGCGACCGAGTTGATAAGCAGCTGGACCGAGATCGGTGTAGCCAACGACAGCAGAGAGATCGCAACGCCATAAACGGCGGCGATCTTCAGAAAGCCAGCATCGGGCGCGAGGACGAGCTTGATCCAGCCCCCGAGCGCCCTCACGCCATATTTTTGTCCCGCCACCATGACCTCCACGTTCGATGCCCAAAGGTGGTATTGTCGATCGATATGTCTAGCCCGACCTCAGCTATATGTTCGATAGGTATTTCCTATTGGTTGCAGTGCAGCAACTCTTTGTCACGCAATCGTTTGTCTCAACATATCCGCGAGTGCAAGAAAGGCTGGCGCGCGGCCCGACCCGGCGCGCCAGACCAGACCGATCTCGCGATAATAGCGGCCTTGCGCAAAGGGACGGACGACGACGTCGTCATCCTCGCGGACTTCCTGCCGAACATAGCGTTCGGGCAGCAGGGCGAGGCCCATGCCCATGCCGGCCATCTGCCGGATGGCGTCCAGGCTGGTTCCTTCATAATCGCGCAGGACCTGCGCGTCGGCGGCGGCTGCCAGCGCCACGATCTGATCGCTCATCCGATATTCGGGCTGCAGCGTGAGGAGTCCGCGTCCGCGCAGATCGTCGAGCCCTATATTGTCGGCACCACGCAGCGGATCGTCCGCCGCCATGGCGATCAGCAGCGGCTCCCGGAACAGCGATTCAATGTGCAGATTTCCGCCGTCCACCGGCAATTGCACCAGAATGACGTCGTGGATCCCGCTCAGCAGATGTTCGGTCAGCTTGTTGGGCAGGCCCTCGCGGACATGCACCCTTAGCGAAGGGCTGACCAAATGCAGCCGCGCCACGACCTGCGGCAGCACATAAGGCCCGAGTGTCGGGCTGACGCCCAGCCGGATCGTCCCGACCAGCGGATCGTCCGACCGCCGCGCGGTCGCGAGGAAATTGTCGACCTCCAGCAGGACCCGCCGGGCGGCTGCCACCGCTTCCCGCCCAAGTGGCGTCAGGATCGCCCGTCGGCCGCGTTCGACCAGGCGTCCGTTCAGGAGCCGCTCGACCTGATGAATCTGCTCCGAAAAGCTGGGCTGCGACACGCCTTCCGCCGCTGCCCCCCGCGTGAAGCTGCCATGGTCGGCCAGGGCGACGAGGTAGCGGAGTTGCCTCAGGGTCGGGTTCATCCCCTCTCCTTAGCGCAGCGATCGTTCCGGCAGAAGGACGATGGCACGAAAGCCGATTCAGTGCGCCGCGCTGGTGTCGACGTCCGCGGGCGGCCGGGGGGAGAGCCAGATTACCAATGCCGCCATGGCGAAGATCGCCGTGGAGGCGACGAACAGCTGGGTTGTCGCCAGCGCGGCCGCCTCCTGATCGACCAGCCGCTCGATCGTCGCCAGCGCCTGGTCCAGCGTCATACCCATCGATGACAGGATCGACTGGGTGTCCGCCGGTTGCAGCTTGGCGACGATGTCGTTGCGCGCGACCCGGGTACTGTCGTCCCACCAGGAGGTGGAGATCGAGGTCGCGACGGCGCCTGCCATCGTCCGCAGGAAGTTCATCACGCCGGCGGCCGAAGCGGTTTCCTCCGGATCGACGGCGCCGAGCGCGATGATCGTCACCGGCACGATGAAGAAGGGCAGCCCGAATCCCTGCATCAGCTGGGGCAGGGCAAGCGTCCAGAAGTCGGCGTCGCTGGTCCACATCGCTCGCGGTATGCAGGAGAGCCCCATCGCGAGGATGCCGAAGCAGACGATGGCGCGCGGATCATATTTCTCGGTCAGCTTCGCCGCGACGGGCGACATGAAAACGGCCAGCACGCCGGTGAAGGCGGTCGTGTAGCCGGCCCAGGTCGCGGTATAGCCTATGCTCGTCTGGAGCCATTGCGGGATGATCACCGCCGAGGCGAAGAAGGTTCCGAAGGCGAAAGCGAGGCTTGCCACCGCTACCGAAAAGCCCCGATGCCGGAATACCCGGATATTGACGATCGGTTCCCTCTCCGTGACCTCCCAGATCACGAAGACCACGAAGCCGATCACCGCGACGATCCCCAGGCCGACGATGAAGCCGTCTTCGAACCAGTCATGCTCACGGCCGAGGTCGAGCATCAGCTGCAGCGCACCGATCCACAAGATGAGGAGGACGAGACCGATCGTGTCGACCCCCAGCTTGACCCGGATCGTTTCGGACTTCGTCAGCATGATCGTCGCACCGGCTGCGCAGAAGAGCGCGACCGGAATGTTGATGAAGAAGATCCAGTTCCACGACCAGTTGTCGCTGATGACGCCGCCGAGAATCGGCCCGAGGACGGGTGCCACGACCGTTGTCATCGCCCAGATTCCCATGGCCTGCCCATGTTGCTCCTTCGGAAAGATGCGCAGGAGCAGGGTCTGGCTCAGGGGCATCAGCGGACCGCCGCACAGGCCCTGGCCGACGCGGCAGACGACGAGCATGGTCAGGGTGGTCGAAACACCGCAGAGAACGGAGAAGAGCCCGAACCCCAGCATGGCGACGGAGAAGGTGCGGACTGCCCCGAAGCGCATCGCCAGCCACCCGGTCAGCGGCACGCAGATCGCCTCCGCTACCGCATAGGAGGTGATGATCCACGTGCCCTGAGAGGCGGATATACCCAACGAGCCGGCGATATGCGGCACCGAGACATTGGCGATCGTGGTGTCGAGCACGACCATGAAATTGGCGAGCGCGAGGATGATTCCCGCAGCCAGCAGGCGGCCGCCCCTCAGCGTTTCGGCCGGAACATCATTGGGTGCCATCACCGGACTCCGGAAGCGGGCTGCATGTCGAATCCTGTACTATGAGGTACAGTTTTCGCCCTGCCGTGCTTCCGGCGCTCTGTCAATCATTACGTACTGTTGAGTACAGTTTTTTGGTGTTGGTCAGTCGCTCCGGACGAAACGCGCGACGAAAAAGCCATCGCCGCCGCCCTTGTCGGCAAGCGCCCCCGGCCGCACGCGTACGCGGCCGACCTTGTCCGGTGCGATTCCCTCCGGAAGCTCGTCGATGTGCACCGGGTCGATGCGCCACTCCGGACGCCCGGCCAGGAAACCCTTGGCGACTTGCTCGCCCTCGTCCGCTTCCAGCGAACAGACCGCGTAGATCAGGCGCCCGCCCGGTGCGACCAGCGAGGCGGCGTGGGCGATCAGCCGATGCTGGAGCTCCGCCGCGTCCCGGGTGATCGCTGCCGTTGCCCGGTGCAGCACGTCGGGATGTCGGCGAAAGATGCCCGTGGCCGAACAGGGCGCGTCGAGCAGCACCGCATCGAACGGGGTGTCGGCTGCGAAGTCGGTCGCGTCGGCCACGTGGATCGCAGCCGAAAGGCCGGTTCGCTGCAGATTTTCCCGCAGCCGTTCTAGCCGGGGTTCGGACTGGTCCACCGCCGTGACGCGCCAGCCGGCGGCCGCGAGTTGCATCGTCTTGCCGCCCGGTGCTGCGCAGAGGTCGAGAACCGTCCGCCCTTCGCCCGCTCCTGCCAGCCGCGCTGGGAGGCTCGCGGCGATGTCCTGAACCCACCACACGCCGTCGTCATAGCCGGGCAGGTCCACGATCCGGCGCCCGGAGGCTATGCGGACATGGCCCGGCTGCAGGCTGATGCCGTCCAGACGCTGCGCCCAGAGCGCGCTGTCTTCGCCGGGTTTCAGGCTGAGGTCGATAGGCGGGGGGGCGCCAAGCGACAGGCGGGCGGCCTCGACGGCGTCGTTTCCCCAGCTCTGCCGCCAACGCTCGGCCACCGCCGCAGGCAGGTGGGGCGGATCGGGCAGGGCGGTTCCCTCGCGCATCGTGCGGCTGAACACGGCGTGGATCAGCTTGCGCGGGCCGCCATCCGCCAAGGGCAGAACGGTGGTGATCGCCGCATGGTCCGGGGTCTTGAGCGCCAGTGCCTGGACGAGAGCGATCCTGAGCAGCATCCGCGCCTTCGAGTCGGGCGGTAGCGGTCGCTCGGTCGCACTGTCGATCAGCCGGTCGAGATCGTCGAGCCGCCGCAGCGTCTCGGCGGCGATGGCATGGGCGAAGGCGCGATCGTCGCCACGGTCGAGTTCGGCGCAGGCGCCGTCCATCGCCGCCTCGAGCGGGACGCCGCGCCGCAGCACGGCATCGAGGAGCTTCAACGCCGCGAGGCGGGTGGGGGTGCCGGGAGGAGAGTTGTTCACCGACCAGCCCTTAGTCGCTGGAACGGAGAGGGGGAAGCCGGTGCCGCCTTCCCTTCATTGGCCCCGTCCGTCAGCGGCGGCGATTGGGGTCCAGCGCACTGCCCCGGGGACGCGCCTTCGGTACCGAGGGCACGGCGCCGTTCCGAGCCGGCGGCGGGGCCGGACGATCGAGGGGCGGCATCGCTCGCGTCGGAAGGCTGCCCATGGCGCGGGCGATGTCCTGCAACTGCGCGATGCGGTTCTCGGTCGCCGGGTGGGTGGAAAAGAGACTGTCGCCGCCCCGGCTCAGGCCGGGCACGATATATAGGGCGGACGCCGCCGGGTTCCGCTCCGCGACAGGGTTGGGAATCTGCGCTGCGCCATGAGCGAGCTTCGCCAGGGCCGAGGCGAGAGCATGCGGCTTGCCCGATATCTCGGCGGCGCCACGATCGGCGCCATATTCACGGCCCCGGCTGATCGCCATCTGAACGATCATCGCGGCGAAGGGTGCGACGAACACCGCAAGGATGGTCGCGAGCACCTGCCCGCCGTCGCGATCGCGGCCACCGCCGAAGAACAGGCCGAAATTGGCGAGCATCGAGATCGCGCCCGCAATGGTGGCGGTCATCGTCATGATCAGCGTGTCGCGGTTGCGGACATGGGCGAGCTCATGCGCCATCACGCCCTCGATCTCGTCGCGGTCGAGAATCGCGAGCAGGCCGGTGGTCGCGGCCACCGCCGCATGCGCCGGGTCGCGGCCTGTGGCAAAGGCGTTGGGATGCTCGCTGTCGATAACATAGACCTTGGGCATCGGCATGTTCGCGCGGCGGGCGAGGCTGTGAACGAGGCCGACGAGTTCGGGGCAGTTGCCGGCGTCCACTTCACGGGCGCCATGCATTTTCAGGACTATCTTGTCGGCGTTCCAATAGGTGAACAGGTTCATCCCGGCAGCGATGACGAGCGCGACCATCGCACCGCCCGATCCGCCGATCGTGAAGCCCAGCGCCATGAACAGCGCTGTCAGCGCCGCCAGAAGCATCGTGGTCCTGAACATGTTCATCTTGTCATCGCTCCTCGGGATGACAATGTGGGGGACATGGCCCCCCGGTTCAATCGCAGGTCGAGCGATCCGGGGGCAACGCCAGCAAGGGAAAGTAGAGATGGCCGGAAATCGCCCACCACATGTCAAGGCTCCCGCACATCTGTCGCCGAGCCCGCCCGTTCCCGAGCCGGAGGAGGTCCGGCCGGCGGCTGAGTCGGGTGGTCGCGACGGTCCGGATCCCACACGCTATGGCGACTGGGAGCTCAAGGGTATCGCCGTCGATTTCTGATCGCGTCAGCGCGCCGAGAGCGGAGCCGGCGGAACCTGCGTAGCAGATAGGGCAGGAGCGGCCGTCCGTGCCGGGCTCGCCGGCAGGGCGGGCTCGAGCAGGGCGGCGCTCTCGATGCGATCGAGCGCAGCCCGCGCCTGGACATAGCGTCGCGCTTCCGCGATCCAGCCTGCCGCCGAGGCCCGAGCGGGCAGGCGCGCGATCTCCGCAAGCGCCTTTTCCACATTGCCGGAAGCCAGCGCATCCTGCGCGCGGGCGAAGCGGTCGACCGGCGCGGCCGATGGGACGCCGGCCTTGCGGATGACGATCAGTCCGTCGATCTCGCGCCGGACCGCATCGAGCCAGCTTTCGTCCTCGGCCCCCGCCTCCAGCTGCGGGCGCAGGGCTTCGAGCTGGTCGCGGAGCATGTCGGCGGTGACCGGCTGGCGGCTGGCGCTGATCACGGTTGCCACGGCGCGGGGATCGGCGCCGGCGAATTTCTCGCGCAGGATGCCTTCGAGATAGCCGAGGGGGGCTCCCCGGTCGATCGCCCGGCGTGCGGCGAAGGCGATCAGAAGGCGTTCGGCGCGCATCGCCTCGCTGCTCGCGGCGGCGGTGCGTTCATCGATATCCTCGACCTTTTCCTCGATCTGGCCGATCCGCTGATCGATGATCGTCTCGACCACGGCCGCTGCCGGCGGCGGAGCGATATTGCCGAGCGTCGGTGGCACCTGCGGTGCGGCGGGCGGGACAATGACGGGAACCGTGGGTTTGACGAAGTCCGACAGCTCGTCATAGCGATAGAACAGCCATGCCATGGTCGCCATGCCGATCAGGACGGCGAAGATCAGTGCCAGCAGGATCGGCAGGATCGGCCGGCGGCGGCGCCCATAGGGTTCGGCTGTTTCTTGCATCGTCGGCTCGTTTCGTTCGCTACTGGTGGCCATTATTGGCACAGCCGCGCCGCAGCCGCCAGAAGGGCGGCATCATCGGGCTTGTCGGCGGCGGCGCAGACGGCCCAGCCCTGGCCGGTGGCCTCGAGCACCGCCGGCGCGAGCGCCGCGATCCCGATCGTCGACCGGTCCAGCCCGGCCTCGTCCGCAAGCTGTGCGAAACGCTCCGCCGCCCTGCCCGAATGGAGAAGCACGACCGCCCCGCCCGCGCGCAGCGCCGCCTCGGCCTTCTCGCTCAACCGTCCGGCCGCAGCGCTGCGATAGACCAGGCGACGGTCGAGCCGGATGTCCGGATGCTCGCTGTCGCGATGGTCTTCGCCCGCCAGATGCAGTGCGGAGGAAATGCCCTCGGCGGCGGCGGTCTGCATCATCGCCGCCGCATCGCCGCGCCCGGTGCGGATCTGGGCGAAGCCTGCGGATTTGAGCGCGCGCGCCGTCGCCGCCCCGACCGCATAGGCGGGCATATCGCGATAGCGCGCCAGTGCTTTGCCGGCCTGCCGCACTGCATTGGCGCTGGTGACGAAAAGCGCGTCGTAATCGGCGGCGGGCGGCGCTTCCCAGGCGAGCGGTTCGATATGGAAGATCGGGCTGACGATCGGCCGCCAGCCCTGGTCCAGGGCGCTGCGGGCGGTGATGCCGGCGCCGGGCTCGGGCCGCAGGATGACGAGTGGACGGCGGCTCATGCGCCGGTGAACAGTTCGGCAAGGGCCGGCGGGGCATCGTGCAGGAGCCGGGCGGCCAGTGTCGCCGCGTCGCTCGTCTGCAGCAGCATCGCCTCGCCCGAGCGGCAAATGGAGCCGTCCCCGGTCATGATTTCTGCGCGCATGTGGAGGCCGGTGCCCGAGCGGACGGCGAGGGCGGCGACGGGCGAGCGGCAATCGGCCCCCAGCGCCGCGAGCAGCGCCCGTTCGGCCGAGACGCAGGCGTTGGTGAGCGGATCGTCGATCGCGCCGAGGATGGCGCGGAGCTCGGCATTGGCGGCCAGCGTCTCGATCCCGACCGCGCCCTGCGCGGGGGCGGGCAGCATGTCGGCGATCGGGATGGGATGGCCGATGTCGGGCCGGCCGAGGCGGTCCAGGCCGGCGCCCGCGAGCAAAGTCGCATCGGCTTCGCCGGCGGCGAGCTTCGCCAGCCTTGTATCGACATTGCCCCGGAACAGCACGACCTGAGCATCGGGGCGGGCGCGTCGCACCTGGGCCGCGCGGCGTGGCGAGGAGGTGCCGACGCGCGGCGAGGGCGGCATGGCGGCAAGGCTGGTCGCGCCGATCAGCCGGTCGCGCACGTCCGCCCGCGGCAGCATCGCGACGATCGCTATTTCGGCCGGGCGGATCGTCTCGACATCCTTCATCGAGTGGACGGCGAAGTCGATCTCGCCGTCCTGGAGTGCGCGGTCGAGTTCCTTGGTCCACAGCGCCTTGCCGCCGACCTCGGCGAGGGGCCGGTCCTGGATCCGGTCCCCGCTGGTCTTGATCGTGACGATCTCGACCGCGTCTTCCGCCCAGCCATGGGCCTGGCGCAGCGCGGCGATGGTCATGCGGGCCTGGGTCAGCGCCAGCGGCGAGCCGCGGGTGCCCAGACGCAGCGGGCGGCTAGGGTAGGAAGTGGTCATCGCGCCTGCATAGAGAAGGAGGCGGCGGAGCAAAAGGGCCGCAACGGCAGGATGCTCAGCCGCGCTGCTCGATGGGCTGGCGCAGCAGCCCGAGCCGTTCGCGCCACGCCCAGCGCCACAGCAGCAGCACCGACACCACCCCCAGCCCGGCGGCCAGGCCCAGCCAGATTCCGACGCCGCCCATGTCCAGGCGAAAGGCCAGCAGGACGCCCGTCCCGATTCCGACGACCCAGTAGCCGAAGGCGGCAAACAGCATCGGCACGCGGGTATCCTGCAACCCGCGCAACACACCTGCGGCGATCGCCTGGGTGCAGTCGACCAGCTGGAACAGCGCGGCGACCGCCAGGAAGGATATGGCGAAGTCCACGACCACGGCATTGCCTGGCGCATGGATATCGATGAACGCGCCGACCAGCGGGAGCGGAGCGATCAACAACAGTGCCGACGCACCCGCGGAAAAGGCCCCGCCCAAGCCGAGGGCGAGCCAGCCGGCGCGCTTCACGGCGGCCGGGTCGCCGCGGCCATGCGCATAGCCGACGCGGACGGTTGCGGCCTGCCCAATGCCCATCGGCACCATGAAGCAGAGCGCCGCGATTTGGATCGCGATGGCATGCGCGGCGAGTTCGGGGCGCCCGATAAGGCCCATCAGGAACACCGCCGCATTGAACACGGTCGCTTCGAAGCCGACGGTGATGGCGATCGGCAGGCCGATCTTCCAGACCGTCTTGAAGCGCGGCCAGTCGGCGACCCAGAATCGCCCGAACAGCCGGTATCGGCGGAAGCGCCGGTCGAGCACCACCACCATCCCCATGCCCACAGCCATGAAGCAGGAGGTCAGCAGGCTGGCGAGCCCTGCGCCGCGCAGGCCGAGCGCGGGCAGGCCGAGATGGCCGAAGATCAGAACCCACCCCGCCAGCGCATTGAATGGAACGGTGAGCAGGGTGACGATCACGCCCCAGATCGGCTTTTCGAGCGCTGCGACGAAATTGCGCAGCACCAGGAAAATGAAATAGGGGAACAGCCCCCATTGCAGACCGTGGACCAGTTGGGCCGCGCTGGCCGCGAGTTCGGGATCCTGCCCGATCGCGATCAGCACCGTCTCCGCCTGCCACAGCAGCAGCCAGGCGGGCAGGCACAGCAGGCCTGCGGCCCAGGCGGTCTGCCGGACCGAGCGCCTAATGTCGCGCACCGAATGCAGCTTACGGCCGCGTTCGCTGGCGATCAGCGGCGATGCGGCGCTGGTGAGGCCGATCCCGGAGATCAGGAAGGCATGATAGAGATTGAGCGCGAGCGAGCCCGCCGCGACCGCATCGGGCCCTAGGCGGCCGAGCAGCAGCAGATCGGTGGCGGCGATCGCCGACCAGCCGAGATTGGCGATGACCAGCGGCAGGCTGAGCGCGATTAGCGCCCTGGCTTCCGTTCGCCAGGGCGAGCGCGATTCCGGATTCTCGTCCATGGCGCGCTCCATAGAGCGTTGTGGCGCGAACGGAAACGCCGCGATTGTCGTGATCGATCGATCGCCCGGAAGCAGGGCCTGCTTGGAGCCCCGACTAGAAGAGTTCGGGGCGCTGCCAGGGGCGATCGAAGCAGGCCCGGCCCTGGTCATCGGGCGCCTGCGCGAGCCGGGTCGGACGGATCGTCCCGGGCAGGTCGAGCGGATTGGCGAAATAGCCGCTCTTCGGGAAGACGGCGAAGGTCTCGTCCCAGGCGCGCGAGACGCTGCACCGTCCGAGCGGGCTGGGCGGATAGGTCAGCGCCCGGACCGTCTCGGTCAGCGGTGTGGCCGCGCCGATCGCGAGCAGCAGCGCGAGCGCGCCCTTGCGGCGGGTCGACGCCGGCCAGCCCCCGCTCATCATGTCTGCGAGATGGGCGATGAGGATCGCGAGCGCGGGGATGGTCGCGCGCATGGCGAAGTCTATCCAGCCGCCGATCTGTATCAGCGGCGCGACGAGCAGGAACAGCGCGGCGGTGACGAACAGCGCGCCGCCGAAGCGCGCTTTCAGCCCCGCCATGCTGATCAGCAGGAAGGGCAATATCTCGATCGTGAGGAAGCTGAGATAGATGGCGGGTGCGATCGGAAAGAGGCGCAGCCCGACGGCCCCGGACCCCGCCGCCAGATAGAGGAGCGCGGGTAGGGCCATGGCGCTCGCGATGGCGGGCAGCAGGAGATCCGCCGGCCGAATCCGTCGGTACCGCGCTTCGCTGGCCAAGGCGACGCCGAGGAAAGGCAGCATTCCGATCGCCGCGAAGGGCGACCACAGCGCCAGCAGCGGCGGCAGCATCAGCAGTGCGCCCAGGCCGAGGCGCCGCTCGCGCCAGAGCAGGATGGCGAGCGCTCCGAGCCAGCCGGCCAGCGCGTGCTGCGGCACCCAGAAGGCGAGGGTGAGGGTAGAGGAATATTGCGACGGCCCCCAGCCTTCCAGATGCGCGCTCGGGGTAAGGCCTGCAGCATGACCGACCTTGATCTGACCAAGGATGTCGAGCCCGCTGAAGAGCAGGAACAGGGCAAGCGCGACCAACTGCCGCCGTCGACCGGCGAACAGCGTCGAGCCGATCCCGAGAAGGACGCCGAGAAAGACGGCGTTCTGGGCAAGCAACGCCAAGTCGGCTGCGTCGCGCCCCCACGCCTTTCCGACCAGCGCCGGCGCCAGATACATACCGATCGGGGCCCGTAGCAACGCGCCGTCGGGATAGACGAAGGGCCAGGGGTTCGCGACCATGTCGCTCAGCACCGCATCGCGCACCTGCCAGTCGAGATTGGCGTAAAGGATCCGTCCCTCGCCACCGAGGACCATCAACAGGGTGGCGACAGCGATGCAGACCAACAGCGTCGCGACCGTCGGTCCGGCCCGCAGGTCGGCTCGCCTGGGCAATGTGAGCAGCCAGAACAGCCCAACCGTCAGCACCGCCCAGCCCGCGTGTAGCCATGGGCCGCCCATGCCGAGGAAACGGCAGAGCAGGAGCAGGTCATAGCTCAGCCAGGCAATGATCCCCCCGAACAGCAGCATGGCCGGAACGGTGCGTCGCAGCAGGGGCGTCCTGATGGTCGTCGCCGATAGTCCGGCGGGCGGGGCGAGACTTGCCATCCGGCGCTGGTAGAGCGGAATGGTTAAGATAGGATCGCCGTCAGCCCGCTAGCCTATCCCGCGTGCAATCCGAACAGCGGTGGGGCGCCGAACTCGGGAGAATCCACGGCGTTGGTGATCATTCCGAGGACATCTTCGATGACTGGCGCAAACTCGCTGTCGCTGATCGGGGAAATCTTGTTCTCGCGATTGACCAGGGTGGAGAGGAAGGAGAGGGTTGCGAAGAACAGCCGCCGTTCACCAGCAGCTGGGCTGAGGAACGACAGGCGGGCGTAAAACAGTTCCTGGATTCTCTGAAGCGCAGGAAGGCCTTCTCGGTCGGCGGGATGCATAATCCCTTGCGGCCTTTGATACAGCAGATACCGGATCAGGAAGGCAGCGTAGGAATAGTTGCCCTCGTCGTCGCGCAGCCCCAGGTGGGGAAGGCAGATCATGGCGATGATCGTCCGGAGATCCTGTAGCGCGTTCGCCGAGGCAGCCTCGCGGAGCATTTCGAAGCGCACGGGTTCAAGCAGGTTGGCGCGATATTCGAATATCGCCTGCATTAGCCCTTCCTTGCTGCCGAAATGATAGCGGACGGCGTTGTTGTTGCCATGCCCTGCGGCGACGGCGATCTCCCGTAGCGACGTTCCTTCAAGACCTTGACGTGCAAACAGCTTTTCGCCGGCGAGGATGATCTGTCGCTTCGCGGGATTAAGCTCTGCCGCGAACTCCGGGCTCTCGACGGCCTGGCGAAAGAAAAGGTGCATAGCGCTGCTTAACGCGATCGCGTTCGAAAACAAGCTCTTCAACGCCATTGTGACGCAGGTGACTTAGGATCATATGCCGGAAACGCTAGCTTTTTTGCTAGTCAGGTGCGACTCGGCTTGCTCTTGGCCAGAAATCGGCCAATAAAAAATAACGCAAGTGCGTTCATTGAAGGGCGCAGCAAAAAGGGGATGGGTGTATGAAGGGCAGATATTCCGCACGCGCCAGGCTGTTGTCCGGGGCGCTGCTCATTGCCGTCGTGGCGGGCCCCGCCGTAGCGCAGGGTGCCGGCGAAGAGGGCGGTATTCAGGACATCGTCGTCACCGCGCGCAAGCGGGTCGAAACGACGCAGGATGTGCCTGTGGCGGTCACCGCGCTGACGCGGGAACAGCTTTCGCGCTACGATCTGTCCAGTCTCGAGCGGGTCGCCGCCTCGACCCCGCAGTTCGTCATCGGTCGCGCGCCGAGCGGATCGGGCGCGACCCTCGTCCTGCGCGGCATCGGCTCCAACACGACCTCCATCGGCCTCGAGCAGTCGGTCGCGGTCGTGGTCGACGGCATTTATTATGGCCAGGGGCGCACGATCAACGAAGGCTTCTTCGATCTGGGACGCCTCGAGATCCTGAAAGGCCCGCAGGCTCTGTTCTTCGGCAAGAATGCGACGGCAGGCGTGGTGTCGATCACCACGGCCGACCCGGGTGACCGTCCAGAGTTCAGTGCGAAGCTCGGCTATGAATTCGCTGGTCAGCAGATCCTGGGCGAGGCGGTCGCGTCCGGTCCGCTGACGGAAACACTGGGTGCACGCGTCGCCGTCCGGGCCAGCAAGATGTACGATGGCTATTTCAGGAATATCGGAACCGCACAGACCTACCCGACGCGGGATCGCAGTTCGCTGGCGCAGGTCGTCAATCCGACCAACCACGTCTCTGATCCTGCAGGCGACGGACGCGCCGAGGAGTTCTACATCCGGACGACGTTGAAGTGGACGCCGACCGATAGGCTCACGGCGACGCTCAAGGCCAATTTCGGAACCAACGACAACGACAATCCAGGCGCCAACAACGTCTTCTATTATTGCCCCACGGGCACGGCTGCCTTCAACCCGAACGTGCGTTGCGGCCGCCGCTTCGTATCATCGTCGAACCGCATCCCGGCGGCGATAGCCGCTTCGATTCCCTATGGATCGGACGGCTCGATGGGGAACGAATATCGCTCCTGGGCGGTGACCGCCAATCTCAACTACGAGATGGACGACGTCACTATCACGTCGGCGACCAATTATAATTGGAACCGCAACATCTTCCGCTTCGACGGCGATCTCATCTCCTCGTCCGGCCCGCAAAATGTGTTCGCGACCGAATGGTCCACCTTCCGGGCCTTTTCGAGCGAGTTGCGCGCCCTCACCACCTATGAGGGGCCGATCAACCTGATGGTGGGTGGCTATTACCAGAAGACCAAGCGTGACTATCTCGCCTGGACCGCGTCCGGCGGGTTGGAGAACTCGGCCGCTGTGCCCGACTTCCGTCGCTATCTCGCCAATAGCAAGGACTCGGAGACCAACGGCGAAACGATCGCCCTGTTCGGGCAGGTGACCTACAAGCCTGTCGAGCGCGTCGAGATCAGCGGCGGCGTGCGTTACACGCATGAGACCAAGGACAGCTATTTCGAGCAGCCCTATGCGCACCCGATCCGCGTGGCCCAGGGCATTTTCCTGCCGAATGTGCGCATCTTCGCCGACCAGACGTTCAACGACTGGTCGCCGGAAGCGACGATTTCGTTCAAGGCGACGCGCGACGTGAATCTGTATTTCGGTTACAAGACGGCATACAAGTCTGGGGGTTTCTCGAACTCCGGCATATTGAGCGCAACCGCTTCGGTCGATGATTTCACCTTCGATGCGGAGAAGGCTCGCGGGTTCGAGGGTGGCGTAAAAACGACGCTGCTTGACCGCCAGCTGCGACTGAACATCGCTCTGTATCGCTACCGCATCAGCAATCTTCAGATCGACTTCTTCAACGCGCCCGTGTTCGCATTCAGCACGATCAACGCAGGATCGGCGACGACCAAGGGCGTCGAACTGGAGTTCGAATATGGCCCGCGCACCCTCCCAGGGTTCAATCTGCGCGGCAGCCTCAACTACAACAAGGCGCGCTATGGCGATGTGCCCAACGCACCCTGCTATGGCGGCATGACCATCGCGGACGGATGCACCATCCCCGCACCCGGCCAGCGCCCCCGCCAGAATCTGCGCGGGAAGCCGACCGCCAATGCCCCGCTCTGGACCGCGTCGCTGGGCGCTTCCTACGATGCGGCGCTGACCGACCGGCTGCGCCTCGGCCTGTCCTTAGATGCGCGCTATAGCGACAACTATATCGCAACCGCGTTCGGCAATCCGTTCACCCGGCAGAACAGCTATGTGAACATCGACGGCAGCATCCGCCTTCATACAGACGACGACCGCTGGGAGCTTGCCCTGATCGGCAAGAACCTGACCAACCGCTGGTATGCCGTCGGCGGTGTCGATGCGCCCAACACGGGGGGCGGCACAGGGACTGCGACAGGGGTGATCGCCGACCAGGCCGGCTATGCCAGCCTGCCGCGTACCGTGCAGGTCCAGCTGAGCTGGCGTTACTGACTCCCAGACTGGCCGTCCCGTTCGCGGGACGGCCCCTTTGCTTCCACGAGGTGAGATGATGTTCAAGCCGCGCGCGCTTCTCGGCGCCCTTCTGACGACCGCGCTGATCGCTGCGGCTGTGCCGGTAGCCGCCGAACAGGGTGTGCGCGTGATCGGCAAGACCGTCGAGACCACGCATGCGCCGGAGTGGCCCGCGCCTGTAAAGGCCCCCGACAAGGCGCCGAACGTGCTGGTGATCCTGACCGATGATATAGGCTTCGGGGTTACCCAGGCCTTCGGCGGCCCCGTACCTACGCCGGCCTTCGATGGGTTGGCGAAGCAGGGGCTTCGGTACAATCGGTTCAATACGACAGCACTGTGTTCACCCACGAGGGCGTCGCTCCTCACAGGGCGCGAGCCGCACAATGTGAACATGGGCAACGTCACCAATCTGCCGACCGGATATGATGGCTATACGACGGTCATTCCTAAGAGTGCGGCGACCATTGCGAAGCTGCTAAAGCATGGCGGCTACAACACCGCGATGTTCGGCAAGAGCCACCTGACGCCCGACTGGGAAATGAGCGCAGCCGGCCCCCATGATCGCTGGCCGACCGGTCTGGGCTTCGAATATTTCTATGGTTTTCTTTCCGCCGACACATCGATGTGGGCTCCATCGATAGTGGAGAACACGCTCCCCGTCGAACCGCCGCACGGCGACCCCAGCTATCATTTCGAAAAGGACATGGCGGACCACGCGATCAGCTGGCTGCGCACCCAGCGGGCATCGGCGCCGGACAAGCCCTTTTTCATCTATTATGCACCGGGGCTCGCCCACACGCCGCACCATGTCCCCAAGGACTGGATAGCCCGCTTCAAGGGGCAGTTCGATGCCGGCTGGGACGCGGTGCGGGAGCAAAGCTTCGAGCGTCAGAAGAAGCTCGGAATCATTCCGAAGGACGCCCGGCTGTCGCCGCGCCCGGATTCGCTGCCCGCCTGGTCGTCGCTCAGTGCCGACCAGAAGCGCGTCTATGCGCGATTGATGGAGGTGTTCGCAGCGTCGGTTGCCTTTTCGGATCATCAGACGGGGCGCCTCATTGAGGAAATCCGTCGGAACGGCGACTTCGACAACACGATGATCGTGTACATCCAGGGTGACAATGGCAGCAGTGCAGAGGGAGGGCTCAACGGTCTGGCCTTCGAGCAGTCGTCGATCACGGGCCGGAAGGAGAGTTTCGAGGAGTTGAAGTCCCACTTCGACGATTTCGGTGGACCGAAGGTCTACAACCACTTCCCGGCGGCCTGGGCCTGGGCGATGAACAGCCCCTTCCCCTGGTGGAAGCAGATCGCGTCGCAGGCGGGCGGCACGCGCAATGGCATGGTGATCTCCTGGCCCCGCCGCATCCGTGACGGGGGAGCGATCCGCAACCAGTTCGCCTATGTCAGCGACATCGCACCTACCATTCTCGAGGCGACGGGCATCAGAGCCCCAGCAACGGTCGACGGCGTGACGCAGCAGCCGATCGACGGCATCAGCCTGGCCTACAGCTTCGAGGCGCCGACAGCGCCGTCTCGTCGGACCATCCAGGTCTTCGAGATGATGGAGAATTTCGGCATTTATCACGATGGCTGGCTGGCCGGCACCTTGCCCAAGCGGCTCGCCTGGGAAGTCGGCGCGGGCGTTGACCGGAAGCTCGATCTCGAGCCCGACGAGCGCAGATGGACCCTGTTCGATCTCGACAAGGACTTCACGACGGCAAACGATCTGGCTGCGCGCAATCCGGCGAAGTTGAAGGAGATGCAGGCGCTGTTCTGGAAGGAGGCGGCCCGAAACCACATCCTGCCGATCCACGACTACAGCCAGGGTACCGCCGGCAGGCCGAGCGTGGCTGCAGACCGTCGGGAGTTCCTGTACACCGCCCCTGTCTCCAGGATCGCCGAGGATGCGGCGCCCCACACGATCGGCAAGTCTTTCTCCATCGAAGCTGACGTCGCCGTGGCCGGAAAGGATCAGGGCGTACTGCTCACGCAGGGCGGCAGGTTCGGCGGCTATGCCTTCTACATCAAGGACGGCCGCCCCGTATTCCATTACAACGCCGTGGGTGCCGACCAGTTTACGGTCCGGGCAGACGCCCCCCTGGAGCCCGGCGCGCACAAGCTGGCCGCTCGGTTCGTCATCGATGAGGCCAAGCCCGGCTCCGGGGGAATGCTGACCATCACCGTCGACGGCCGCGAAGTCGCAAGCGGTCGCATCGGCCGGACGGTGCAGGGCTGGATGTCGCATACCGAGGGTCTCGACGTCGGACAGGACAGCATCTCATCGGTCAGCGAGGATTATGACGTGACGCAAAGCCGCTTCTCCGGCACGCTTCGAAGCATCAGGGTCACGCTTTTCTGAGAGGATTGCAGCTGCCTCAACCGGTCGATCAGCAAGCGATAGGCGATACGGCCGCTATGCGCCTCGTCGCGGGTGGCACCTTTCACATGGGGTCGGAGCGCTTCTATCCGGAGGAGCGGCCGGTTCGCGAGGTGCGCGTCGACCCCTTCTGGATCGACGTGCTGCCGGTCACGAACCGCGACTTCGCAGCCTTCGTCGAGGCGACAGGCTATGTGACCGTCGCGGAGGTCGCACCCGATCCTCGCGATTATCCGGGCATGTCGCCGGAAATGGCTCTGCCGGGTTCGCTGGTTTTCACCAGGACTGCTGGCCCGGTCGATCTCCAGGACTATAGCCGCTGGTGGTCTTTCCGGTTCGGCGCGGATTGGCGTCATCCCGAGGGCCCCGACAGCGATCTGTCGGCGCTTTGGGACCATCCTGTCGTGCATGTCGCCTATCCGGACGCCGAGGCCTATGCGCGCTGGGCAGGCAAGATGCTCCCGACCGAGGCCGAATGGGAATTTGCGTCCCGGGGCGGATTGGATGGCTGCGATTATGCCTGGGGCGACGAACTGGCGCCCGACGGCGCGATGCTCGCCAATTACTGGCAAGGGTCTTTCCCCTACGCCAACGACCTGCTCGATGGCTGGGAGCGGACCTCGCCGGTGGGCCATTATCCGCCGAACGCCTATGGGTTATACGACATGATCGGGAATGTGTGGGAATGGACCGCTGACTGGTGGTCGATGCCGCAGCGCTATCGCAAGCCGTTCAAGGGCGCCTGCTGCGTGCCGGCCAATCCGCGCGGCGGGAAGGAGCGGGAAAGCTATGATCCGTCGATGCCGGACGTGCGGATAGGCCGGAAGGTGCTCAAGGGCGGGTCGCATCTCTGCGCGGCCAGCTATTGCCAACGCTATCGGCCCGCAGCGCGGCACGCACAGGCGGTCGACAGCTCGACGAGCCATATCGGCTTTCGCTGCGTCGTTCGGCAGAGCGGAGCGGGCTGACCCGCTTCCGGCGCCAAGTCGATATTTCCTTCCGGATGCAATTCGCTCTACAGGCCCCGCATGGCCATCATCCTCGGGATCGAATCGAGCTGCGACGAGACCGCCGCCGCACTGGTGCGCAGCGACGGCACCGTGCTTTCGCACCGGCTGGCCGGGCAGGAGGAGGCGCATCGCCCCTTTGGCGGGGTCGTGCCCGAACTGGCCGCGCGCGCGCATGTCGAGATGGCGGTGCCGCTGGTCGAGGGCGCGCTGGCCGATGCCGGGCTGACGCTGGCGGATGTCGACGCGATCGCGGCGACGGCCGGTCCCGGCCTGATCGGCGGGGTGATGGTCGGGTTGATGACGGGCAAGGCGCTCGCCCATGCCGCCGGCAAGCCGCTGATCGCGGTCAACCATCTCGAGGGCCATGCCCTGTCGCCGCGCCTTGCCGATCCGTCGCTCGCCTTTCCCTATCTGCTGCTGCTGGTCTCGGGCGGGCATTGCCAGTTGCTCTTCGTCGAGGGCGTGGGCCGCTATCGCCGGCTCGCGACCACGATCGACGATGCCGCCGGCGAGGCCTTCGACAAGACCGCCAAGCTGCTGGGCCTGGGCTTTCCGGGTGGTCCGGCCGTCGAGCGCGCGGCGCTGTCGGGCGACCCGCGCGCGGTCCCTTTGCCACGCCCGCTGGTCGGCAGCGGCGAACCGCATTTCTCCTTCGCCGGGCTCAAGAGCGCGGTGCTGCGGGCCCGCGATGCAGACATCCACAAGCCGGAAGATATCGCCGCCTCCTTTCAGCAGGCGGTCGTCGATTGCCTGATCGATCGGACGCGGATCGCGCTCGACGCGTCCGATGGTGCCACGGCGCTGGTCGTGGCGGGCGGCGTCGCGGCAAACCAGACGATCCGGGCGGCATTGTCCGCCCTGGCGGAACGCACGGGCCTGCGCTTCGTGGCGCCGCCGCTGTGGCTTTGCACCGACAATGGCGCGATGATCGCCTGGGCCGGCGCGGAGCGTTTTGCGGCTGGGCTGGTCGACGACATGGAGGTGCCCGCACGGGCGCGGTGGCCGCTCGATCCGACGGCGGAAAAGGCGCGCGGCGCCGGAGTGAAAGCATGACGATGAGCGAGAACCCGCCAAAAGTGGAGAGGCTGGGCGTGATCGGCGGCGGCGCCTGGGGTACCGCCATGGCGCAGGTGATCGCCAGCGACGGCTCCGACGTGCTGCTGTGGGCGCGCGAGCCCGAGGTGGTGGAGGCGGTGAACGCCGATCATGCGAATCCGCTGTTCCTGCCGGGCCTGCCGCTCAGCCCCTCGATCCGTGCGACTGCCGCGCTCGCCGATCTGGGCGTCTGCGATGCGCTCGTCGTGGTCGCGCCCGCGCAGTTCGTCCGCTCGGTCCTCGTCGAGCTTTCCTGCGCGGGCAAGCCGCTGGTGCTGTGCGCCAAGGGCATGGAAGCCGGTTCGCGCCAACTGATGTCGGAGGTTGCCGCTGCTGTCGCGCCGCATTCGCCGATCGCGGTGCTGTCGGGTCCGACCTTCGCGCATGAGGTGGCGGGCGGCAAGCCGACCGCGATCACGCTGGCCTGCGAGGACGAGGCTGTCGGTCGCGCGCTGGCCGAGCGGCTGCGTCGCCCAGGCTTCCGTCCCTATCTGTCGCAGGACGTGATCGGCGCGGAGATCGGCGGCGCGGTCAAGAACGTCCTCGCCATCGCCTGCGGCGTCGTCGAGGGCGCGGGGCTGGGCCAGAATGCGCGCGCGGCGCTGATCAGCCGGGGCTTTGCCGAAATGACCCGCTTCGGGCTCGCGCGCGGCGCCCGCGCAGAGACGCTGGCGGGCCTGTCGGGGCTTGGCGATCTGGTGCTGACCTGTTCCTCGACCAGCTCGCGCAATTTCTCCCTCGGCAAAGGCCTGGGCGAAGGCCGTTCGGCGAACGACCTCCTGTCCGACCGCCGCACGGTCGCCGAGGGCGCCGCGACCGCCCCGGTCCTGGCAGAGGCCGCGCGCGAGGCGGGCGTCGACATGCCGATTGTCGACGCGGTTTGCGCGCTGCTCGCCGGCAAGGCGACCGTGGCGGAGGTGGTGAGCGAACTGCTCGCCCGTCCGCTGAAGCAAGAAGGGGCGTAGGGGCGGGGCGGCTGTACCGGTTGGGCGAAGGTGGCTCGCGAAAGAGGTGCCGAGTGGGACGCTGGGGGATGAACGATCAGGCATCTGAACGACGCCCGCCGATGGAGCATCGCGATTATCATATCTGCGGCCTGCGCGTCCGTTCGCTGCTGCCGCTGGCGGGCCTCGTTCCGTGGCCCGACGATGGCAGCGCCCCTGATGTTCTGATTCTCACCGGGCCGGTCGCAGAAGCCGGGTCGGAAAGTGACCGCTACTTTTCGCTGGACCCTGACGGCGCCTGCCGGCTCGATGTGCCCGGCCTAGCGCGCTTCCTGGTCCGAGGCGGTCGCGAGGTTATCGTGGACTCGCGCCTGTCGCTCGATGCTCCCGATCTGGCAGTGTTTCTGCTCGGCAGCGTTTTCGGCTTTCTCTGTTATCAGCGCGCATGGCTTCCCCTTCGCGCCAGTAGCGTCGCCATGGATGGAGCGGCGGTTGCCTTCGCGGGCCTGTCGGGGGCAGGAAAGTCGACACTGGCGGCCAAGCTCGTGGAACTTGGTTACCCGCTGGTCGCCGACGAGGTGACCGTCGTTCGCTTTCAAGGCGACGGCCCGGCAGTTCTTCCGTCATTTCCCCGACAGACGCTATGGGCCGACGCCATCCAGGCGCTGGAACTGAAGCCGGGGCGGGCGGTGCGCAGTATTGAGGGGTTCCAGAGGTTCGAGCATTGCGCCTCACGCTTTACGACCGATCCGCTACCGCTAGCGGCAATCTGCCATCTTGAAGCCGGGACCGGGACGCCGCTCGACCTGCTGACGCCGCTCCGTGGTCTGGAGGCCGTGAATCGCATGCGGGCGGCAACCTACCGCCTCGCTGCTGGTCGGAAGATCGCCGGCGGTGACGAACATCTGATGGTGTCCGCAGCGAAGCTGGCCGCAGCCGTGCCGCAGTTCCAGCTTCGGCGCCCTACGGACTTTAAGGATTTTCCCGAGTTTGCGCGACGTCTGGTCAATCGCCTGGGGCAGATGTCATGACGGGCGCGCCAGCTTCCGGGGCCATATGGCTGGCCTCCTATCCCAAATCGGGAAACACCTGGCTGCGCTTGGCGATGGCGGCGATGCGCGCGGACAGCGATCGGATCGATATCAACGGGTTCCGTGAGCGGAACGAGGTGATCGCGGGTCTGCGCGAGACGTTCGATATGGTGATGCCGTTCGACGCGGCCGATCTGGGCGTCGACGAAATCCTGACGGCACGGCCGGAAATGACCCGCCGCTTCGTCCCTACTCTCCCTGCCTGCAGCCTGCTCAAGGCCCACGACGCCTATGTCCGCACGCCCGGCGGCGAATGGCTGATCCCTCCCGACGCTACGGCGGCGTATATCCATGTCGTGCGGGATCCTCGCGACGTCGCGCTGTCCTTTGCCGCGCACCGTGGCGTAGCGGTCGACGAGATCATTACGTTCATGGGCGATCCCGATGCCATGCTCGCGCGCCCGCACGGGGCGCCTTCCGCACAGCTTCCGCAGCCGCTCGGCTGCTGGTCGTCCCATACGGCCAGCTGGCTCGACGATGCGACGCCGGCGCCGTTACTATTGCGCTACGAGGATATGGTGGCGGACCTGCCGGCCGTCCTGCGCCGCGTCGCGGCTCATCTCGGCTGGCGAATTACGGCGGATGCACCCGAGCGAGCCGCACAAGCCACCCGCTTCGACCGGCTGCAGGCCGCCGAAGCGGCGCAGGGATTTGGCGAGCGCCCCCAGGCGGCTGCCCGCTTTTTTCGCAGCGGACGGGCGGACGGATGGCGTGGGGTACTCACGGCCGACCAGGTGCGAAGGATCGAGGTCGCCCATGGCGCGATGATGGCGCGTCTCGGTTATTAGCGATTGCCGCCTTCGATCCAGCTCAGGAATTGCGCAACGTGCAAACTGCGTAGCAGCATCACCCGATAGCTACGCTGCTGCGCGTTAGCAGTCTCCCGGTCGAGAGGCCAATCGTCGATGAGACGCCGCAAGCGCGGCAGGTCGAGCATTTTTGCGGCCAAAGTCGATCGCTCCGCACGCGACAATGCCTCTGACAGGCGGTCACGATGGGGTGTCAGCCGGTGGTGCCAGTCTCCGTTCTGGGCGCCCCGCCGGAAATTCTGCAATATCGCGGAGGGCAGGCGATCGGCGAAGACTCGCCGGGCGAGGGCTCGCGTGACGCCGCCGGCAAGAAACTGGTTGTCGGGCAGCGCCATGGCCAGGTCGACGATCCGACGGTCGGAAAAGGGATCCGACAGCGTAACCCCCATGACAATTCGCAGCGCGGTCGTGGTTTCCATCTGCATCCGCGAACGCTCGAGCACATAGCGCATGATCGACTGCCGCGAACCCTTCGCGAGCGTGTCGAGTAGCATCACCGCATGTTCACGATAATGATCGTCGAGCCGATGGTCTCGGAAATAGTCGTGCGAGAATGCGGTAAGCCCCTGCCAGGGGGGCTTCCGCTCGCCATGCCGCAGCCGCGATAGCCTGTCGCGCAACGAAGCGGGCAGCGTCTGCCTGATGCCGTGCCGCAGAAGCCCCTTGCTCCGACTGCTGGGAAGCGTCTGCCAAAGCGCGGCCATCTCGCGCGCATAGCCGCCCCAGGCGCCTGCCCGGCGTAGCGCTTCCAGGCGATCGGTGCCCTCGGCGCTGATCGTATAATTGCCCCAGCTGCCGTCGAGCAGCGTCGCATTGCCCAGTTCGCGTGTCCGGCGGAACATCCTCAGCAGCCAGGCGGCGTTCGAAGGGCTCCGCATGGGCATCCCCGCCTGAAGAAAGAACCCCTCGGGGTCCGTTTCCAGAGGCTCGATGTCGGCCGAAGCCAGATATTCGACCTGGAGATTGGGGTAGAGCGAAGCGAGAGTTGTGACGAAAGGCCGCTCGTCCGGATAGCGATCGCCATTAGACAGGCCTTCGCCATCGACCGGCACCACGCAAAGTGCATGGACCGTGTCCGGCGCGCGCTGTCGGGCGGCCGTTGCGGCAATAGCGCTGGAGTCCAGGCCGCCACTGACCGAAGATACGACCGGCCCGATCACTCTGGTCCGGGCGGCGACAGCCGATTCGAAGAGCGACCGCATCTGCTCCACATGATCGCCGGCAGTGCGTTCCGCCGGAGCCTCACGATCGTAATCGGGCCGCCAGAGGATGCGGCTACTCTCGCCCTCTGGCCCGAACTGGACTTGCGTTGCCGGGCGAACGTGCCGGATCGCCTTGTAGAAGCTACGGTCGCTCGTGTCCGTGCACGTCAGCAGAAGCTCGGCTACGGCAAGCTCGTCGACATCCGTGGGAACCTGCGGAAGCGTGAGCAAAGGGCGATAGCCGGTCGCAAATGCGCGCCATCCCCTTTCACCCGCATGAAACAGCGCACGATGCTGGCTATGGTCGCGTGCGAGGGAGAGCCGTCGCGCGCGGGGATCCCAGACGGCCCAGGCGAAATCGCCCAAAAGATGTTGGGCGGCATCTGGCCCTAAGCGCTCGTAGAGCAGCATCGCCAGATGGCCGTCGCCGATGTCGCTCCCTTGGGCGGATCGCAATCCAAGCCGTTCGATCAGTTCGAGCCGGTTGTCGAGCCGGCCATCAAACAGCGACACGATGCCGCTGTTCCCCTGCCAAGGCTGCGCTTCGTGGCGGTCCTCAGGCGCCAATAGTCGTTGACGACACACGAATACCGCGCCCGGCAGTCGTACCACGCGAAGGCGTTCGAGGCCCACGCCTTCGAGCGCCGCGCCTAGGCGTTTTTCGACGCCGTCCGGCGCTGGCGAGTTGTCGAAAGCGACGAATGCGGCGAACGCCGTCACGGGTTTGCCGTCTCCGCGATCTCACACAGCGCGAAGTGCGACGTCGGGCTGATTGTGCCACGTTTAGGACAAAAGATTGGAAGCTCCGTCGTCGGTCGAGGCCGCGGCTGCAGCGGTATGATCGTTGATCGACGCTTCGGTCACCTGCGGCTTCGTCCATGCGAGCTTGGGCGTCGGAGCCTGTGCTTCCTCAACGATTTCATGATCGACCATTTGCGCATCCTCGAATTGCCGTCAGAAGGGCCTCTACTAGCCGATGCAGCAGAAGTCAGGCAACGCATTTATAGTAGATGGGACTCGCTAAGCTGTTGGATATCATGAAGATGATGAAATCGCGCCTGACCCTGGACAGCACTGTGTCGCGTGCAAAACGGCTGCTTGACATGGAAGTGCATGGCGAACGCGTGCTGATCGATGCAGCCTCGGGAAATTATGTGGGCCTCGATAGCGTCGGCAGTGCGATCTACGACGCGCTTGTAGAGCCCCGTTCGGTCCAGGACCTTCTGGCCCACCTCACCTCGCTGTATGACGACCCGGCTGGCGCGATGGCCGGTGATCTGCTGGAGTTTCTGGAGGCGGAAATGGCCGCACACAGGATCGACGTGATCGCAGGCTGATCACCGGGAAGAACGCGCTGATAAAGTGCGTTTTCTATGGCCGAGAGCACGGCCTTCCCCTCCACCATGCTCCGCATGGTCCCCCTCCCCGTGCCGGGGAGGATCTGGTCAAGTGCGGGCATGATTTCCTCCCCGGAACGGGGAGGGGGACCGTCCGCAGGACGGTGGAGGGGCAGGCAAAACGATGGTTACGGAAAAACGCTCCGTCCCATGCCCTCTGCCCAAACTCAGTTCGGATTGTCCGCCGTGCCGCCGGCCGGGCCGACGCTGCCGACGCGGCCGATATTGCCGAACAGTTCGCGGAAGAAGCCGCGCTTGCTGCCGAGCGTCGGGGTCTTGTCGGCGTAGAGCGAGACGGGCGTGACCTTTTCCAGGCCGGTGCGGTCGACCGAGACGACATTGCCCTTGTCGTCGAAATGCACGGCGAGGACCATCTGCGAGACCGGCTTGGGCGTGCGATAGCCAACCTGCTTGGTGTCGCGGGCGACATAATACCAGGTGCGGTTCTTGTCGAACTGTCCGGCGAAGCTCGGGCGGCCCAGCGTGCGCTCGACCGATTCGCGGTTGTCGACGCCGGGGGCGACGGTGTTGATCAGGGTCGAATCGACGACATAGCCCTTGTGGTCGCGAATGCGCGAGCAGCCGGCCGTCAG